>NZ_DDGR01000023.1:258000-455390 GCF_002337775.1 Sphingobacterium sp. UBA1897
TTGGTTGGTTGGTTGGTTGGTGCACAAAAGAAATAGATGTTGGATTAAAGAAAATTACAGGAGCTGCCTTTTTTGAGACAGCTCCTGTAAAATGCTTATTACCAGATTTTGATTCTTTCTTCCGGTGACTTGTACAGTTTGTCTCCTTGTTTAACATCGAAAGCTTTATAAAAAGCGTCAACATTGATCAATGGACCAAAACTTCTGAAATATCCTGGAGAGTGTGGATCAGTTTTAACTTGGTTGACCATATATTTTTCACTGGATAGGGTTCTCCATACAGTTGCCCAGCTTAGGAAAAAGCGTTGATCTTGCGTGTATCCACTTATTTCACCTGGGTTTCCCTTATCTTTTAAATATAGTTGAAGTGCATCGTAAGCAATGTTTACACCTCCTAAATCCGCGATATTTTCACCGTTTGTAAATGTTCCGTTGACGAAAGTGCCTTTTACAGGTTCATATTTATCGTATTGAGCTGCGAGTGTTTTTGTTGCTTTTTCAAAATTGGCTTTATCTTCTGGTGTCCACCAGTCTACCAAGTTTCCGTCCGCATCAAATTGTGCGCCCGAATCGTCAAATCCGTGGCTCATTTCGTGGCCAATTACCGCACCTATACCACCGAAATTGACAGCTGCGTCGGCTTGTGGGTTGAAAAATGGCGGTTGAAGAATAGCTGCCGGAAACACGATCTCATTGTTTACGGGATTGTAATAGGCATTTACTGTTTGTGGAGTCATTCCCCATTCTGATTTGTCAACAGCCTTACCAATTTTAGCCAGATCCTTTTCATATCGCCATGTGGTGATATTTTGGAGGTTAGCATACAGATTGCCGCCTTTATTTTCAGATAGAATACTCAATTTAGAATAATCTTTCCATTTGTCCGGATAGGCAACTTTTACAGTAAATTTGTTTAATTTTTCAAGCGCTTTTCCTTTTGTAGCCGAAGACATCCAGCTTAAATCGTTGATATGGACTGCAAAACTTTTCTTTAAATAGTCGATCAATTCGACCATTTGTGCTTTAGCCTCAGCTGGAAAATATTTTTCGACATATAATTTTCCGAAAGCTTCACCTAATGTGGAATTGATCAGTTCAAATCCTCTTTTATTTAATGCTCTTTGTTCTTGTTGACCTCTTAAATACTTACCATAAAAAGCAAATCGCATGTCTCCTAATTTTTCGCTTAAATAAGAGGCACTACCGTTGATCATATGGAATTTTAAGTAATCTTTAATAACAGGAAGGTTTTGTGCACTGACCAATTTATCGAAGTTCTTGTAATAACCTAATTCCCCAATGATTACTTTTTCTGTATTGACACCTACTTTTTTAAGGTACTCAGGTAGATTTACATTTTTAACCAAGGCGGTTAACTCTGCCATGGTCTGTGGATTGTACTGTAACGTATTATCACGGCTTTGTTCATTGGTCAAGTAGGTCTTCGCAATGCTTTTTTCGTAGTCAACGATTCCTTTTGCGGCAGCATCAGCATTTTTATAGCCCAATTCTGTTAACATGGAAGCTACATATTTTTGATACTCGGCAATAGCTTCGGTATTTTTTTCATTTTCTTTCTGATAATAATCTCTTCCTAGCCCTAAGGAGGCATCTCCTAAGTAGACCGCGTTCATTTTTGAATCTTTTAAATCAGCGTAGACACCCCAGCCATAGAAATTATTCTCACCTTCTTTTGTTACGGAAGTTAAATAATTCTGAAGATCTTTTAGGTTTTTAATCGCGTCAATTTTGTTTAAATTTCCCTGAATCGGCTTAATACCGTCTGCATTTCTTTTCTTTAAGTTCATGTAAGAAGCGTACAGGTCCTGTATTTTTTTTCCCTCACTTCCTTCAGGAAATTTATCTTTTAAAAGTGAGTTCAGAATTTTCATCGAATTGTTGTCCGTATCTTCTGCCAATTTATTGAAGCTTCCCCAAGTGGGTTTGTCGGAAGGAATTTTAGCCGTTTTCATCCAGGTTCCGCTTACGTAGTTGTAAAAGTCATCCTGTGGACGTACAGATTTGTCCATTAAGCTCAGATCAAGTCCTTTGTCGGGTCCTGTACCTGCTGTCTGTGCTTCCGCATGCTGTGTGTAGACTCCAGCCAAGAAAATTAGGGCGAGTGTTAATTTTTTCATTGTTGTTTTAATGTTGTATGATTTTCAATAATTCAATCTGGGAGTACGCACAAATTACGGATAAAATAGGTTATGTTATTTGCTCCGTGTAATTCGATTTGTAGCAGCCATGTCAATAATTAGCTGTGATTTTTTTAAAGCTAAAAAAATCATTTACACAAATGACGGAAAATTCTAATTCAGCAACAAGTAAATTTGATCATTATCTGTCATTTTATTAAACTAATCGGGTAAATTAACATGTTATTCGTTTGCTAACGAATAACATGCATATACTTTTTAAAGTATATCCTTTGATGTGTTGGTGAACGCTCCACTATCTGACTTAGCTAAGCAGTTTTAGGGTAAGAAGAAATACTAAACTTAATATGGAAATACTAAACTTAATATGAATTTAGTTTAGTATTAATAAACGATGTTTAATATTGCTTACATTTTCATCTATAAGTAAGCGATTATGTTCAAACTATCCTATTCAATTTCACCTAAAGTTACTGGCCTAACATTGTCATTGGCCATGCTGGCTGCACAGGGGGTTAGCCAGACCCGATCGTTCCAGGGGAGACTGGTCGATTCATTGAGTCAAGGCGCTATTCATGGCGCAACAATTCGTAATTCTCATTTAGCTAAGCTTGTTTCATCGGATCATTCCGGTAAGTTTGTGATTGACGTACATATCGGTGATACGCTAAGAATTGGCTACATGGGGTATCTTCCCAAGGTTTTCATTGTTGGTAATCAATCTTCATCCGTTATTTCGCTTATACCGAACCAACAATCCCTCAATGAGGTGGTTGTAACTGCGCTTGGTATCAAAAAAGAAAAGCAGGCTATTGGCTATTCAGTGCAGGAAATAAAAGGCAAAGACATGGTTAAAGCTCGGGAACCAAATGCTATTTCTGGTTTAGCTGGACGTGTGTCAGGCTTAACAATTACACCGAGTACGAACTTATTTGGAGACCCGGGTATCACGTTACGTGGTCGGAGCAATATTCTTATTGTGGTCGATGGCATGCCGATTAATACCGATTCATGGAATCTTAGTCCGGATGATATCGAATCCTATTCTGTCTTAAAAGGGGCAAATGCTGCGGCATTATATGGGAACAGAGGTCAAAATGGAGCGATTGTGATAACGACAAAACGAGCAAAATCACAGGATAAAGGTTTCCAGGTTGAATTTAACTCAAGTACACAATTGCAGACGGGGTATAATGCGATACCAAAAATTCAAACCGAATATGGCCCGGGTTCAAATTATCAATATGCTTTTAAAGATGGTCGTGGGGGTGGAATCAATGACAACGATTACAATATTTGGGGACCCCGATTTGAAGGACAGCTTATTCCGCAATATAACAGTCCGATAGATCCCAAAACAGGACAGCTTATTCCCTTACCTTGGGAGGCCAGAGGAAAAGATAATTTGAAGAAATTTCTTCAGAATGGTCTTTTGAGTACAAACAATATTGCTATATCGACCAAAAATGATCATGGTGATCTACGCTTATCTGCGTCTCAGATGTTTCAACGGGGAACTACGCCTAACACTAAATTGGGAAGCACCAATATAAATCTTACCGGAGGCATTAACGCTGGTAGTAAGCTCCGTTTCGATGCGAGCATAAATTACAATAAGCAGTATTCACCAAATTATCCAAATATTGCTTATGGACCAAATAGTCCTATATACATTCTTACATTGTGGGGAGCGGCAGATTATGATATTGATGATCTTCGCAACTATTGGCAGCCTGGGAAAGAAAATGTACAGCAGTACAATCGTGAATACACCATTTATGACAATCCTTGGATGACGGCTTATGAAAATTTGAGGACTTATGATAAGGATGATATCTACGGTTACGTGTCGGCTAATTACAAGCTTAATGATAAATTGTCATTAAATGCACGTACAAGTGCTAGTACCTGGAATAGGAATAGAACGATTAAAATTCCAATTTCTGCCAACTTATATAATTATAATATCGGTGGAAGCCGTGTTGGAGGTTATCAGGAAACCTATGATACTTTTTGGGAAAATAATACAGAGGTCTCCTTAAAATACCAAAATCGTATCGCCGAGGACATAGGCTTCTCAGGCTCAGTTTTTGGTAATTTAAGAACCGTCAGTGTCAAATCGCTGTTTGCACGTACAGATCGTGGATTGACTGTGCCCGGTGTTTATGACTTAAGCAATTCGATCATGCCCACGGTGTCTACTAACGATCGCGCCCTGCGCCAGGTCGGAAGTGTTTATGGATTCATGGATATAGACTATAAAAGCATGTTATTCTTAAATCTAACGGGGCGATTTGATAAATCTTCGACGATGCCGGTAAAGAATAACACCTACTTCTACCCATCGGCTTCACTAAGCGCTGTGATTTCACAGATGGTCACTTTGCCTAAGGTTATTTCCGCATTAAAAATCCGTGGAGCATACGCTAACGTTGCGAGTGATTTCGTCAATGAATCGGCCCAGTACGATATTTATAAACTTTTGCCGGCATACAGTAATTATGGTCGTTGGGCCAATTCAATGACCGGCGTAACATATACTGATGTATTACCTAACCCGGATCTCGTGGCAGAGCGTGTGAAGACGGCGGAAATAGGTTTGGAAACTCGTTTATTTAACAACCGTCTGGGTTTCGATTTTGCTTTTTTTAGAAACCTGGAAGGTCCCCGGATTATCGAATTGGCTACGTCGGTTACTTCGGGTGTAAGAGCCAGACAAACCAATGGGTTGACTTTATTGCGTAAAGGTATCGAGCTGAGTATCGATGGGACTTTGATTCAACAGAAAGATTTTAGCTGGAATGTAATGGTCAATGCATCAACAAATCATGCCTGGCTACATGACATCGATGGGCATCAAACGCGTTCTGGGAATGTTCGTGTTGGTGAGCGATGGGACGGATATTACGTGAATGATTTTCAGCGTGATGAAAAAGGAATGCCAATTGTGGGTACAAACGGTTTACCAGCTTACAATCCTTATGTGAGCAGAATAGGTTATAGCGATAATAAATTTACGGCCAGTATCAGCAATAGTTTCCGATACCGTGATTTCAGTTTTAGTTTTCTTGTCGATGGCCGCTTTGGTGGTTTAATAAAAAATGTGCAGGATGCCAAACAATGGGGATCAGGAACACATCCCGAATCAGCAAATGAATATCGTCTAAAGGACTGGGAAAATAGGGATGTCAAAGATTATAAAGGAACTGTCATGACCAATGGTTTAAAAATAGTCAAGGGGCAGCTCAATACAGATCAGGATGGTAAGATAATCTCCGATACAAGAGAATTTGCCCCAAATGATATTTCTGTGTTGTGGCAAAATTGGGCCACTAATTACTATCAGTCGGGACCAATTACAGCCAAAAGCCGAACCTTTGTCAAATTGCGGGAGATCGTTTTCAGTTATAATGTACCTGCCAACTTGCTGAAAAATTCCAGATTCTTCCGCAGTGCAAGTGTTTCAGTGGTCGGTAGGAATTTGTTGTATTTCACTGGAAAAGGTACCCAAAATATGGATTTGGACCAATTCACCAGTGCTAGCTCAGACTACCAGACACCATCAGTAAAGAGCTTTGGTCTAAATCTTAACGCAACCTTCTAAAAACTTAGTCAAAATTTTTAAAAATGAAGTACTTTAAATCCACTCTCATTCTTCTCCTGTTCGGGTGCTCTTTCAGTTCCTGTAAAAAGATAACGGATCTACAAAAAGACCCTGCGGCAGTATATAATCCTGCTCCAAAACTTTTGTTTACAGGAATACTCATGCGTTCCTATGATGCGCCATGGAGTGAAGATCATCGACATAATCAGTACATGACACAAAATGAGGCCTATTATGCGGGGCAGCCTTATGGATGGACTACAGGATCTTTCGAAACGCCCTATGGTATATTGCGTGATGTGTACCGTATGGAAATCGAAGCTGCAAAAACTCCTGAATTGAGTGCTGCTTATATGACCATGGCCAAATTTTTCAAGGCTTATTTCTTTGCCCGAACGACGGAAATGTTTGGTGATATTCCATTGACAGAGGCTCTGCAAGGTGAATCAGCGGGCAATTTTGCGCCCAAATACAATACCCAGTTGGAGGTATACCAGCAGGTGCTTAGCTGGCTTGAGGAGGCGAATAATGAACTGGCAAATCTAAAAGAAAAAGGCAATACATTAGATGGCGATTTCTTTTACAATGGCAAGCCTGAGCAGTGGCAGAAACTGGTCAACTCATTTAAGCTACGTGTTTTAATTAGCCTCAGCAAACGTGCCGATGATAGTCCCGCATTGCGGGTGAAGGAACGCTTTGCTGAAGTTTTGGCGAATCCAACCAAATACCCACTGATTCTTGAAAATCGGGATAATTTTCAACTCCTTTACAATAATATTAACACCTATCCGCTGTGGCCAACAGACGGTGTGATTATAAAAAAGGATGTGCGCAACACATTGGGAGCAACCTACCTGAATATTTTAAAGACTTTACAGGACCCAAGATTGTTGATTCAGGCACTGCCGGCTTCGGCGATGCCTTCTGATCCTACGCGCCCCTTCGACGCATACAATGGCGGGAAAACAGGCGACCTACAGAGTACCTTGCTAAAACAAGCTGCGGATGGACAGCTATCTATGATCAATTTCGATTATTGGCTCGCTTCGCCGTCTGGGGTTCCGTCTATTCAACTTGGTGCCTCCGAAGTCCAATTTGCCCTGGCAGAAGGTATCAATCGCGGTTGGGCTAGCGGAGATGCTGCGGTAAGATTTCAGTCAGGGATAAGTCAGTCGATGCTGTTCTACGGAATTTCTCAAGACAAGATCAATTTGTTCTTACAGGCAAATCCTTACAAAGGGAACAATATGGAAGGGTTAAAGCAGATCCTAACACAAAAGTATGTGGCATTTTTTGAAAACTCAGGAAAACAGGCATTTTTTGAGCAGCGCCGGACAGGAGTGCCAGTTTTTGATATAGGACCTTCGAATGCCAATAATAACCAGATACCGAAACGGTGGGCATACCCTAAGGCCGAATACAGTACCAACGAAACTTACTTGAAAGAAGCTTTGCAACGTCAGTTTAATGGATCAGATACCCAAAATGACATTATTTGGCTTATTAAATAAAATACAAAGTAAGCGTAATTAGTTATGGAAAGACCTCTTGGATTTGTGTCCGAGAGGTCTTTTTACGTAGACAATTGTTTCTATAAATCGTTTATTGCTTCTCTTTGATGGTCAACATACGTATCAGGAGATCTTGTATGGAGAGACTATCAAGCTCTTTTCCAATAAATACCAGTGTATTCATTTTTCTTTCATCCTTTTTCCAATGGTTACCATAGTCCATATCGACACGTGAACCGACGGTCTGTATAATGATTTTTTTGTTTTCATCTTTTTTATAACCAATTCCCTTCATTCGGTAAATTTTGTTTGGATATTTGCCGACGAGTTTGCTCAAACCGAGAAATAGGTTTACGAAATTAAATTCTTCAGCAAAAGTATAGACGCGCGTTGCAATATCGCTCAGATGTTGTTTTGCCAGACTTGATTTGCCAAGTATCAGTGAACTGCTTAGATTAACGTTCTTCAGAAAAGAAAAGGCTTCTATTTTTTTTGTGTACTTTATTTCCTCAATTATTTCGAAAGGAAACCCCTCCGTTACTGTTGACTGGAGAGTTTTCGCTAATGGGTTTACATGTGCTAAGTAGTTGCTTAAATAGCTCAAATATGCTGAATGTACCGCTTCGGTTTTGTTAATGACAATGACGTCGGCAGCTGTGATTTGCCGTAACACTTCATCCCTTTCCTTGATCTGATCTTCAATAAGTGCAGCATCAACCAAGCAAATAATCTTTTTTAATGGGAAGTAGCTCTTAAACACTGGATGCCTTGTAAAAGGTTCTGTTATAGCATCGGGTATGGCAAGACCTGTACATTCAATAACGAGTTCATCAAAGCTGTCTTGTTTTTGATAGAGCGATTCGAGTGCGGTGTAAAGTTCATCGTTCAGCGTACAACAGATGCACCCCTCTTGGAGCGCTACCAATTGTCCATAGTTTTCATTGAGCAAGGAACTATCTATATTTAGTTGTCCTATCTCATTTTCAATGATAGCAAAACGTTTTTTCGGATAGGATTTCATTAAGGCATTTAGAAAAGTCGTTTTTCCTGCACCTAAAAAGCCAGTTAAAATGGTTACTGGACGAGCATGAGCTGTATTCATTTGCGATGATTATACATTTAATCTGCTTCTGTTATTATCCCAACGAAAGTTGGGGAAAGGCAGATCTTATTTCAATAAATTGAAAAATTCGTTTCGTTTACTTTCTGATAAGAATATACCGCTGTATTCCAGTGTTGTTGTACTACTGCTAGTGTCTTTGACACCCCGAGCGGAGACACAGAGATGATCGGCATCAATCACAACAATGATATCATCTGTTGCTAAGGTGGATCTGAGCTCATTGTAAATCTGTAAAGTAAGGCGTTCCTGCACCTGTGGTCGATGCGCATAGTAGTCTACAATACGGTTTATTTTTGACAGTCCTATTACGCGGTCTTTGGGGATATAGCCTATATGTGCCCGCCCTACGATTGGTAAAAAATGATGTTCACAGGCTGAATTTACCCGTATGTCTTTTTCCATCAATAGCTTATTGTAGCCATAGCGATTTTCGAAGGTGGACAGCTTGGGCTTGTTAACCGGGTTAAGGCCATAGAACAATTCGTTGATATACATTTTTGCTACACGATGGGGCGTTCCGCTCAGACTGTCATCTTGGAGGTCGAGGCCAAGTTCAAACATAATGCCCTTAAAAAGTTGAGATATCTTGCTGATTTTTTCTTCGTCTGTTCGATCAAATGCATCGGGTCGCAGGGGAGTATCCATTGAAGTCATCATGTGGTGGTCTCCTAAATCTTCCGGATTGGATGCTGTATCTTTTTTTAATAATGTGTTCATAAATTAATTTTTATCAAATCGTACTGATTATACCTCTTGTCTATTGTCAAATGGAGTTGCCATTTCATAGCGCTATTCGCGTTATAAATATAGTTAAAAAACATCAAATGCAATATAGTTGCTTTTGATGTTTTTAACTATATTTGATAGACAAATCTTTAATACGTTATGTTTAAGCAATTTATTCTGGTTTTTTTGTTTGTTGTTGCAGAAGGTAAAACTAATCCAGTCTTTTCTCAAGGGGTAACGGAATCACAACATTTGGTCGATCATAAGCCCTTGATGAATGAGGTTTGGAAAACCTTTGACACCATGCTCTATAAAGTGAACAAGGTTAATGGCAAGACGGTTTACACCCCCTATTTTCCGAGTAAGCTGTCGAAACTGGATGGAACAATGGTAGAGTTGCAAGGCTATATGGTACCGTTAAAGGCCGGCCTTCGCCATAATAGGTTCCTTTTGTCGGTCTTGCCAGTGCAGCAATGTATGTTTTGTGGACAAAATGGTATTCCACCCATGGTGGAGGTTACGCTGAGCGACAACAATAAAGTGTGGTTAAAAGAGAATCCTGTTATTGTAAAAGGTTATGTCAAATTAAATGAGAAAGATCGGAGCAGGGTTGAAATCTTTATAAGAGATGCAGCTCTTCTAAAACAGTAGGGATTATCAAAAGCTAACGACTGCGCCAGGTCCACCAAAGAATAAAAGCTGCAAATAATTTGTCCTGACTGTTTGCTACTGCCTATCATTTGCTTGCTTTATTGCTTGCTTTATTGCTTGCATGTTGCGGAACGGATTCTTTTTTTGTTGTTTATTTACATTGATTATCATCTAAATACGTTTATTGTTTTGTTTTAATCATTTGATTAAAACAATTGTTTGTTTTTGATTCTTTTTTCTATCTTTGCATAATACAAAGAAGTTTAATCGGGATGAAAGAGAAAAAAATAGATCTGTCGACGGAAACGAAAATTAAGGAAGCGGCGAGGGTGGTATTCTATAAAAAAGGCTTTTCAGCAACCAGGACAAGGGATATTGCCGAAGAAGCAGGGATCAATCTTGCTTTGCTCAATTATTATTTTCGGAGCAAAGAGAAGCTTTTTGAAATTATTATGTTTGAAACCTTTTCGGCTTTCGTACAGAGTATGGCTGTTATCCTTAATGATGAAACAACCAATCTTGAAAGTAAAGTTGAATTGATAGCCAATAGATATATCGATTTTATCATCAGAGAACCGGAGGTGCCTACTTTTTTGATTTCGGAAATCAGAAACAATCCTCAGGAACTCCTCGAAAAGTTGCCAATCAAACAATTGCTAAACAATTCTGTTTTTTTTAAACAGCATCATGAAGCCGTAACACAGGGCTTTATTATGGAGCCACATCCTTTACATTTTTTAATGAATTTACTAGGGTTGGTTGTGTTTCCTTTTATCGCAAAGCCTTTGATTATGGGGGTACAAGATCTCGATATCGAACAGTTTAATACACTTATGATTGAGCGTAAGAAGCTTATACCGATATGGATAGGAGCGATGATGAAAGCAAAATAATTTTTTTGTCTCAAACTTAATCAAATGATTAAATCTAAAGATTAAAAAATAATGCCACAATATATGAACAACGCAGTTATGAAGTATTGTTATTTA
Organism: Sphingobacterium sp. UBA1897; assembly: GCF_002337775.1. Classification (NCBI taxonomy): domain Bacteria; kingdom Pseudomonadati; phylum Bacteroidota; class Sphingobacteriia; order Sphingobacteriales; family Sphingobacteriaceae; genus Sphingobacterium; species Sphingobacterium sp. UBA1897. The sequence goes on from NZ_DDGR01000023.1 coordinate 268,764, forward strand.
ACGCATGTTATTCTTTTATTGATCCTGTTGCATTTTGCAAATAGGGCAACTGCACAAGGAGAAGCGCTTACTTTGGAGCGTTGTTACTCTCTTGCCAAAGCAAATTATCCAGCAATTAAAAAAATGGATCTGATAACCAAAACGGGTGAGTATACCATCCAAAATGCCAATAAAAGGTTTCTCCCCCAAATCAGCTTCTCAGGTCAGGCAACCTATCAATCCCAAACAGTAAGTTTTGCGGATGCTGTGGGTTCATTGCCGGGTATTTCCTTGCCTTCTATCAGTAAAGATCAGTATAAAATACAGGGTGAAATTAGTCAGCTCATTTACGATGCTGGCAATACAAAAATACAGAAGGATTTAATCGCTGCAAATACGGCACTGGAGGAGCAGACCTTAGTATCCAGTCTCTATGGGATCAATCAACGTATCAATAGTCTTTATTTTGCTATTTTATTAATCGATGCCCAATTGAAGCAGAACGAGTTAAACAAGGCTAACTTACAGACTCAGGTACAAAAAGCTGAGGCTGCTTTTGACAATGGGGTGGCATTTCGTAGTAATGTGGAAGAGCTGAAAGCTGAAGTATTGAATATAGAAATGCAGACCATAGAATATACATCTAATCGTACAGCATATTTAAATATGCTTTCGCTCTTTATAGGAAAGAAGCTGCCCGAATCCATGCAATTGGAATTGCCTACTGCTCAGTATACGCTTTCCGCCATTAACAGACCTGAATTAAAAGCTTTTGATTTACAAAAAAACATCGTTGACCAACAGGAAAAACAACTGAAATCCGATTATCTTCCACAGGTAAGTGGTTTTTTTCAAGGGGCATACGGAAGGCCAACCCTCAATATCATTGAAAACAAATTTGGTCCCTGGTACGTTACAGGGCTGCGTTTTTCTTGGTCGCTAAGTAGCTTTTATTCACTGTCGAACAAACGAAATATCCTTCAGCTCAATCGTCAGTCTATTGATGCCGATAAGGAGACATTTTTGTTGAATGCCAAAGTTGACCTGAGCCAACAGGATGAGCAGGTCAATAAATATACCATCTTGATTCGACAGGATGATGCTGCGATTGCCTTGCGGACATCGGTAACTCAATCTGCTGAGGCGCAGTTGAGCAATGGAGTGATCACGACCCATGAGTATATTCAAAAATTAAATGCCGAACATTTGGCCAAGCAGCTCAAGATATTGCACGAAATCCAATTGTTACAAGCGATCTATAATTTAAAATTTATAGCCGGGAATTAACTGTAAACATCAAAAAATGAAAAGATTAATTGTATTTATTACTGCGCTCTCTTTGCTTAGTGGTTGTAAGCAACATAATGAATATGACGCTTCCGGGAACTTTGAGGCTGATGAAGTGATTGTCTCTGCGCAGCAAAACGGAATATTGATGCAATATGCTGTTGAAGAAGGAAAGCAATTGAAACCTGGAGATACTGTCGGAAAAATAGATGTCCGTACTGCTGAATTGCAAAAAGAACAAGTGCAGGCAAGTATCGAAGCTTTAGCTCAAAAGACGGTGAATCCCAGGGATCAGGTTGAACTGGTACGGCGCCAACTGGTCGTTCAGGAAGCGCAATTAAAACAACAGCTGTACGAAAGGACCCGGACGGAAAATCTGGTAAAATCAGATGCCGCAACACGTAAACAGCTCGATGACATCAATGCGGCAATCGATCAATTGCGGAAACAAATAGCCGTGACCAAGCAACAACTCACCTTCAATACATACAATACAAATACTCAAAATCGGAGTATCCTAAGCGAGAAAAATCCGTTAGAGAAATCTGCTGCACAGATTCAGGAACAGATCAATAAGGGACAGGTGATTAATCCTATTGGTGGGACAGTTTTGGTAAACTATGCACTACAGGGTGAATTGCAGGTCGTCGGTAAGCCTTTATATAAAATTGCCAACACGGCGAAGCTTTATTTGAGGGCTTATATTACCGGAATTCAGTTGCCACAGATAAAAGTCGGACAGCAGGTGACTGTGCGCATTGATGACGGCAAGGAGAATTATAAGGAATATCCCGCAACAATCACATGGATTTCAGATAAATCTGAGTTTTCACCAAAGACAATTCAGACTAAAGATGAGCGCGCTAATCTTGTTTATGCGATCAAAGTAAGTGTGAAAAATGATGGTTATTTAAAAATAGGGATGTATGGTGAGGTCCTTTGGTCAAAGTAAGTTATTATGATCGCTGTCAGTGTAGAAAATATGGTCAAAACCTACGGTAATGTTAGAGCCGTAGATGACGTTTCTTTTGAGGTAAAGAAAGGTGAGTTGTTTGGGCTTATAGGGCCTGATGGCGCCGGTAAAACATCAATTTTCCGAATACTAACCACTTTACTGCTTGCGGATAGCGGTACTGCTGCTGTAGAGGGATTTGATGTTGTCAGCGAATATCAACAGATACGCAATCGGGTAGGGTATATGCCAGGACGTTTTTCATTATACCAGGACCTGACGGTAAAGGAGAATCTTACTTTCTTTGCGACAGTTTTTGGTACAACCATTCAGGAAAATTATCCACTTATCAAAGATATTTATGATCAGATACAACCCTTCAACGATCGTAGAGCAGGGAAATTGTCTGGCGGAATGAAGCAAAAGCTGGCCTTATGCTGTGCGCTGATCCATAAGCCCGACGTGCTTTTTCTGGATGAACCGACAACAGGTGTCGATGTTGTATCCAGAAAGGAATTTTGGGAAATGTTGACCAAACTCAAGGAACAGCAGATCACGATCGTGGTATCCACACCCTATATGGATGAAGCTCGACTGTGTGATCGTATTGCATTAATGCAGGGCGGAAGGATTATGTCAATCGATGAACCGTCAGGTATTATAAAAAGTTTTCCAAAGCCACTATATGCGGTTAAAGCGGACAATATATATAAACTGCTCCAGGATCTCCGTTCGGATCAGGCGGTAGAAAGCTGTTATGCATTTGGCGAATATTTGCACCTTACCCCAAAATCAGAAGTGGATGGTAGGGAAGGCATTATTGCCCTGGCAAATAAGTATAACCCACAACATCTCGTGGTTGAAAAAATAACTGCAACAATCGAAGATAGTTTTATCCGCCTGATGCAGGATCAAAATGGTATGGACGAATTCAAACAAGTTACAGATGGAGAATAAGGCAATAGTCTGTAAGGACCTGACCAAGCAATTTGGAGATTTTAAGGCCGTAGATAAAATTACGTTCGATGTTGACCAAGGCGAAATTTTTGGTTTTCTTGGTGCCAATGGTGCGGGGAAGACCACGGCCATGCGTATTCTTTGTGGTTTGTCCTACCCGACATCGGGTGAAGCAACTGTCGCTGGCTTCAATGTGTATAAAGAACAGGAGCAGATCAAAAAGAATATCGGTTATATGAGTCAGAAGTTCTCGTTGTACGATAACCTCACTATTTTGGAAAATATTGAGTTTTATGGAGGTGTTTATGGTGTTTCAAGGGCAGACATAAAGTCGCGAAGCAGTGATTTGGTCCACACCTTAGGTTTAGAGAAAGAAGCAAAAAAACTCGTAGGGGAATTACCTTTGGGCTGGAAACAGAAGTTGGCATTTTCTGTAGCGATTTTCCATCGACCTAAAATTGTTTTTTTGGACGAGCCAACAGGAGGCGTTGATCCGATTACCCGACGGCAGTTTTGGGATATGATTTATGAGGCTGCTGCCAATAACATCACGGTGTTTGTGACAACACACTATATGGATGAAGCCGAATACTGCAACCGTATCAGTATTATGGTAGATGGGAAAGTCGAAGCAATGGACAGTCCCACAAATCTGAAACAGCGGTTCGAAACCCATTCCATGGACGACGTATTTTATCAACTGGCACGTGGAGCTAAAAGATCGGGAGATTGATATGAAACAGTTGTTCGCTTTTATTCGTAAGGAGTTTTATCATGTTTTTAGGGATCGTAGAACACTGCTTATCCTTTTTGGGTTTCCCGTCGTTCAGATTCTCCTTTTTGGCTATGCATTGAGTAGCGAAGTTAAAAATATTGGAATTGCGATTCAGGATAATGCACGTGATGTCAACTCTAGTGAAATCGTAAACCGTATTAAAACAAGTTCATATTTTCAGGTGAAAGACGAAATTGTAAATTATAAGGACGTAGAAAGCCGATTTAAAGATGGAAGCATCAAATGTGCAATAATCTTTCCTGCCAATTTCGGGGAGGATCTATATCGAAAGGATGGTGCTCAAATTCAGCTATTAGCTGATGCTTCCGACCCGAATACTGCCACAATAGTCACCAATTATCTGACGGCTATAATCAAGGCATACCAGCAGGACCTAAATCCCGGAACAGCGTTATCTTATCAGATTGTGCCCCAACTGCGACAATTGTATAATGAAGAGCAGAACGGTTCCCTTAATTTTATCCCTGGAGTGATCGCATTGATTTTTATGATCGTGAGCACAGCCCTAACCTCCGTGGCAGTTGTGCGCGAAAAAGAGCTGGGGACTATGGAAATTCTATTGGTATCGCCTTTCAAACCCATTATGGTTCTCATCGCCAAAGCGATTCCATATCTCGTGCTTTCACTCGTCAATTTTATCATTATTCTTCTACTTTCGGTGTTTGTACTTGATGTTGAGATCAGGGGAAGTCTGGTGTTGATTTTCGCGGAGAGTATTTTATTTATTATCACCTGTCTTTCTTTAGGCTTGTTGATTTCTAACGTCACCGATTCTCAGCAAACTGCCATGTTAATAGCGATGATGGGCATGATGCTGCCGACCTTATTATTGACTGGCTTTATGTTTCCTTTGGAAAATATGCCCTGGATATTTCAGGTTATTTCGCATATCGTGCCATCCCGGTATTACTATGCAATCATTAAAGCTGTCATGCTCAAAGGAATGGGCTTTAGTTATGTTTGGAAAGAAACATTGATTCTCGCCGGGATGTCAGTTGTGTTGTTGTCAATTGCATTGAAAAGATTTAAAATCAGGTTGTAATGGAGGTATTGAGATTCATATTACAGAAAGAGTTTCGGCAGATATTCAGAGACAAAATTATCTTGGCCATGATGTTTGTCATGCCGACAGTTCAACTGATCATCATGCCATTTGCAGCCAATTTTGAAGTAAAGAATATCAATATTGCTTATGTTGACAACGACCACAGTTCTTATTCAAGAACCTTAATCAATAAAATTGCATCTTCAGGATACTTTAAAATCGTAAGTAGTCCACTATCTTATAAAGTAGGATTGGAAATGATCGAAAAAGGAGACGCTGATCTTGTATTGGAGATACCGGCAGGTTTTGAGCGCAATCTGGTGCGGGAAGGTACGCAGCAAGTCAATATCGCAGTGGATGCCATCAATGGTACAAAATCGTCCTTGGGTGGAGCTTATTTAACCAGTGTAATTACTGATTTTAACAGCGGTTTGGATGTAAATATCAAAGCCGCTAAAACAGGTGTTTCAGAGCAGGTCGCAACCGTCAAAATAGCGAATTCCAATTGGTATAATCCCAGGGCTGAATACAAATACTATATGGTGCCGGGTATTTTGGTTTTGTTGCTTACGATGATTGGCGGATTTATTACAGCGCTCAATATTGTCAAAGAGAAGGAAATCGGAACAATCGAGCAGATCAATGTGACGCCCATCAAAAAATGGCAGTTTATCCTAGGGAAACTAATTCCATTTTGGATTGTGGGCATGATTGTTTTTACCGTTGGTATGATTGTAATGTATATTGTTTATGGTATTTTTCCGCAGGGAAGTTTACTGCTTTTATATCTCTTTGCTGCAGTTTACCTCATTGCACTATTGGGGTTGGGATTGTTTATTTCTACCCTTGCAGACACACAATTGCAGGCCATGTTCATTGCATATTTCTTTATGATGGTTTTTATGCTGATGAGTGGCTTTTTTACCAGCACAGATAGTATGCCGGCTTGGGCAAGAGCGATTTCGCAATGCACACCAGTTACCCATTTTATCAGTGTTGTACGGCTAATTGTCTTAAAAGGGAGTGGATTTCAGGAAGTGAAGAAAGAGCTTGTTTATCTTATTGGATTTGCTTTTTTGTTGAATGGTTTAGCCATCTATAATTATAGAAAGACCGTGTGAAAACATGGCGTAGCTATTCGTTCTTTGCTAATTGAACATAACTCTTACGCTTGTTTAAACCGTCAGATCGTCGGCATAGAACGAGCTGACTCAAGTCTATTTACGTATAATTTCCACACTATCTTTAGGAAAATGATTTTGTAGCCATTGTTGTAGCTTTTCCTGTTGTGTTTGAGGTAGCGGAGTTTTGGTAGAATAAATAAATGCGACAAGGTTGGCTAAGCTATCCTTTTTGCTGTAATGTTGTTGTATACCAATGCTATAGGAGCTTAGCTCGGGGAACAATACCAAGATATCCCGATCGAGTTGTGGATTAGCCAATTGGTATTTGGTAAGTTCATTATTGAGCGCTCTTATGGTAAGGTCTTTTTCACTTACAGCAGCGGTACGCTTATCGATTTCGCTAAGAATACTCGATTTTAGGTCTAAACTGTCCTGATGAATAACCAGCGTGGTATTGGTAATCCCAAATGTTTCCATGCTGTGTTGTAGAGACTCAACTTCTTTTTTGCTGAATTTTTTTGATAAGAATGCCAGTTCTAATTTCTTTGGATTACCATTCATCTCCAGTTTTTCATAAATAACCGTATAACCTTTATTGCTCAATTCCTGTTGAACGAACTGATTTACTTTGTTTGTGTATTTTTTTTCTTGCAGTAGATTGTAGGCAAAATATACGCTCGGCAATACAAGTATAATTGTGATGATGGTAATACTTTGTGTAATTCTTTTTTCCCGTTGCTGATCGACATAATGTGTTTTGGGGTATCGTAAATATTTGACAATCACAAAGGTCGAAATGCAGATAAAAACACAGTTTATTATATACAGGAATAATGCGCCGGCGAAAAAGCTGAAATTGCCTATTGCGAGTCCATAGCCCGCGGTACAGAGCGGAGGCATCAGGGCTGTTGCAATTGCTACTCCAGGAATTGGATTGCCCTTATCCACTCTTGTAATAGCAATGACACCGACCAGACCACCGAAGATTGCAATCATGACATCGTAAATATTCGGCGATGTGCGTGCTAGTAACTCAGATTGTGCCTCTTTAAAGGGGCTTAAAAGAAAATAGATAAACGATACGACCAAGCTGATCAATGTGGCGATCAGTAGATTTTTTAGCGATTTTTTTAATAACGGAAAGTCAAAAGTCCCTAAGGCGAATCCAGCTCCTACTATTGGCCCCATTAACGGAGATATCAGCATTGCTCCTATAATGACGGCAGTAGAATTTACGTTCAATCCAACAGACGCCACTACAATCGCGCAGGCTAGAATCCAGGCATTAGCTCCGCGAAAAGAAATATTACTGACAACATTTTCCAGAACAGCTTCCTTTTTTTCTTCACCTTGGTGTAGATCAAAAAATCGTAATATTTTATTCATAAATTTATTGTTGTACTAAAAAATATAAATATAGGGCCTAAACTATTCTTAACGTGCTAAAACTATGCCGCCTTTGGTAATTTGTTGTGCCTAGGCGATAAAATAAAGTAGCGATGCCGGATGGATCCAACTTTGATCGGATTGCCCGTGATCATAAATAGCGTTCCCTACAGATATAAAATGGCAAGAAGATTTTGTCGACTGCTCATAAAATATTATCTTTTAGTAATTTTAGAACTAAGAAACAAGAAATAGAAATGTCGTTAATAGATTTATCAAGACGCGTAGCGTTGGGAATAGATATCGGAGGGACCAATACGAAATTTGGGGTGGTCAATCATCGCGGTGAAGTACTTGAAAAGGGAAGCATAAAAACAGATGATTATGAGACAGTAGAGGATTTTATCGATGCGTTGTATGAAAAAGCATCTCCTTTAATTGAAAATTTTGGAGGTAAAGATAGCTTTGATGGAATTGGTGTTGGTGCTCCGGATGCGAATTATTATACTGGAACCATAGACCATGCGCCCAATCTTCCTTGGAAGGGTGTCATTCGATTCAGTGACTTAATGACCGCTAAGTTTAACATTCCCTGTACCATAACCAACGATGCTAATGCTGCAGCCTATGGTGAAATGCTTTTTGGTGCAGCGCGGGGAATGAAAGATTTTATTATGATTACCCTAGGGACAGGTGTCGGCAGCGGTATCGTCGCCGGCGGAAAGCTTATCTATGGTCATGACGGATTTGCTGGAGAATTAGGCCATACCATTGTTAAACCTGGAGGAAGGAAGCATTGGAGCACGGGTTCTGAAGGAAGTTTAGAAGCGTATGCATCTGCGACAGGAATAACGATTACGGCAAAAAAAATGAGAGCTGAATTTCCTGAGTCGATGTTAAATCAGTATCCAGAAGATGCTATAAATTCGAAGACTGTTCATGAGTGTGCTTTGAAAGGGGATGCAATTGCCATCGAAGTATTTAGATATACGGGGCAGAAGCTGGGTGAGGCCTTGGCCAATTTTGTGATGTTTTCATCTCCTGAAGCAATTCTCCTATTTGGTGGGGTAATTAAAGCTGGTGATTTTATCTTAAAACCTGCGAAGCTGCATATGGAAAGAAATCTTTTTCCTTTGTTTAGGAATAAAGTGAAACTTGTCTTTAGTGAATTGGAAGAAGCTGATGCTGCTATTCTTGGTGCAAGTGCATTGGTTTGGGAAAAATAAAATATTAATTTGTTCTCAAGATACTAACACCATCTATTAGGGATACCGTTTGTATCTTGAGAACAGGTTTTTTAAGTTGTTAATTTATAAATTTATGGGGTCTTTCTGTTAGGGTAAATCCAATACGCTGCCCAGAATTGGCAAAGAAATAACCGACTATTTCATACCTAAGGAAAGCTGTTGTTATTTTTCGTGTATCTAAAGGCATAGTCTTTGCTGATGAATTCTTTTAAACTTAAAACTATTTGTATGAAAAAGACCGTTTTTCTTCTTTTGTTGCTATGCACAGCCTTATTCTCAAAAGCCGACCAACTACAGGCCCTAACACAAAAACAAGCTGAAACCGCAGTAGCATATCTTAAGAAAGAGCCCATTGTTATTTTATGGTGTAGCTGCTGCGACAATCAAGCACCGAAAAAGATTACTGTAAACGAAGTATTTTTCAAGCAATATCCTGACGGGAAATATTATTCTGTTATCGTAAAAGGTAGAGATGAAAGCGGAGTGGAAGTTGAAGAATATGTAGATTTAGCGTATGTATTTGTGAAAAAAGGGAAAAAAGCCAAAAGTCTAGGCAAGGTTTTAAAATTTGAATGTGATCCTTGTACAAAACCATTTGACTGGTCGGTTTAAATCGTGTAGCTAAGAACTAATTTCTAAAAAAAACTCCCGAACTTATGAGCTCGGGAGTTTTTTTGTGCGGAAGAAGGGACTCGAACCCCCACGCCTCGCGGCGCCAGATCCTAAGTCTGGTGCGGCTACCAATTACGCCACTTCCGCATTAGGATTTCTTATGATGTCGCAAATATATAAACCAAAGTGATATCTTGCAAGTCGATAAGCTAGATTCCTTCTTTTAAATACGGATCATCCTGTTTATGAATGGAATATTTTTAATTAGGATACTTGTCTCTTTGATCACATGATCTACAGGCAGCTTGTTTACCCGATTTTTTGATGAAATGCTTGCTGTCCTAATCAAGTTTTGTTAGGGCCTTTGAATTGCGTAACAAAAATACATATTGAAAAAAGTCAGTTGTATGAGTCGTCTCAGCGGGTATGATATTTTCGCCAAAAAGCCGTGATTTTACAGTTATTAAATTTTGAGAAGTAGCATAGGGTGAATGTGCTGCATTGAGTTTAAACAATGATATACTATTTGGTCGACTTAATTCTTTTAGATCCTGAATGCCTTTCACGAGCATAAGTGGGCCATCTGCATTTACCCAATCTACTTTTTCATCTTCAGGGGTTGGAAATTGAGGATTCTTTGGAAGATACATTTCACTAGCAATGGTATAACTAACAAAGCTAGATACTTTATATCCTTTATTTTTCAAGCGTGTAGCAAAAGGATCATTGGTTGCATCCTTTCCTTTTTGTAAAACATGAAAAAAACCAAATAGTCCATATAGTTTTTGACCATCAATGTGGTGATTTTTAATATAATTTTCCAAATTTAACAGCATAGCTGAATCCCTGGATACGTCAGATTTATCCGCTGTAAAGCTTTTGTCTATGCCAATAACAGTGATTTTTGCCGAATCGGCAAGGTTGCGGTTATAATCATAAATTTCACCCCATTTTTGATATAGCTCTAAACTAGACTGTTGCGGAATACGTTTACGAATGGAGCTGACCACATCTTTCAGTAAGGTGTTATCTTTTAGGGGTTTGGATAAAAAGCTATTTAGTTTATTTGCATTTGTACTATCCATCTCAGCAATGTAATATTTAACACCGAGCTTTTTGTTCAAATAGAATAACAGCTCTTTGTCCAACTTTTGATTGTCTGCATAGCCATGAATTTCCCCAAGTAAAAAAATATCCGAATTATAGAAGCTATTGTCGAATAGAGAATCTACAATATTATCCTTAATCTCCGTTTTATGGAGCTTGAGGTACGCTATATTTTCCGCGTTGGTATTTCCTATAAATATCCGATTGGAAATAAAAAAATAGAGGAATAATAGCCCAATAATAGCCAGTATAGAAAAAAATGTGATCTTAATAAATTTAAAAAACTTTTTCATAAATGAGGTTTTGGCAAAGGTATTATTTTTCAAGGAATGAACCAATAAGTATCCATGCATATAATTAAAATATATGTATCGGTGTTTTTAAGAATTGGGTAGAATTGGGTCATTTTTCAATGACTATTTCCATAGGACGATTGCTGGCGAACCGCTACGGGCTTATTTTACAGTTTTTTGTACAATAACAGAAATTTTGTAGTTACCCCGTAGCGTTTGTGTCCCTTGTTCCTTGTTCGGATAAGGAGCGATATCTTGTAATGAAATGGTATATCCGTTGGTATTGGCAGTTCTTTGATAGCCTCTATCCTGTAAATCTATTGTAGCGAGCTTTATGATCGTGGGTTTGGTTGCTTTTTCTGCGATCTCAATTTCTGCTACTGCAACTCCAGACCAAATACAGTTGACGCCTTCAGGGCAACGGCTATCTTCTGAAATACCTTTAAATTTGATCTTGATCGGATATGCTCGCAATGATTTTCTTTGTCCCTCAGCTAAGGATACACTTTCTGTCTCTTTTTTATTTGCAATACTTTCCTTTTTCGTTGCACAACTTGCTAGTGAGCAAATTCCTAGTCCAATAATAATCGTTATATAATTCCTCATCTTTGCCGAAATAAAACTAGTGTATATGTTATCCGGTTATTACTACCAAAATTAAGCCATATTTAAGAGGTCACGCTAGTATTAATTGCCGTTTATACCACTGTTTGTTACGCTTAATAGTGCTAAAATCCTATTTGGATCATTGCTGTGGCTTTTGGGCAATTATTGCTGTGATCCATTTTCATAATGATATGATTTTTCAGGTTCGTCACAGCTCGTAAAGAATAAGCTGGTTTTAGCTAGTTTTGATTTATGGAATCTTTCATCTTGCAGAAAGGACAGACCCTGCCGGATGTACTTATTTAAATACCGATCGTCTTGCTCAGGATTTCCTGCAAAAAAAGCTTCATTGTCTGATGCAAACTTGCTGATATATCTTTTGGTGACAGGATCTAAAATGTACTGTTCGAGGTCAGGGTAAAATATTGTGTAATGTGCATTGCTAAATATTTCCGTGGGGTCGATATAGTTTGTCTGATCATAATCCTTCTTCATGGTCAATATTTCGTTCCAATGCTCTTGATTTGAACCGTCTTGATTTTCTCTTAAAAAACCTCTTTCTCCACCATAATTGGAGAGCCTGATGGCTAATTTATTACCTTCAGCCAAATATAGGTAAGCGCTGAAATTTTGACGTGCACGTTGGGGCTTGTTATAAGCAGCTATAAAATCATTGAATTTTCCTTCATTGGTATACTGAAAGACTTGATAAGTGCTATCATCTTCCATATACTGACTTTGTACAGTAAATTTAAGCGATTGAACTTGTTTGGATTCCTGATGAACAAAAGGGGGGCTGAAACAGTTTGCCTTGTCATTGAAAACCCGATGTGTACTGTCATTATCAAATTGTACATAGGTTTTCCCGCTTTCAAAACCTGCCAGATTGAAACAAGTACTGTCTTTGAAGTTAGCATTGTGACGCCCATACAGTTGAAATAAAGGGGCTTCATCCGGATAGAAAAGCAGGTAATCTTTTTCAAAAACATAGGACCCGAAAACAGATGTAGCATAACCATATAACAGAAATTTGCCATCTTCAAAAAGACAAATTCCGCTATTACCACCATACTGTCCACTGATTGTCTTTGCCTTATCTTTTCCGCTTGGAAAATAGTGCGTGACTTGCTGTGCTTTACTATTTGTTACCATAAGGATAAGACTAATTAAGCCTAGAATTTTTTTAATGAATGACGTGCTTTTACTTTCTTTCCGCATATCTTTTGTTGTTTATCAAATTTAAACCATTGCAACACTGGTTCAATGGTGGTATTTACAATCCGTGCAGGCATTTTACGATTCGCCGAAACCTGTAAGGGGGCAAACTAACACATATCCTCTCGCTTGGTAAATTAGTGGTTTTATCCGTCGTATTTTCAACTTACATTAACATTTTTTTCCACCTATTAGAACAAAATATACCCCCACTTAGACCGCCGGTTCGAATATCTTTGATTCTCGTCTGATGAACACTTCGCCTGCTTTGAATGTTCATGGAAATTTATGATGATTTTATAGCCAATAAGATAAATAGATGTCAACACTAACCCGTATAAATGCATATATGCATCTCAAAAAACATATTCGAATGAATGTAATTGCAGATCTTGATATGAGTATTTTCTATTTTAAGAAAAGACCTTTCATCGTGATGGATTTGTCAAATGAAAAGATATATTTCAATGATAGTGGATTAGAATGGTTACGTTCAGAAAAACAAATAGAACAGCCTGCTCAATGGACTCGGAGTAAATATCTTCCCTCCAAAAATTGGGTGGGACTAGCTGTTAATAACGAAAGAGATGATTTGATTATCCAGTTAATTGATGAATTTTATCTGGCGACATGTGATATGCTATTGATAAATCCAATTTCTAAGGGGAGTTCTTCTTGTAAATTAAGCTATTAGATAAATTTTAGTAAATCTAACTGTGTATACCAGGTTAGCCGAAAATGAAAACTACAAGCTGATTATCTGGCCTAATTAAGTTAAATTGATCCCGTTGTAGTGGGACTACTAGTGGAATTTAATAACCAAAAACAGGAATTGAGCAATGTAAAACATTAGTAACAAGTGCTATCCGCATATATACAAAGGTGTATTAGGTATTTTAACCTGTTTTATAGGTACTTTAACTTATTTTATTTTAGTTGCTTTTTTTTCTGATTTTTAATATCCATCTTTAGCTCATTATAAACGTGAAATTTGAGTCCATTACACAACCTTTCTGAAGAAACATTGATTCTTTTGTTGAAAAAGAAGAATCAGCAGGCTTTTAGTTATCTTTATGATCACTATGCCACTGCGCTCTTTGGTGTGGTTTGTCGTATAGTGGCCTCAACTGAGCATGCGGAAGAAGTCATACAAGACGTATTTGTCAAAATTTGGCGACACATCGATGTTTTCGATGCCGAAAAAGGCCGTCTTTATACCTGGATGATTAACATTGCCCGTAATACAGCCCTCGATCATCGAAAATCAAAATTGATCGTAAACGAACAGAAAAACCAACCGCTTTCAAATATCGTAAATAGAGAGGAAGAACAAGATCAAAGTCAGGGCGAACTACATACGAAAGCAGATTTTATTGGATTCAGAAATATTTTAGATAAATTGAAGCCTGAATGGCGTATCTTGATTGAAATGGCCTACTATGAAGGATATACACAACAAGAAATAGCCGAACAACTTGATGTTCCGCTCGGAACGGTAAAAACCCGTACCAGAGCAGCATTTATACAGTTACAACAATTATTAAAGGAGTACCGTTAGTTTTGGATATTAGAGCATACATATCGTCGGGGATTATTGAATCGTACGTTTTGGGACTGGCTTCTGAAGAGGAAGTGAGCATCTTGAATTGTATTCGAAAAAATAATGTCGAAGTGGAACAAGCCATCATCGAAGCAGAAATTGCACTCGAAGAGTTGGCTGATAGCCAAGCGATGGAGATGCCTATGCAGTTCAAACAAGATATATGGAATAAACTCCTAGCGGAAAATCTGGTGCCAAGCGAAGATCAGGAAGTCAACGAAGTACTCGCACCCGCCTCGACAGACCATAACGAAGTAATTGCTATCGATGCCGACAAGAAAACGCTCGGTGCTCGATCTTACACATGGACGGTTGCCGCGAGTCTATTGTTAGCGGTTAGTATTGGTGCCAATATTTTCTTATATCAACGTAAACAGGATACAGCAAATAAGTTAAATCAGACAACGTCCTTACTTGATGCTGAACAAGAAAAACTCACAACCTTACAGGATAAATGGACCCTGGTTCAAAATCCAACTATAAAAACGATCCCTCTTAAGGGAGTTGAGCATACACCCGATTATCGTGCCTTGGTATTTTGGGATCAGGCATCAAAGGCAGTTTATCTGAGTATCGAACATATGCCTGTTGCACCTAAAGGAAAGCAATATCAGTTGTGGGCGATGGTTGACGGTAAACCTGTTAATGCAGGTGTTTTTCCATTGGACTCAAAAGGAGACTCTGCAAGTAAGATGCTCGATATTCCCCATGCTCAGGCTTTTGCCATTACACTGGAAGATGAAGGCGGCAAAGATGCGCCAACGCTCAGTGCATTATGTGTGATGGGGAGTATATAAAAAAATGCCCTGATGGGATAAACCGATCAGGACATGCTAAAAACAGGTAAACTACGTCTTTTGTTAGGATTTTATAAATAAACCTGCAATATTAAGTACAGCTTCTGCAGTTAAAGGTTCGTCGAATGACTGAGTTGCCGCATTGGTCGAAATTTTCCCCGAGGCACCTGGCAAAGTCGTAATATCCACTCCCGCTTGTGTCACATTATTTTCGCCTGCATATACCGGATTGACAACAGCTCCTATACCACTGTCATTGCTTCCCGTAATCCAAGGTTTTTGATTGGCGGCTCCACCTCCGCGGGCACGGCGCATTTGACGGATATGGGAGGCATGTCTTGCTTCAACCGAATGGATCTGCAGTGCGGCAGTCAGTACAACTCGATTGCCAAGTAAAATTCCCGCCTGGCCTTTATAAGCTCTTACCCCAGTATCTTCAAATGCTTGTGCGACAGCTAAAAATGTATCATAGTCACTGAAAACATTGCCAAAAGTGCCACCAGCAGTAAAATCAAAGGTTGGTTTTGAAACAGCTTTATTGCCCAATACTTGTTTAAGAAAATTCACATGTGCAACTTCATGGTCACGAATGGTGGTTATCGCACCAAGTGGTTTACCTGTGGGGATAAGACCTGCTTTGGCAACACCCATTGTGTAATATTCTGCTTCGAGATATTCCAATGTCAAGGCATAGTTGAGTACACCATTTACATCTGTGGGCGCGGTCGCACCGTATGCTTTTTTAAAGAGTTCACCTATCAGAAAGGGCAGGGCAGCCAAGGTTACTTTTTTACTCATGGAAGCCAAACTTTTGATTGCTTCACGGCGAGGGCTGATACGATCGCTGAATTCAGGATCTACAGCATTTATTTGTTCAAAAACGTTTAAAAGATTCATGATAATCAGATTTTGGGTGAATTAATAGGTTGGTAGATCACTAACATCAATCTTGGACTTAATAAATGGTGCAGCGGCACTAAGCACTACGCTTGGACTCTTTGCGAGATCAAGACCATTTGAATCCACGACTTCTTGATTGGCAAAACTGCCGTTGTCGATCATATCCCTGACCCAAGCAGCGTGTCGTGCTTCAACGGAAACAATCTTACCTGCCAATAGTAAATAATTGACATCTTTGATTAGCCAACCAGCACCATTGTAGGCCGAAACACCAAGGTCTTCAAATGTTTTTGCTGTTGCGAGTACTGTTTCACGGCTACTGAAATTGACGCCAGCTAGGTTAAATTCGAGACTTGAAATGGCTTTTGCACCCAAGGCCACTTTGAAAAACTCACGGTGAGCGATTTCATGATCACGGATATCGGTGAAAAAAGATTTTTCCATATCCGTCATACCGCTATAAGGATTATTGACTAACTGGATGTAGAATGCAGCTTCAAGTTGTTCAAGTGCATAGGCGTAATTTAGGATAGCAATGTCGCCGCTGCCAAAATACATGCCCTTGCCGCCGTTATCCATGCCATCATCGCGGTCTTTTTTACAGCTCGACATACCGAGTATGGCTAATGTCGCTGCGCTGGCTCCTGCATATTTTAAAAAGTCTCTTCGTCTGAGATCTCTTTTGTCCATGTCACTATTGGAGTTCAATAGTGTTTCGTTGTGGGAGGTTATCTTTTCCATAACAAAAGTCTTTTAGTTTATAATTTTTTCTCTGTACTTATACCCATCTACGACTTTTTGGAAAGCTTGGATTTCACAAGTTCATTTTTTTTTAAAATATATTCGCTCACATTGAAAAATCAAGCGAAAAGAAACGCTCTAGCTCATTGTTTATGCACTTTTAGTTTTATAGTTTATTTTTTTATTTAAAACTATTTTAGTGTAGCGGTGTTCATGTTTATATTTTATTATGCTATTACCGCTGGTTTTCTACTTTTTACTGTAGACTCAGGAAAGTCAATACTAAATCCAGATTAGTTGGGCATTGGAATGATTAAATCAATCGTTAGAAGATTAGTGAAATATTATTTATACGCTAGAGCAAGCTAGACAATAGGACCTATAAAGATTTCGAAGATAAAACTAATAACGAATACAGGCTTTTGTATGAATGCTAAATTGTTGCCTACAAATGAATCCGATCGAATCCGTGTGTTGCATGAGTACGAAATTTTAAATACTGCAACAGAGGAAGAATTCGATCGCATTACAAAAATTGCATCGCTTGTATGCGGTACACCTATCTCATTGATCTCGTTGGTGGATAAAGACAGGCAGTGGTTTAAGTCGCGCGTTGGTTTGGAGACTGAAGAAACCATACGGGATGTATCTTTCTGCCAGTATACCTTGGAAGAAGATCAACTGATGGAAGTTGAAGATGCTGAAAAAGATGAACGTTTCAAATCCAATGAGCTTGTTACCCGAGAACCAAATATCCGTTATTATGCTGGTTTACCATTAATCGATCCCAATGGCTATGCTTTAGGTGCGCTATGCGTTATCGATCGTGTTCCAAGGCAGCTCGACCAGCATCAAAAAGAAATTCTAACCCTTCTCCGGGATGAAGTTGTCGCGCTTATTGTCAACAGAAAGGAGAAAGAAAAGTACAGGGAAAGTGAACAAAAGCTGAAAGCATTTTTCGATAATTCTCAGGGGCTTATGTGTACCCATGATCTGAAAGGGAATTTCATCACCGTCAATGATGCTGGAGCCAGGATCTTAGGCTATACGAGAGATGAGATTCAGACTTTATCTCTTTTTGATATTGTTCCATCGGAGGGGCACAAGAATTTACAGGACTACCTGGACGCGATTGTTCGGCATGGAACAATCAAAGGAGAAATGCGTACCATGACTCGTTCGGGTGACATGCGTATCTGGATGTTTAACAATATTCTGCAGGCCAGTGAGAACAAAATACCTTATGTGATTGGTAATGCAGTAGATATTACAGAACAACATTTTCTAGAAAAGAAGCTTAAGCATGCACAGGCGACATTGATGCGGACTGGAAGGGTAGCTAGAATTGGAGGCTGGGAATATACGCCTGCTGATGGGAAGATTGTTTGGTCCGAAATTACGAGAGAAATTCATGAGGTACCCGAAGACTATGAACCAGAGCTGACAACTGCGTTACAGTTCTATAAAGCGGGAGCAAGTAGAAATAAAATACGGACTGCAATTGAACAGGCACTCGCTACGGGAGAAGCTTGGGACTTGGAACTAGAGATTGTCACCTTCGCTGGTCATGAACTGTGGATACGTGCGTTGGGAAATGCTGATTTTGAAAATGGTCATTGTGTCCGTTTATACGGTACCTTTCAGGATATTGATAAGCGTAAACGTATCGAAGCAGAGTCTTCAAATTCAAAAAAACTACTTGCAGAAGTGTTGGATGCAACCTCTGCTGTCGGTATTATTGCGACCGACAACGCAGGTGTAATTACATTGTTTAATACAGGGGCCGAAAACCTTTTGGGATATCGTAGTGAAGAAGTGATTGGTAAATTTGGTCTTGCACACTTTCATTTAGAAGAGGAGCTCGTGTTGAGGACGAAAGAACTGGAGGTCGAATTGGGACGTTCGGTAGATAAACTTCGTTTCTTTGTAGATATGGCAGAGCTACACGGTGCTGAACAGCAAGAGTGGATCTATTGTCGAAAAGATGGATCTCAATTACATGTTTCCTTAGCAGTTACACTTATTAGGGATATTAATGACAATGTCATCGGTTATCTTGCGATTGCGACAGATATAAGCCGGATTATTCATCAACGCGAGGAGCTGGAAAAGGCAAAATTAGTAGCCGAGCAGGCAAATGCAGCAAAATCACAATTTTTGGCAAATATGAGCCATGAGCTTCGTACACCGCTGAATGGCATTGTTGGCTTTACCGATCTATTGCTTGGAACAGCACTTGAGGATACGCAAAAGGAATACCTTACGATCGTTGATCAATCCGCTAATTTATTGCTTGGCATCGTAAACGACATTTTGGACTTCTCTAAAATTGAAGCCGGCAAATTAGAACTGGAGATTGAACAGACCGATCTCTACGACTTGGTTATTCAGCTGACGAACTTTCTTAATCTGCAGATCAAAACCAAAAATCTAGCGTTTTATCTGAATATCGCTGCCGATGTACCGCATTATATCTGGGTTGACGCCCTCCGCATCAAGCAAGTATTGATGAATTTATTGAGCAACGCCACAAAATTTACCGAGAAAGGAACCATTGAACTAGGCATTACAGTAGAATCACATGATGCAGAACATGCTGTTCTGTGTTTTAGTGTCAAAGACACAGGCATAGGCATCAAAGAGGATAAATTGGAGCGGATATTTGATGCATTTACGCAAGAAGATAACTCGATGACTAAACGTTATGGCGGCACTGGTTTAGGACTGACGATATCGAATAAACTGCTTAAAATGATGGACAGTGAATTGAAGTTGGAGAGTACTTTTGGTGTAGGAAGCCGTTTCTTTTTCAACATTCATGTGCGTTCTATCTGGGAAATAAATGAGTGGCAGGAATTGAAAAAAATAAAGGATGTACTCGTTGTAGCCGAGGAAGAATCTGAACGAAATGCCTTGGCTCGGATGTTATCTTTAAAGAATATTGATAGCGTACAGGCAAAAACTGGATTTGAAGTATTACAGATGTTAAAAGGAGGACGCTGTTTTGATGCTATTTTGATCGACAATCAATTGCCTATTATCAGTGGTATCGAAACAATAAAGAATATTCGCGAAAAAAAATTTAATAACAATTTTGAGCACAACATAATTCCCATTTTTAGTGTTGAAGAGCAAGACATAGAGCTGCTTTGTCACTCTCTGGCTATAAATTGCTGGTTAATCAAACCTGTCAAGCCTGAAGACCTGTATTCTGTTTTAATAAAGAGTATTTCCGTTTAACTTTAGGCACATGGATAATTTTAATGGTATGATACAAAGGAAGTTCAAGCTTTTCATAACCTATTCAGAGAGCTGCGCAGGATGTTTAGTTCAATAGATTTAATAGGGATGAGTCCGATTGAATATCGTGCTCATCGCTATTAAATTTAATAAAAAAGGGCCGATCTTATTAGTTATTACAACTTAAAATATCCTTTTTTATTGATCTATAGTTTTTGGAATCGTTTAGCAAAATCAATGGCAAAATGATTTAATTGGATCTTACCATAGATAGGCTGACCCTGAATTTCAAAATCTTGTTGTAATTTTCCTGCACGAATTGCCTGCCCCATCTCTACATAGAGTGATGCAATTTCTGTTGGAAGTCCCGCCTTTAACATATCGTCCAAAGCTTGTTCGTCGGTAAATTCAATCCATGGCAGGTTTGGATTACCAATAGCAGCTCCCAATGTGTGGGCAATTTCTGCTCCTGAAACATAATCGCTAACAATATAACGCACGTGATGTCCAACTTCTGAATTTTGGAGCGCATCGGCTGCGGCAGTAGCAATATCTAAGGGATCAACCAATGGAATTTTTATTTCTGCAGGGAAGTTTGATCCTTCAATACCTGCGTTTTTGATTAATGGAATATCGTTATAAAAATTCGTGTAGAAATATCCGGCACGCAAAAAGGTGATATGAACATCGCGTAGTGTTTTGTATATCTCTTCAATTTGGTGCAAACCGCGAATTGGTCCTGTTCCAGCATCAAAATCAGCTCCAACGCTGCTTAACATCACTATTTTTTTTAAGCCAGCCGACTTTATGGCTGTCGCGTAGGCTTTTCCTGCATTTGCGGTATTCTCAACAATATGTTGGCCACCTAAATTGGGAGGAGTCATCAGAAAAGCAGCATCTGCACCTGAAAAACTCGCGGTTAAAAAAGGAACATCTAAGATAGAACCAATAAGCGCTTTAGCGCCCAAATGTTCAATTTCGCTCGCTCTTTCAGGAGAACTGCTGATTACACTTACCTCATGACCTTGTTTGATAAGAATATCGACTAAATGTCTGCCTATATTTCCTAAAGAACCTGTTATTGTAATTTTCATCGTTTAATTTTTTATATGTGATAATACAAAAGTACATTTGTACTTTCTTTTAAGGAAGTACTTACCCTATAGTAAGTATGCTAAACGCATAAACAAGACAATCATGACAGCAATTAAGGAGACATCGACGATTCAGGAAAACAAAAAAATTGCAGCGGAATTATGCCCTGTAACTTTCACAATGGATAAGATCGGCGGATATTGGAAACCAATTATTATTTATCATCTGTCTACGGATTGTAAGAGATATAGTGAACTTAAAAAATGTATCCCTGCAATTACAGAAAAAATGCTTATTCAGAGTTTAAAACAATTGGAAGCGGATGGATTGATCTTAAGGGAGGCAAGACCTGTTGTCCCACCTTTTGTGATCTACCGATTAAGTCCGGCAGGGGTAGGTTTATTTCCTGTTATTCAGGCAATGGCCAATTGGGCACTTGAAAATCAATAATCATTTACCGTTTTCCTATCGCTATTAAAGATAAGATGGTTTGACCAATGCAGGTGCTTTTCGCCAGGATATGGGTTTAATCTAATGTGATTTTTGTCATGTGTTTCCATTTCTCAGGTTTTATTATTTCCCTGTTTGGAAAATACGACCTATGTTGGAGGCAATGTTGAATACTGACTAATGTGTCAATTTTTTAATAGCCCCTATAAGCTAATTTTTAGAAACAAAAAACGCTTGAATCGGGGAAATTCAAGCGTTTTAACTAACCAATTATAAACCTAAATTATGAATCTATAGTATTACATTTTTTATGCCAGTTCAGTTAATATGACAAAATTGCAGTCCCACCTTGTTTAGTCTCCAAATCGGTAGCTCAGTGACAATAAGACTTTCCTGTTGTCCGGAAAGTCAGTATAAAATACCTTAAGATCTCCATATTCACTAACCAACTGCGGGTTCGCATTTCTGAGCAGGCCATTTGCGGTCAGTTTTATCATGCCGCGATCTCCAAACATTTTTTTCTCCGCGGCGACATCTATACCATACCTTTTATCCGTTCGGGAAGGTCCTGTAGTAATTCCCGATCGATAATAAAATGCAATTTCGCTGCGAAATCCATATTTAAATTGTAGCGTATGCCGGCTGTTCGCTGTCCAGCTTGAGCCTTTAGAATCTAGGTTTACATTTCCAATTTCTCCGGAATAGTTGTTGTAAAATGCATTTACATAGTGGCTTGCTGTCCACCATGTTCGTAACGTTTGGTTATACATTACACTTGCGCTATAGTTCATATAGCGCCCGATGTTCTCTGGTTTCGACAAGTTTTCACCAACTTTATCGCCTTGGCGGATAATCCAGTTGATCATGTCACGTCCGTATGAAATACCTAATGTGGTGAACAATTTGTTCCTATAGCCATGACCGATTTCCGTAATATAACTTTTTTCGGGTTTCAAGTCAGGATTTCCCTCATTGTAGCTATAGGCATCTTCGTAAATTCGAAATACGTTGATGTCATGATCACCCGGTCTTTCGATACGGCTGCTAAAGGATGTTCTCAACGTATTTTTCTCATTTAGATGATATAACAATGATCCACTTGGAAACAGATCAAAATAGCGCTGGTCATTTTTTTTGTTCAACGTGACCTGATTGGCGTTTATAAATGTATATTCTCCCCGCAGGCCAGCCTGATATTCTATTCGTTTGTATTTGCCAGAGTAGATGGCATACAACGCTTCGATATGCTGCGTGTATTGAAAGCGGTTTGAGGTTGCATTGTCCTGTATCCATTTGCCGTTATCCAGTAGTGTATTTATGACATCGTTGTTGATAAAGAAATACGTTCCTTTCCAGCCGAGCTCAATTTTGCTTGAATCTGTTAACGGTTTACTGTAGTCAAGCCTTCCGGAATAGGTCGTATTGCTCAGATCCTGAACATTGGTCCTCCCTGTTGAAGATTTCGTGTTTGTTTGCAAATTAAACTGATCGGTTTCAAACCGGTTATTATAGTCGTTTCCGTGTGGAGCAAAGTCAAAGTTGAATTTTAAAAAGTGATCTTCTCCTTCGTATTTATTAATATAATTGATATTAAATGTCCAGTTTTTAAACGACTCGTCAAAACGGTTGTTACTGATTGCATGCGCTGTCTGAATATTGGCTGGATAATCCCAGGTATCCATCTCGATAGATGCATAGGGTTTATAATTGCCCGTCATCCAATGTACACTTCCATCCAAAATTCCGCCGTCCGAAAATTCATATTTTGCCCCAGCACGAACACTATGAAAACTGGCATCATCTAATTTCTTACGTTCGTGTTGTCTCTGAAAAGAGGTTAAATTACCCTGGTTAAAAAAACTTCTTTCTGTAAGATTATGACTATTACTCCGATCATAGCTCTTATTTCCCTGCAAGTACATATCTAGCCCATTCATCTTGTAGTGTAATCCACCGCCCAAACCACCATAAAATTGTCGGCCCTGTCCAGCTCGGATAAAGGCATCGCCCCCAAAGCCGGCCTTTGCATTTCGCTTGGTCACAATATTAATTATGCCGGCAGTTCCCGCGGCATCTTCACGTGCCGAAGGATTACTGATCAGTTCCAATTTCGATACTTCGGATGCTTGCAGTCCGCGTAAAATACTGGCAAGCTGTTCACCGGAAACATACATATCACGGCCATTAATGCGTACGTTAGCACCTGCGCGACCCTGAATTGAAAAATTTCCTTTCCCATCCGAAACAAGACCCGGTGTTTTCTCCAATAATTCGAGGACATTGTTGCCTTCAGCTAATACACTTCCTTCGACATCAACTACCATTTTATCGGCATACTGACGTACACTAGCTTGCTTTCCAATAACATGTACGGTTTCCATCCGATGTTCAACTGGTTGTAAAAAAATGGGGGGCGCTGTGTGTTCGGTTCCAGCTAACTGGTATGCTCGACTATGTACTGTTGTGTAGCCGATTGAACTATAGCGTATAAGATAATTTCCATTTTTAGGCGTATGCAGTAGAAATGAGCCATCCTTAGCTGCATCTGCCTGCATGATCAGGGAAGAATCAGCCAAGTGTAAAAGACTGGCTGTGGCACCTTTGATTGGATGCCCGTCTTTGTCAAATATTTTTCCAGATAACTTTGTTTGCGCGACAAGTCCAGTGGCAGCGCCTGAAAGTAATATAGATAATAATGTAGATTTCGTCATAATAATCGTGTCCCTTGTCCTCTTCGAGAAAGAACCGGTTTAAGCATAAATTAAATAGTAGTGATTCGAAAACCTAAAGGTTTGTGGATTTTGGACGGAAACGAATCGGTGGTTTTCGTATTGTTGTTTGTATGTTCGTATTTGATACGTCCATTTCTTCCCCGGTATGCGATTCCCTGCCCAATTTATTGCGGCCTTTTTTCTTTCCCCATTTGCGATTGTACCATATAATAAAGCCTGTAATAGGAAGTGTACCTGCAATAAAGGTGAGTACAAATGCCAGCACTTTTGTCGGGAATCCCCAAATTGACCCTACATGAATATCGTAATTGAGTCTTCTGAATTTTTCACCTGCACTTAATTCTTCAAAATCCTTGTTGAACAAGGAAATGTTATTGGGTAGAAATGCCCCGGTATACTGATCGAATGAATAATAGCGATTGTTATACTGTCGATCCATGTCATTGCGAATATAGACCGAAATCGTAGCATCCTTTTTTTCCTTGTCTGGATAGGTGATTGTCAAGTAGTGTGGATCTTTATATTGGGTTAAAATCGTCTCAATCTCGCGATCAAAAGCTGTCGAAAAAAGGGTTATTTGACCAATTTTTGTAGAATCGGATTGAACAGAAGTTCTTTCGGCTAGCGGCGTTCCCCAGTTTGTGGACCAATACAAGGCTCTGTTAAACCACTCGATACCATAATACATTCCAGTTATGGCCAATAATAGAATCAAAATAAAAGAATAAAAGCCAACCACATTATGCAGATCCAAATTAATTCTTTTCCAACCAGCTTTCCATTTGATCCGAAAGCTTTTTTCCCGAGTTGATTTTGTCCATTTTTTGGGATACCACCAGATCAATCCTGTGATTAAAGTAATACTAAAGACCAAGGTTGCATAGTTTACAATGGGGCGTCCAATTTCTCTGGGAAGCCACAGAAAACGGTGTCCACTCAGCGTCCATGCAAAAAAGCTGTTCAATTTTTCTCTTAACTGCGCTTCCTTGGAATTGTCTTCTGTTTGCAAACCTAGGTATTGGCCTGTATATGGGTGTAATAGATGCACCTGCGCGTTTGCTTTTGAACTAGCTTCTTTGCCTTTGTCCTCTTGCTCCTTTTTTTTGAGGGTAAAGGAAATGGGGTGATCCCGGGTATAGGTGATGCCCCTTACTACAGCATTAGGATAGAGTGAGTCTGCTATTCCGACGATCCTTGAGGGCGAAATCAAGGACTGGCTGGAAGCAAGGATATATTGCCTTTCTTTTTTCGGGATAACAAGATCGATAATCTCATGGTTAAAAACCCAAAGGCAGGCCATCAGGCAGATCACAAATACAATACTACCTGAAATTAATCCCAGCCAAAGGTGCAACCAATTATTGATCTGCCTGAACAGCGAATTATTTTTCTTCTTTCTTACAGCCATGTCCACATTAGTTTACGGCAAAACTCATAGAGCTTGCGCGGCTATACTCTTCAAAGTCTTGTCCTGTAACTTTTTCCCTTTTCGATACTTCCGCAAAGTATTTACCAGTCCATTCTGGCGTGAATTTGATTATACCCTGGTCATTTGTCTGCAGCCATTTAATCCATCCGCTGGGTGCAATGATCTGAACAGCTGTATTTGCTGCAGGTTTACCTTTTTCGAATAAAGTCAACGACAGCTCTTTTTTATTTTTGGAAACTATATTGTTCGTAAAGACAAACAATTCATTTTCGATATGGGTTGCTGTATTTCCAATAGTGGAATTTCCGACTTGGATTGTCGCTATCGCATTGATCTGATACTGTGTTTTGGCTCCTTCTTTGCGATCTGTATCTTTTTTTAGGGTAATGTGGTATACGCCCTCTTGGTCAGGGGTGAATGAGGCCAATAAGTGATCTTCTTGAGCAGTTGTTATCAAGGCGGCTGTGCTTCCATCAGGTTTGATCAATGTCAACGTAATCTGCGTACCATCTTTATACCACCACCATTTTGAGATAAGTTCATGTTCATCGGGTTCACCATAAACGATTTTTACCGTATGGAGCTTTCCTTTGGTTCCTTTCAGCGAAGTTTCAATAAAGACAGCATGTGCCGAAGCTGACAGCACAATAAAAAATGTGAAGAGGTTAATGAGTATTGTTTTCATTTGATTTAAACTAGGAGTTATGTTTTAGAAATACCTAGATTCGATTTTACACGTTTCATCATCGAGTACTCGAGTTTTGAAGGTGTCATCGACTAGGTATTTCCTAAACTTAGTGGCGTTTTATTTAAGCTTGTTCAAGTGATAAACCTGTGTAATTCCTGGATCGATCTCGGCACCGCGTTTTACCGAATTTTTTGCTGGATCGTATTCATACACATACCATTTAGACTCATCTGTCTTGAATACATCGTACAATTTTCCATTTTCCATAAAGTTCATCGTTGTTTTAGATTCTCCACCACCAACTAAAATCCGAAGATCTGCAACAATCTTCTTATTTGCCGGATCGACCACAAATGGACTGATGTAAACCTTGCCATCGCCTAGTTTTTGAACTTGTGAAATGTTGTTGCTGAAAACGTTATAGTCTTTCAAGTCGAAGAAATAATCTGGATCGAACGTAGTCTGGCCTGCCTTGATACGCAGTAAACCATAGGTAGCAGCATCCGTCTTTTTGGTTACGATATATAGATCATTGTTATCATCTGTAAAAGTAAGTGTCTGTACTTCCCAGTGTCCCGCAGCAAAGCCTCCTCTGCCATCTTTTATAATTTTCCCATTCGCTAAACTCGGATAATCACACACATACATGTAGGCCGTGTCTATGATATCTTTACGAGTTTCATTGCTTCTGTATTTGTGTCCGACAAATAATTTGTCGCCTCTTTGTGTGAAGCTCGTCGGTACGATATATGGATTATGATCTTTTCCTTCCGGAGTTTTGGGATTAAAAGTGATCATTGGAATTTCTATACCAATTGTTTTATTGATTGTCATATTGTTGATGTTCATAAAATAAATCGGTTGTTCCAGTACATTTTTCACTTTATTGGTCGTACCAGCTGTTTTAGTCATGACCATTTCATCTTTTGTGCTGATATCTTTTAGGACTTTTCCCAGATAGAAATTTCCGGGGAAAGCGTAATTGTTCGTTTCTTTCCAAGATTTACTATTGACTACTTCAAATTGACTAAATCTTGTTCCATCATTTGACAGGTAATATTTACCTTCATAGGCATAAGCGTAAATGGCATAGAATGCTGCTGGTAGGTGAGAGGTAATATCGATTCCTTGATTGTTGTTCGGAGTGAGCAGGGTATCTTTCATTAAATTATCTGCGGTAAGCAGGTAAGATGAACCCGCTGCGGTCGTCACCCATACACTATATAAGCTATTTGAAGTCGGTGTAGTTTCATCAGGTGAAGTGGTGTCAGGTGATTTCTTGCAGGAAGAAAATAACACAGTCGCAGCAAATATTGCGATGGCGAATTTATTGATTTTCATAAAAATATATATTTATTTGTTTTTTACATAATGGATAATCTCAGCTTGACGTAGAATGCACGTCCAGGTCGTTGCAGTCGAAAATTGTCGTATGCTCGTTCATCTGTTAAATTTCTAGCCTCAAAGGATACATTGTATTTGTTCCGGTCCCAAGCGTAACTAAGTACCGCAGAATGGATATTTTGGGAAGGGATGAGATCTTTGGATTCAAGTGATCCCAAGTATGATTCTGTCAGATAAAACCAGTGCGTGTATTGATATAAGTAGGAGAGTTGCACTCTGCTTCCTTGCTGAAACCAGTTATTCTGGATCAGGCTTATATCAGCGTTTCCATAGATCCAAGGGCGATTAATGAGTTGTTTGCCATAAGTGAGGCTAATTTGTTTATTGTCTGAATCGTCTGTGTATTTTTTGTTGTAAGTAGCTTTATCGTAAGAACCATTCAGGGTAACTGCTAAAAGATCTTTAAAGCCATATTTGACTTCGGCCTCAAAGCCGTAGAGCTTTACTCCAGGTTCGTTATAGCTTTGAAAATAGGCATTTCCATTCTGCATGACCGCACGGCTGGTTATATAGTTATCTGCCAAGCGATAGAAACCTGTTAAATCGACATTCAGAAAGTGATTTTGATTAATATACGTATTGTAGTAAAACCCAGTGTTGATATTGTCACTCCGTTCGGGCTTTAAATCCCAGTTGGATGTTGTATTGATACCGTCACCATAAAGAGCCGTCATAGAAGGTAAGTTGTATGCTCTTTCATAAGATAGTTTCCAACCGCCATCCTTGGTTATCCTATACCGTGAGGCTAAACTCATGCTGTAGTAATTCCCTTGCTTTTTTTGACTGATTATCCCACCGCTGATCAAATTGTTGTTTGCATCAAAGGTGCGTTCGTCAATATCTTTTGAGGCATTCATGCGGTAATATTTTACGGCTAAAACATTTGATAGGCGCTTGTCAAACCATTGGTTTTGCCATGACAAACCCAAAATATGTCGGCCCAAGTAGGATGGCAAACCAGACCGGTCATAATTGCCAATCAGTTCATATTGTTTCTGATCGTTGCTATTGAAATTGTAATTGAAATTTAAACTCTGATTACGCGCTTCATCAAAGTCATAGTTTAGATTTACGCGCGCGAGATAATTTGACAAATTATACTTTGTATCTTTTTGGGGATTCGGGGTTGTGGCATTGTAATTCGAGATCCAGTTTCCGGACCAATCGTAATTGTACATAGCTGTATCCCGCACGTAGCGGGTATCGTAGCTATAGCTTGTAAAAATATCTGCGTATAGGCGATTGACCAGAAAATTGCTTTTTTTGTAGCTCAGGGTTGGCATCAGATATTTACTTTCAGACCATGCTCCGCCAAACACTTTGCTAAGTGAGGCACCAAGCTGGTTTTCTTTGTGATTTTGTGAATAGGTCAGACCTGCATAGAACTGATCAGCCCAGGATACATCGCGAAAACCGACCTCCAATTGTCCCATGGCTGAAGTGTAAGCATCGTTAAAACGCTTGGCTTTGGGGATGGTGACATACTTGTTGTCGACGGTGTTCTCGATAAGAACGTTGTACTTTTCGTTAGTATACATGTTATAATCATTGTCGGAATGATTGTAAAATGCATTCATCCGGAAGGAAAGTTTGTTTTTGGGATTGGTAAATGTGCCCACGACGGCCGCTTGATGAGTATTGAACGAGCCGTAGGAATAACTCAGATCCAGATAAGGTCTTGCTCGGCGCTTTGTAATAATATTGACAGCACCCCCGAGCGCATCGGAACCCAAAAAAGCAGGAACAACACCTTTGTAAACTTCGACCCGATCAATCAGATTGACAGGAATATTATTTAAGGACATCGATGACCCAAAGTTTTCCATGGGAACACCGTCAATATAGATTTTTGCATCGAGCCCGTTGATACGGAATACAAAGTTGGAGCCTAATCCACCATCTTCACGAATAGTAACTCCTGTGGCGCGCTTTAAAACCTGTGTTAAATTGGCAGCTTCGTTGGCATGTTTATTCATGTCAATGACACTGACATTAAAGCCCGATCGCTTTATTTCCGCTACTTTCTGCTCATTTTCAGTTTTCCTATGTGCTGTTACGGTTACCTCGTCGATATAATTGCGATCCTCGATAAGTTGAAAGTCCTGAATATTTTTTCCGTTTAGAGGTCGCTCTTCGTAGTTATATCCCACCGCAGTGACACGTATGATGGCCTTGTTCGGGATATTCGTATGTAGCTTATAATATCCATCTACATCGGATGAGGTACCATTGACCTGATCTTTTAGAAGTATTGTTGCACCTGAGATTGGTCTTCCAAAATTATCTTTGACAAAACCTGAAATAACGTTCTTTTGGGAGGTCTGGGCCTGTGTAAATACGGTAAAAATTAATAAGAGTAAAAAAGTAGATGTTGACTTCAACATTTTTATTTAGATTAAGTATATACAAGAGAGTTGCCTATACCGATCACTTACCGAATGTTGATTTCAGCTATTTTTTTTGAAAAATATGCAAATAGTTGATTATGAGCTTTGTTTTTTTTGAAGAACTATAGATTATTTTTTCAAATAATCCATGCGTACAATAAAGTTTGTACTATTGGGGAGTTGGATCCCCTTGGAGATTTCTTTTGTCTGCAAATTATACTTCCATACACGATGCTCATCATTTGCATCATCTATCGCTATATAAACATCCTTTTTGTCACTCCAGACATTCTCTTTTTGGGTACCTTTATCCAATGGGAGCGGAATTCTTTCGATGGAACCAGATTTTAAATCCACCAGTCTATATTCGAACTGATAAACTGCGTGATAATTGGAAAAATCGGTGTATAAATTCTTCTGTTCATTGCGAACAATCGCCTTTCCGTTGCCCACATACCAGATCCCGTATGCATGATTACCAATTGCCTTGGAAATATTGATCATAAAGTGCTGATCGACGAGCTGCTGCCCTTTCTTCTTTCTAAAAATTGCTGTTGGAAGCCTTAAATTATTGCCCAGCGCTATGCCAGGATTGGTCATGAAATAATAGTCCCCTAATTCGTCTTTAAAACTATAGGATTGTATGATGTTGAAGCCACCGGGATAGGTCGAACGAGTTTCTTTCTGAATTTGTTGCAATGTAAAGCTAGGATAGTTTATTGTGGCGTAATAGGTCGTATCAGATGTGGTATGTCCATATTTCCCGCGTGATTTGAAGAAGGAATAAGCCAGCCAAAGGTTATTGTTTTCAATATCAACAAGCCCGAGGTGTAGTGCGTTATATTCTTTTGTTGCAAAGGGAAGTGTGATGGTATCTTCCTTAATAATTTTCATCTCTGCAACATTAATCTGATAGAGTCGAGCCTGGGCTTTTTTTGCAATAAGATCCTCTCGACATAGCGCAATTAAATTGTTGTCATCCTTCCAGGTGATGGTTTCAAAGTCGCGATTTTTTAATTGTATACTGTCAATAAGGACCAAGGACGACCCCTGTAATCGGTGTTTTGTAAATACACTGGTTTGGCTTGACAACCGATAAAAGAAGCCATTTTTATAGATATATTCCCGTTCCTGAATTCGTGAGCTGGACAAAGGAATTTGTAAAGTCGGTTGTCGGGTATCCTCCAAACTTTCGGAGAAAAACAAACTGGTTGGGCTTTCATCTTTGTTGAACAGACAAAAAACAAAATCAGGATCTATGTTTTTGTTGGAAATTTGTTTACAAGAAAAAATAAAAGTTGCAAGGAAAGACAACAATACTAATCGCTTCATGTTTGCCTATTAAATGCTTTGAAATTGTTCTCTAATTTTAATCTGCATATTGGACGGGAGGAATGCCAAATCACTTTTTTGAAAAGCAACGATTTTACCAAAATCCGGAGAATCAGAAACAAAGTATTCTCGCCCGGCCTTAAATACAAGAACATTATGGTTGCTATCCACAAGCTCAAAGTCCCGTTTAGGTGTGATCATAAAGTCTCCGCTGAAGGTTAGTTTTTTATTGACCAAATCAATATTGGCCGTGCTATTTTTACTTAACTGTAAATCATAATGATCTTCGGTAAAGAGCTTGCTATTCTCAATTGATGTATTGGTAAAGGTATGATTATCCAGAGCAGGGGGAGATAGATAGAAAACAGAAAAACCGATTACAAGAACTGCGGCGGCGGCAGTAATTTTGGCCCAATGGAATTTTCTATATCGATATACATCGGCATTAATTTTATTCCACATGTCAGATCCAACTAGTTCATCGACATGGTTATTTTCCGCAATACTATCCCATGAATTATTATCCAACCATTTTTCAACCGCATGCTTTTCAGCTTCAGAGCATTCACCTGAAGCATATTTTTTAAGTATTTCTTGGTTGATTTCCATCTTTTGATAATCCACGTATATTCAAAAGTACAAAAAAGTAATTAATAGGAATCTCGCAATATTGATATTGCAATACTTTTTAAGTCTTATTTTGATAACTGACAATGCTTTACTGATATGATATTCGACTGCTCGCTCTGAAATAAGTAGATTTGTTGCAATCTCTTTGTTAGTTAACCCTTCGTCGCGACTCAGTTTATAGACATTTTTGCATTGTTTGGGTAAAGAATCAACAGCTTGATCCAAGTGATTTTTGAGTTCTTTGTAATAAATATAATTGTCTTCGTAAGATGTTGCTTTGCTATTTAAGATCAGCTCATGATGTCTTTCTTTATTTCCTTTATTCCGAAGAAATTCTAGCGATTTTAATTTTACCGAACGCAATAGATAACGCTCCGCATCCTGAAGTTCTAGCTGATATCTTCTTTCCCACAGAGATTTGAAGACATCTTGAACAATTTCTTTTGCATCATCTTCATTGTCTACACTTTTAAGCGCAAATGAAAACATTCTCTTCCAATACAGTTGAAAGAACTCTTCAAATTGTTGTTTGTTGATCTCTATTTTACGTACGGAGGTTTTCAAAGCACCCAAATATACACTCTATTTAGACTTGTTCCAAATAAAATGCAGTAATCTACTATCGCGCTACGTTGACTTAGTTGTTCTCGTGCTATCCAGCTGAAGCCGGTAACAGGTTAAAACTATAATAGGAGCGATTGATTATTCCTTAGATTTTAGGTAGGGGATACGATATTGTTCGTCAAATCTTTTCTTGTCATCCCGATAACTACTGACTGCGCCGAGTTTATACATCATTTTGATATAACACCAAGCGAGGTCAATCTGATAAGGCTTAAAACCACTCCGTGCACTCTTAGGATATAAATGATGGTTGTTGTGCCATTCACCCGCTACAATGCCGGGCCATAACTGATTTATCGATTTGTCTTTCTCATTGAAATCAATACCTTCACGTTGCTTGTCTTCACCTTTTGCATGGCCTTCATAGTTGAATGTCCGTACACCGATTGCCCAGAAACCGGCCGCACCAAAGAGTGTACAGGCAAGCGCGTGGCCACCGATCAAATAGAAAATGGCATACCAAAAAGCCCAGTTTAGTATCCAGGATCCGATAGCATGGGAAGGATTTACGTACGACCCCCATTTTCGATATTGTGCATAACTATTGGCGGTTACACCTGTATGTCGCATCAGTAATTTAACACGGTTATATGAATTTTCCGTAAGGTCCTTAGCAATAGGCTGATGATTTACATCGGCTAAAAAACAGTATAGAAAGCCAGCTTGTGCATTATAAGGGTCACCAGGGGTGTCAGATTTTGCGTGATGAACATGATGTGAAATCACATATATTTCTTCTGGAATTACATTAATAGTCAGATTCTGTGTGAAAAAACGCCAGAATCCGTTCCGGAATTTAAATGCGCCATGTGTTGCAAATCGATGGTGCCATATCGTACCATGAGTCCCCATAACGATCATACTGTAGACAAATGCTGCCAAGACAGTCCACCAACTGAAGTGGTACACCAAAAAGATGATAAAAAAGGGGATGAGGCAAGCTACTTTTAGCCAGCTAAAAAAGGGTAACCAATTTCTTTTATCTTTAAAAATATTGAGGCGTTTGAAGAATTCGCTGAAAATTTCTTTTTTGCTTGGCTTTACGAGGTTTCCATCGTTGTCTTTCCATCCGTAGGTAGGAACTTGCAGAACATGGTCTAAAAAGGGCATTTGTGGTTGATGTAAATTATAATATTTGCTAAAGCTACCATTTAACATCGTTAAAAAGTGTTAATACGAAAAGTTTAACATATCCTTAAGATGTATCAGGCTATTTGAAAAAATAAAATACTGTAAGGAAAGCGAATCCCATACGCGGTAAGTTTAACCTTATATAGTTTTCGATATTTACTCATACAATCGACGTTTTTTCCTCGGAGCTTAGTCGCTATTTATTCGCTCCCAACCGAAGAAGCACCGAAGAAGTTCCGAAGAAGTTCCGAACAAGCACCGAGTAATCTCCGAAGATGATAGCTATTCATGAGCTCCACAATTTCCATCATCCTGGTTGGTATTGAGTTCTAAATTTCTTCTAAATTGTTTTTGAATTTTATGAAATCATTAATAAAAAGAACATGAAAAGATTAATTTTTATTTTGGCTCTGATGGTAAGCGTATCATTGGTCAAAGCTCAAGAAGTCTCAGAAAAGAAAGTTCCATCAGTAATTAAGCTGGCGTTTCAACAGAAATACCCTAATGTAAAGTCTGTAAAATGGGAAAAAGAAAAGGGAAATTATGAAGCTGGATTTAAGGATGGAAAAATTAATTATTCCGTCCTTATAAATGCCGCAGGACATATTATTGAAACCGAGGTTGGAATTCCCGTCGGAGAGCTTCCTGCAGACGCTAAAGCTTATGTAATCAAAAACTATCCACATAAAAATATCAAAGAAGCAGCCAAAATTACTGATGCTAGAAATAATGCTAGCTATGAGGCTGAAGTCGATGGTAGGGACTTAATTTTTGATGATAAGGGTAAATTTATAAAGGAGGTTAGGGATTAGATTATGGTTCAATTACGGTTATTTTTTATTTTTATTTTAGTTATAGTTTCTTCGGTTGTTTCGGCACAGGTATCGTCTGTTACCCTTTCAGGTATTATAAAAAATAAGGCGGATAAATTGGCTATTCAATATGTTAATGTTGTGGTCAAATCTGATAAAGACGGCGCTTTTATCGCCGGAACGATGACAAACGATGAAGGCCGGTTTACCATTTCCAAAATTAAGCCAGGAAATTACCAATTAAACATTTCATTTACAGGGTTTGAGGATAAGAAGCAATCCCTGTTTGTTGGTAGTCTTTCGGAGTTTTTGGATATCCCAACGATCGAGTTGGGCGAACGTTCCATCGCATTGGAAGGGGTTACCGTGACTGCTCAGGCAGGTCATGTAAGTAATAAACTGGATAAGAAAATCTATTCCGTTGCCGATAATATAAGTCAGACCGGCGGTTCTGTTTTGCAGACCATGCAAAATTTGCCCGGAATCACGGTTCAGGATGGCAAAGTTCAACTGAGAGGCAACCACAAAGTCACCGTGCTGATCGATGGAAAACAAACCGCCTTGACGGGCTTTGGTAACCAATCTGGGTTGGATAATATTCCGTCATCAGCGATAGATAAAATAGAGATCATCAATAATCCTTCTTCGAAGTATGATGCCAATGGGAATGCAGGTATTATTAATATTATTATGAAGAAAAGTAATCAAAATGGATTTAATGGTAAAGTCGGTTTCAGTTCCGGATTGGGCTCATTATGGATCCGGAAGGAAAATCTACCAACCATAAGACCACAATATACTTTAACACCTAAAATCAATCCAAGTGTATCATTAAATTACAGAAAAGATAAGGTCAATATTTTCATACAGGCCGATAATCTCTATACACAGACACTGAACAAGAATGAATTTGTAACTCGTAAATATGAAGATGGTACAATTATTAACTCACAGCTGAAACGAAATCGGAATACGAATTTTCTAACGACGAAAGCGGGGATAGATTGGCATATTGACGAACAGAATAATCTGACTATTTCGGGGATGTATGGTAGTGAGAAGATTATTGACCGGGGCGATCAACCTTTTTTCAATGCTGATATTTCAACACGCTTGCGTCTTTGGCAATTTTTGGAAGATGAATTGAAGACAACAGCCATGGCGACCACTTCTTATCAGCACAAATTTAAAGATGCCGGGCATTTGCTCAATGTTGGTTTTAATTATACATTTCATCGAGAAGACGAAAAGTACTTCTATGACAATTATCTACCTTCTTCGAAGGGAACAGACTCTTTTAAGCTACTATCTGACGAACAGGTTTATGATGTTAATGTAGATTATATCAAACCGCTGAAATATGGACGTATTGAAACCGGAATAAAGGTGAGAAACCGGAATATTCCAACTAATATGGAGTTTAAACCGGGCGCCAACTCTGTTCTTGATATGAATGCTGGCGGCTGGGCAAATTACAAAGAATTGATACCAGCAGTGTATGGGAATTATGTTTTCGAAAATGAAAAATGGGAGGCTGAATTAGGCTTGCGTCTAGAATATGTGAAAATTCAATACGATGTAAATCCAAATCATAACACCTATAAAAGCGATGGGTACAATTATACGCAACCCTTTCCCAATGTGAGATTGGCCTACAAACTTAACGACAATAACAAGCTTTCGGCTTTTTATAATCGGCGGGTGGACCGACCTAATGAAGTTGACATTCGTATTTTTCCAAAGTATGATGATGCTGAAATTATCAAGGTTGGAAATCCAGGCTTGCGTCCTCAGTTCACCAATTCTGTCGAACTGGGATATAAGAACACCTGGAGCAAGGGTTACTTTTACGCCGCAATGTATCACCGTTTCGCTGAGGGAACTATTACACGGATATCGAGTACTGTTCCGGACAGTAAATTAATTTATGCTGTATTCCAAAATGCAGGAAAGAGCTTCAATACGGGGATTGAAACAATCTTGAATCAAAAAGTATCTTCAATTTACTCCTTTAATATTAATGGTAATCTCTATCGAAACCAAATCAATGCCTTTACAGTAGAAAATCTTTATCCCGAACCCAATACTTTTTCAGCAGATCGGCAGGCTGCACTTTCAGGTAACTTGAAGTTTAACAATATGTTTCGTTTAGCAAGAGGATGGGATGGGCAGATTACTGCAATCTATTTGGCACCGGATATTATACCGCAGGGAAAAATCCAATCGAGGTTTTCAATAGATGCAGGACTAAAAAAATCCGTTCAAAAAGGAAAAGGCGAGCTTTTTTTTAATGCAACGGATTTATTAAATACGATGGTTATTAAGCGAAAAATAGATGGTATTGGTTTTAATTATACAAGCCATGATTATTACGAAACGCAGGTGCTGAGACTAGGATATAATTATAAATTTTAAAGAAGCAAGATTCTTTACATCTTCTCTTTAAGTCCCTGAGTGGAATAGAATTTGTGGAATGTTGAAAGGTAATGGTTAAAAGGGATAACCACAATCGTGAAAAAATCAGGATTGCATTGTTAGTGATTTGATAGGTTGTTGACTTACAGTGATATCAGTGTAGCTTTAAATAAATATAATTGCTAAATTTAAGTATCTTTCACAAACACATACTGATATGCACCATCGATTAGAAAAACATTATGTCAACCGGGTTGGGTGGCTTCGCGCTGCTGTGTTAGGTGCCAACGATGGCTTATTATCGACGACGAGTATTGTGATTGGAGTTGCAGCGGCAAGTCCTGAACGCAATACCATTGTCTTGGCAGCATTAGCAGGCATGATTGCGGGAGCAATGTCTATGGCAGCAGGAGAATATGTTTCCGTAAGCTCACAGGAAGATACCGAAAAGGCCGATCTCCTACGTGAGAAAAAGGAACTTGAAGAAATGCCTGAAATCGAGCTACAGGAGTTAGCCAAAGTTTATGAAAGAAGAGGCGTCAGTCAAGAAACCGCCTTACAGGTTGCACGTGAACTAACGGCTCATGATGCATTGGGCGCCCATGCACATGACGAATTGGGTATCAATGAGATTACACAAGCTAAACCTTTACAAGCTGCACTGGCATCTCTGGGCTCATTTGCGTTAGGAGCGCTACTTCCTTTTATGGTTTCATTGCTTGCACCAATTAGGCAGATGGTCTATCTGCAGTATGGTTTTACGATTATTTTTTTAATGGTTCTTGGAGCGATTGCGGCCAAGACTGGAGGCTCGAGTATCGGAGTTGCAGTAGGCAGAATATGTTTCTGGGGAACAATAGCAATGGGAGTGACCGCGTTAATAGGACATTTCTTCGGTGTTACGGTTGCTTAAATTTTTGAAAATAATACGCACTTCATAACTGAAGCTATGAAAAGGAAAGCATTTTCAATAATTCAGGATATCGGTTTCATCCTATTTCTTGTCGTATTTCCGCATGCTGTTCCATTACCTTTTTATTCCTATGCAGTGATTTGTTTTCTAGCAATTTTTCTTGTTTTAAGAAGAGAAGACAGGACATTGAGGGATTTGGGATTAGATAAGAAAAACCTTTCTTCGCGTGCTATTCTTTTAGGAATTCTCTCTGCATTAGCCTGGGTAATATTTATGCAGATAATATATATTCCAATTATCAAACATCTATTTAATGTTCCCGATTATACGGAGTATAATTTTATCAGGAGTAGTATAGCAAGATTGATCATGACAATTGTTGCAGCTTGGATTATTGGTGGATTTTATGAGGAAGTTGTATTTCGGGGCTATATCCAGAATATACTCGAAAAAAGATTGTTTAAAGGAATGGGACGTGGGTTGCCTATCGTGATAACCAGTATTCTTTTCGGCCTCTATCATCTGCAGCAAGATATATTTGCTGTTGTTGCTGCTTGTTTGGGAGGATTGTACTGGAGTATTTTATATAAAAAATGGAATAATAATCTTTGGGTTTCAATCATTTCACATGCGCTATTCGATATGATTACCCTTATCCTAATCTATACTGGGAAATTTGGAAATCTTATATAGATTTTGTCGTTTTTTGAGACTTGTTTCAAATGCTTTGTAAGCTCCGGCAAGAATCTGACGATAGAAAAACTCCCGATTAAAAATGGTAAAAATATTACCCTTATTTATTGATAGTGGACGAATATTAAGGAGATCAAAGCGATAATTATATTATGCGGGAGATTCCTTTGCTTTTAACTATTTTGGTGTATTAAATCAATTTTTTATAATTAGTATGAAAATCAATCTATCACAGCGTACACTTATTTTTTATGGTGTCTTGGCGCCCTTTATTATTTTCGGATCAATCTATAATCTTTTGGGAATTATCTCAGGTACAAGTACGGTTATATCTTTTGGGGCCTTCGCTCTCTTTGGATTTGTTCTTTTACCCGCCTTACTTGTTTCCACCTATCGGCAAAACCGCTGTACGTTATTCAGTGACCGGATAAGCATTGGAAAAAAAGAATATGTTTTCGATAGTTACGCAGTTTCTATTGTTGAAAAGTATCTACCGCTAAAGGAAAGGCCACTTTTTTCATTATTTAGAACACAATATGCTAATTTAATTATTCGGGAAAAATCAAGTGGACAAATCGTGCTCAATAAAGATTTAGATATTTCCTTGCAAGCAATAAATAAAATGAAGGCGTTTTTATCGGTGTAGATCAATAACTAAAGTGCCGTCTTGCTATTTTATTGAAGTTGATTGAGAAGAAATTCGAAAGTATACTGCGGAGTGTAATCAAGTAATTGCATTGCTTTATCACTTCGGTAGACTCTATCTATCGATGTTGGAAAACTCCAGCCTCTCTGTCGGTATATTTCAACGGCATTTGGGATACGCTTAGCGATGATATGGGAAGGGTTAGATTTTAGTTCAATTAAATCCTCAATTTCAAAAGGCGAACCGCTAGAAACATTAAAAATCTGAAACGACGTAAAGTTGGTCTCAACACCTAGTCTAAGAGCCTCAGCTCCATCTCTTTCATCCAATCCCCGATACAAACGATGATTTAGCATAAGGTTATCGGGTTCTGGAAGAAATCGGCCAACGCGATAGACACTGGTCATTAGCTGTTCTTTTTCTAAAAAGTCTCTACAGAGCTCTTCACAAGCCTGTTTGGTAATATCATAAATATCACGTGGTTGGGCTATAAGTTCCTCTGTAACCCACACCGCTTTTTCCGCATCAACAAGTGCATTGCCGTATATCGAGGTTGTAGAGGTAAAAAGAAAACGCTTTATTCCGTTCTTTACACAGGCATTTAACAGATTTAATGTTCCTGTTATATTGGTATCTATAAAACTTTGTCGGCTATAATTCAAATCCATATGTCTACCATGCAGCGCTGCAGTATGGATAATGGCTTCATAACCACTTGTGAATTCAATAACTGCCTCAGTTCGCTGTACATCTAAAAAATGATCAGTGGTATCGCTTTCTAATAAATCAACTCCTGTAACATCGTGTCCAGCAAGACGTAGATTCCGAACTGTTACACTTCCTAATTTTCCCGAAGATCCTGTTACCAATACGCGCATGTATACAAAAATAAAGGAAAATTTAAGACATAGGTATTTATATACAATTTTTTTATGCGGTATTGGTATGAGGTAATAAGGCCGCTCGAAGCGGTAAAGATAGTCATACGGAAATTGTACATGACAGAGACATTGATAAAAAAAATGATACAAATTGTACAGCAATTGATACGCCCTGTCAATAAATACAAACGCGTATGTAGTATCTTTCAAATGGATATTTATAAACTAATTATAAAGCTTTGGCTAGGCGGCTAGTTATGCCTACGCTGGTGTAAAGGGAAAAACTAGAAACAAGTCTATCCTGACGGTTTCGGATAATCAAAATAAATCAACCATGAAAAGAAGAACGTTTATTCAGGCCCTGAATTTTGGCATTGCCACAGCTACGTTGTATAAAGGTTACGCAAATGAAATTTTATTTTCCTCTGATGCTGAACCAGAAAACAAGGTACTGTCCTATCACAAGATAAAAGATATCAGATTTTCTACCGTAAAGATGAATTATCCGAGGCTTGTGGGGAAAAATGCCCGTCTCGACCTACATGGTTATGGACCTGATGTGGAAATATGTGTTATAAGGACAGATCAGGGAGCAATGGGCTGGGCCTCACTCCGTGGCTCAAGACGTGAAGCTGAACAAATTTCGGGAGAATTGATAGGCAAGAAAATGTCAGATCTTTTCTCTCCCAAAGTCGGTACACTGCTGCATACACATATTCCCTTTGATATGGCTCTTCACGATCTCGCAGGAGTCATTTTAAATAAACCTGTTTATGAAATACTTGGTCGAAAAGATCCGTTCATAACAGATTATTATAGTGGTATGATCTATTTCGATGACTTAGAGCCAGCGGATAGGCCATTAGGAATTGACCGTATTCTAGAGGAATGCCAATATGATTATGGAGTGGGTTACAGGCAATTCAAGTTAAAAATTGGAAGGGGACATAAATGGATGCCTTTTTCCAAAGGACTTCAACGGGATATTGAGGTTACAAAAGCAGTGGCAGACGCATTTCCCGACTGTAGAATTTTAGTTGATGGAAATAACGGTTTTACATCAGACCAATTTATTCAGTATTTAAAGGGTATCTCAATGGTAAATCTCTTTTGGATAGAAGAACCTTTTCATGAAACGGTGATGGATTATCAAAAGCTTAGCGGCTTTTTAAAATCGGAAGGCATAAATACTTTGCTGGCGGATGGCGAAGCAGATCCTGATCAGAACTTGCTGAGAACCTTATTTGAAAAGAAACTGCTGGATGTTCACCTTACGGATATTGAAGGCCTTGGATTTACGAATTGGAGGAACTTAATGCCAAAGTTAATACAACTCGGAGCACGAGCATCTCCACATGCCTGGGGATCACTTCTCAAGAGCTTCTATACAGCGCATTTAGCCGGAGGGCTCGGAAATACCGTAACCATTGAAGGGGTTACAAGTACATCTGATGATGTGGATTTGTCGGGATATCTCGTCAAAGATGGGAAACTTATTCCTTCCTCATCTGCAGGGTTCGGTATGCCATTGCTAAAAAAGATTTGAAAGAAAGAAGCTTTGAATTATTTTTCAAACCTTTCAAAGTTTTGCAACGTTCATAGAGGAGCAAACAATGGAATTTCTTAACCTTAAAAAATTGACTAACCCGTGAAATTAAATGTGCTGAAGCATTATTCACAGCGATAAAGTATTGTTTAAGGCTATGAAATACTTTTTAAAATTCCTTTAACTTTTTGTTGATCAAAATTTATTTCAAATGTCTAATAAAACTGTACCCCAGAAGATAAATGACCATCTTGCGAATGAACGAACTTTCCTTGCTTGGATCCGGACAAGCCTGGGCATTATGGGCTTCGGTTTTGTGGTTGTTAAGTTTTCATTATTTATTCGTCAGATTGAGCTCATTTTAAAAAAAGATGTAGTTGCAGGATCCCAACATGAACATTCTGGTGCTGTTGGTGTTTCTATTGTGGTTATTGGTGCGTTGACGGTTATTGTCGCCTTTTTTAAATATCGTAAAACAAACAAACAAATTGAAGAGGAGAACTTCGCTCAAACTTCAAATAGCATTACAATTGTGGCCATATTGATTTTTGTTATAGGTATTATTTTGAGTTGGTATCTTGTCGACGGTCTTTAAGGAGATGCATTAGATCTAGTTAGCCTGGAATGATTATTCAGGCTAACTAGATCTCAATTGTCGTGCATTGGCTATTTATAATACCGGCAAAATATATTATTGCTGTGTACACTGTACCACAGTGATTTGATTTGTTGTACCACGTTTTTCTAAAAACTCTCGTAGGGCGATCATCAGAAAGGCGAGAAAACCAAAACCCATCGTAAGCCAGGGCGAAAACTCCACACCTTTCGAAACGATAATCCAGCCACCTACGGTAGTTCCCAAGGTTACCCCGAGATTGCCAAATGAAGTCGCTAGACTATTGGCAAATTCTAGCGCCTCGGGAGCGGAAGAAATCATATAGGTAGATGCGTTTAAGAAGCTAGGAGAATAAAGAAATCCCCATAAGGCAATCGTACAGACCGTAGCGAACATATTGCCATCTGAAAAATACAGTAATAAAGGAATAATAAGTGTACCTGATAAGAAAAATGCTGTGGTAAACGTAATATTTCGGTTGAGCATTTTCCCTGCCACCCAGTTTGCGATGACTCCAATAATACCAAATACAAATAGCATATAACTAACCATGGTACTGTCCATATTCTTTGCTTTGTTTAAATATTCGGCGAAATAACTATAGGTAGAAAACCAAGCGGATACCATAAAGAAATTCATTGCGGTACTGACCATAAAAATGGGTTTGGTTAATATTTTCATCTGACTGCCGTAGGATTTTTTTTCTTTTACAGGCAAAGGAGGAATGGTAAAATAGATCGCCAGTAGTGCAATTATACTGACAATGGCCTGTATCGTGAAAGAATATGTCCAGGAATAGAGACTGGCAATGTAGGTGGCGAAGGGGACTGTTGTCACCATGGCGATTGCAACACCACTAAAAACAATGCTCATAAGCTCATTTTCATTTTTCTTCCCCCCTTTTAAAATGGCGACAGACAATGCTGTCGCAATATAAACAGGTTGGAGAAAGGCGGGAAGAATTCTTACAGTAAGTAATAACCAGAAAGGAGGGGATAATGAAGAGACAATCGCCGTGATTAAGAAAATAGCGATGGCAGTTAACATGACTTTCTTGCGGTCGAATCCCGAAGCCAGCAATGTCATAAATGGCCCAGTTATGGCAATGATCAAGG
Organism: Sphingobacterium sp. UBA1897; assembly: GCF_002337775.1. Taxonomy (NCBI): domain Bacteria; kingdom Pseudomonadati; phylum Bacteroidota; class Sphingobacteriia; order Sphingobacteriales; family Sphingobacteriaceae; genus Sphingobacterium; species Sphingobacterium sp. UBA1897. The sequence goes on from NZ_DDGR01000023.1 coordinate 312,187, forward strand.
CAAAAGCACTTAATAAATAACCTGCTTTGTCGATACTGATATGATAATGATCGGCTATTTGGGGCAAGATGCCAATAATGCCAAACTCGGTTGTGATTACTGCGAGAAAACCCAAAGCTCCGATGTATGCGTATTTTTTCATAAATAAAAACCTATTGTACATGATTAATTATACGAGCAAATGTAAAGGCAAATACTTGCTTCTGGGTGTAAAGCGGCTATTTGTGTGTTACTAACAAATTTGTAAGTAATGGTAAAAGAAAAGTTGTTGCTGAATAATTGATCTCCGCCTGACATTGATAAGTTGTGTGTTGTCAAAAGTTCTTTTATATTCACTTTAGATTTATTTTAAGGTTGAATACAGGTAAGGAATACGAAATAAAAAACTAATGGAACAGCATATATTAATTGTGGGCCTGGGGGGAGTGGGCGGCTATTTTGGTGGTATGTTAGCGCGCAAGTATGAAAACACTGATATTCATGTCAATTTTTTGGCGCGAGGTAACCATCTTGAGGAGATTAACCAACATGGTTTAAAGCTGTTATTAGAAAAGGGAAGTTTTACAGCGAAGCCCTATCAGGCTTCCAGTGAGGCTGAAAACTTCACAAAAATGGATTACATTTTTCTTTGTACTAAATCTTATGATCTAGAAGATACTATGGCCTTATTAGGACCGTGTGTGAGCGCAGATACAGTATTCATACCCTTGCAGAATGGAGTAGACAGCAAAGAACGTATCAACAGATATTATCCGAATAATTTGGTTGTGGATGGTTGCGCCTATATTGTATCCCGTTTAAAGGCTGCTGGAGTAATTGAAGTGACAGGGAAATGGGGTACAATGAGTTTCGGATTGAATGGAGAACATGATGAAAGACTGGATAGGTTATATCATCTTGTTCAACAGGCTGATATCCATGTGAATTATTCCGATGAAATTGAGAAAATAATATGGGATAAATTTATTTTTATTTCCGCTATGGCCACAGCTACTTCTTATTTTGATTGTTCTATTGGTCAGATAATGGAAGATCCAAAGAAGAAAGATGCGGTTGTTAAACTTATTCAGGAGGTTGCAGCATTAGCTCAGGAAAAAGGAGTTGTTATTGCTGATCATATTGTACATATGACCTTGGACAAAATGGAACAAATGCCTTACGATGCGACTTCATCCATGCATACGGACTATCTTAATAAACGACCGAAAACAGAGTTGGCATCTTTGACAGCTTACGTTATTCGTGAATCTAAAAAGTATAATCTCGAGACACCTGAATATCAACGCATGTTTGATGTATTGCGCCTAAAATCTGACTAGCTGTATTAAAATAGTTTGCGAGTTGGAAATTTTAATCGATAAGTTCCTCTGGACAAACTTTTTTTGAATACAAAAAGTAGGTTTAGCTGTCAAAAGAAAGCTGATTAGATTTTATTTCCTGTAAGGCCGCTGAATTTATTGCCTCGATTGTCTTTATAAGAATCACCGTCCTTCTTAAAACTATTTGCATCTACTCCTTCAAGCAGCTGTTTTTGATAAAAGACATTTTTTGCATCTTTTCCGAAATCGTGACCTAAAGGTATAAACGTTTTAATATCGGCATCTGGAATTATTTCCTGATTATAATACACATTATTCTTGTCTTTTGAATAGGAGTTGCTTCCATACACATCATTCTTTTTATCAATCGGGAATAATTCAAAGGAAGGAGCATCTACCTGTTCATATCTGAAGTTTTTCCCCCTGAATAGGATCGTTTTGTTGTCAATACTAATATGATCCTGATCAAGTACACGAATTTTATCAATTGTCTTAAAGGACCTCGTTATGACATCTGATCCCTGCTGAAATGGTGGGTAGTAAATTGTATTGCCAATTCTTATGTAATATTTGTTTATGGCTTCAATGTTTCCGGCGTTAGCAACAACTGCTTTAAAGGTACCTATATTCGGAGAGACATAAATTGAATCTTTATCCATTAAAAAATAGTCATTGACGAACGAAAAGGTTTTCCGATCTGTCTTTATCATGTCATTACTGTAGAAGTAATGGTCCTTGTCGCGTGCCCAGTTTATATGATCCTTTACGAGCTCATATGTTTTTGGATCTGCTCCCTGGATGATATTAAAGCCTAGGGCCTGATCGATATAATAGACATGAAAACGATCTTTTGGAATCTGATTGTCGACATAAAAGGAATTCTTGTCCACAAGTTTTTGAATCGTGCCACGAAAATATACCGCATTTTTGTCTTTAGCAATATCTTCTGACAAAACCTCAAACGATTTTGCATCAGCCTGCATTTGTGAAATGCCCAAACTAAACCAATTTCCATTCTGACAATAAGCTATCTGCCCTTTTGAATCGATGAAGTAGGAACCGGATTTTTGTTTATCAACAGGTTTGCCAATATTTCGACAAGAAATAAAAAAGCAAAGTAAAATACAAGCTAGAAAAAAAGTATATTTTTTCATTTTTGCATTGCATATAATCCTAGATTTATTATTTATCATACCCATCTATATAAATTTACAAGGACAAAATTAAAAAACCGAATTTTCAGTTTTCCGTTCCCTTATTAAGGCAATTGCATAAAACTGGCACCAATGACTTTTAGTGTGTTGTCAATGCGTTTCCATACCCTAAAATATTTAAATTTTCCTTCTAATGGTGCTCCCATTACCTTGCCTTTTGCCGTCATCGTAGTAACGGAAAGCGCGGTATCCCCAATTATTCTGATCTCATCAATTTCTGTTGAAGCATTTTCAATAATCATAGCCTTTGATCGGTGTGCATTTAGATCCATTTCTTTGGTTAACATTTGACCATCAGGTGCTACAGCAACTAGGTCGTCATATAGGAGGAGATCAAGACCGTCTACATTACTGGCTAGCTGCGCCAAGAAAAGTTGGTTCTCTGCTTCTGCAATTTCTTTTTTCGTGATTTTATCCATATCCCTATCAGATTGTTAATTTTTTTTTGTGCTTATTACTTTAAAAATAGTAAATCATTGTCGTTCTGTTTCGGTTTTAATTTTTTTGAGACATCTGCTAGCAGAACAGTAAATTTAATTACCGTAAAAAAATCGAGCTAGTTCACGACTATTTCTTCTGATTTACTATTTCTTTTTGCTAAAAAAGCTTTTGAATCACACTATTTTTACTAGTCCTCACGCTATCAAAAAAGAAACAACATCCTGATAATAGGCGCAATATGACAGGAACAGGTACGAGCTCTAGTCGAATGATTTTAGAGGATATAGTTGTAGTTGTTTAGCTACAAGAGTGATTGGTTATGGCATTATTTCTGTCTTCGAAATTTTGAGAAAATGGGAGAGTGCTATTGAAGTAAGGACCGAAAATATTTTAATTAATGATGTTCTTGTACAGCGCGTGTTATGTTGCAATTGATTGTTTTATATTCTGAGTTACGAATTTGCAGCATGTTGTAGTCGATTTGTTGTCGTTCTGGTATGTTTTTGTGGTCAAATTGAAGCCTTTTAACCCTTGATTAAGTTTTGAATTTTTGGCTTATTTGTTAGAGAAAGATTTCAGCCATAAATCAACCGCCAATGAAAGGTGCCTACCGAAAAGTAACACGATATACATACTCAATTTGTTGTTGTACACCATTTATCGGTCGTTTACATAGATCAAAAGCTGTTTATGCAAATCTTATTTGAAATCAAGAAACTTAATAATGAAAGGTCTTATCATGGTAAAGGGTTTATTTTTTAATCAAAAAATTTCTAGAGATATTACAAGGTCTGGATATATTCCAGTATATGCCATAAAGATGAAAAAAAAGCTCTTTTATTCGTTGGAAAGAACATATTTAGGTAAAGCATATGTTACGCCGTTATTGCATGTGACTTATCAATGGAGAACGAAAGGATTGTTAGGGAGCGGGACTAAGGATATTCAATTAAGTCAAAATGGACAGGGAACGGAAATTGTTGAAGTGTTGAACACAATTGAGAGAGATCTTAAACATCGACAATATCATAGTATATTTTGGGGAAGTATGAGTGTCATCTTATTTCTTATGATTCTTACGTTAAGTTTTTTCTTCAGAATAAAACATAAAGCGCAGACAGATGAATGTATAAAACTAAGAATGCGGAATGAAGATTTAGAAAACCGTCTGAATGGTGAACTCGACTATCAAAAAGATGATCGGATGAAATTGCTTTCTCAAATACAAGTACTACAATCACAGAATGAACAGATGCAAAAGGCAGCTCTATTTGATGCATTACAGATCGAACGTAAAAATAAACTACTTGATCATTTGAAGGTCGTACTTGTAGAAACAGAAGGCAATGAAAATGCGGGGGTATTTGAACGGATGATAAAAGATGAACTGCGATTTGATGAAGTGACGGGACAACCTATTCGCGAATTTCAAGCCATCAACCCTGATTTTTTTCTAAAACTAAGACTGTTGTCTGAAAACAAGATCACTGCACTCGAATTAAAGCATTGCGCATATATGTACCTCCAGCACAGTACACTTGATATTGCGACTGCATTTCATATTGAACCCAAAAGTGTTCGTGTGACGAAGTATCGAATAAAGCAAAAGTTGAAATTAGAAAAAGAAGTGGATCTCGAGGCCTATTTACAAAGTCTGGTTTAGACCAAGATGATACGCAGCCATCCATTTTTTAGCGTACATTTTTTATTGCTTTCCGCTAGCGCTAACATGTTGTTTGTTTGGGTTAATTTGCTTGATTTTATGTTTCTGTATTTTTCCTTTTCTGTTTATTTGTCTGTTTTTTAGGGTTTTATTTTATTGTTTTGGACTTGGTTCGTGTCGAATTACATCGAGTTTTGTTGTTGTTATCTGTTTGGTTGTTAGGTTTTTATGTTTTGTGTGGTCAAATTGTAGTCATGTTTGTGGTCAAAATGTAATCTTTGTTTTTAAATATTTTTCTTTTTCATATATAAGTTTGCGTAAATATTATTGGTAATGTTGTTTAGGTCATTTTTAGGCTTAATTCAATTAAGTATCGATGTAATTAAACCAAATTTTAAAAAAATGAAAAAAGAAAAGAAAACCTACGAAGCACCTACTATGGAGGTGCAAACAATTGAGCTGGAACAAGGGATTGCTGCCGGTTCGGGCGGTACAGGAAGTCCAAATCCTGGTGTTGGCGATTGGGGAAATGGTTCTGGAGGCGAAGGTAACGGCGATTTATAAACTAACATCTATTTATTTAAATTAACAATTTTATGAAAATATCACGTTTAAAGCGTTTAAGTTGGACCGTTACATCTATTGCCCTATTGTTGGGAAGTACGGTTACATTCTCTGGGTGTTCTAAGGAAGATGGTCGTATTGATCAGACTGAAGAAGGAACAAAACTGGATGGAACGAAGCTGGTTCTCAAAGTATCGGGTATAGATGAGACGCAGCAGACAGCATCTGTCAAAGGTAAAGCCAGTACAAATTCGACCAGTTTGAATGGTCCAAAACTATTGGAGTTTCCAGAATTTGATGCATTGATTGAAATTGATAATAATGTTCCATTTAAGGCGGCCCAGTTTACCACTAAGGCTGCAGCAACATCTGCACATGGGGCACGTGCCGCCGCGATGGACAATGGCATTACTTATCGTTTATTCTTGTTTTCACAAGACGGCAGCCAACTGGTATCTTCTACGCAATTTACAACAGGCAGCCAAGGAGCAATTGATGTGACGCAGGGCCAAACCTACAAATGGGTAGCTTTATCTTACAATAATGGTGAAGATATCCCTAACATCAATACGGGCAATACAACGATTGCGCTTCCAGCTGGAAAAGATGTGTTGTATGCAACGGGTGAGGTTGCTGTGCCCACGGGAGGACCAAATGTAAATGTTCCGATCAACATTCTATTTAAACATAAATTTGCCCGTTTGGCGGTAGAACTGAACTCGATGGGGATGTTCGCTAATATGACCGGCGCTAAGGTAGAGATCGCAGGAATAAAAACTGCCACAATTGATGTTGGTAACGGTACACTTTCTAACCTAATTTCTGCTGATCAAGAAATAGCCTTTTCAAGTTTTGCGGATATTGCCCCGTCTTACCAAGATGCAAAAATCGCTTATGTGTATACTGCAGACCCTGCAGCGGTATCTGGTGGGATAAAAGTAAATGTCTCAAATTTGGCATTGAAAATAGATGATAATTCAACGCGCCAATTCTCATCGACTCCAGCGAATTTTACTTTCAACATTACACCGGTATTAGGAAACAGCCATCGTCTATTGGTCAATTTGTTAGAATCACCTTTAACTGTGGACGGAGTAAGATGGGCGAGACAGAATATTTACTATCAGGCAGGGCATAATCCATATCGTTTTCACCATACCTATGCACATTCAAATGCCAGAAATACTTACTTTTCATTCAAAGGGCTGGTGCCTGATCGATTTGGCGTCAATAGTGATCCTTGTAACGAAGTTTATCCTAAAGGTGTGTGGCGCCAAGCTAGTGAAAGTGATTTTCGGAAGCTGACCGGCTTTTTGGGAATCGGTGGTCAGAGTCCGACATACGGCACAAGTAACGGTAGAGGTTATTTTGAATATAACGCAAGTGGAACAGCCGCACCATATCCAAATAACAAACTTCACTTCAACTTCAATGGGGGTAGTACCTCTTTCGCTGTGGTGAATGGTCTTGTACAGATCAACCTGGGCAATTTCGGAACTCGTGCGGAAATCTGGACCGGTTCCTCGGGTATTAAAATTGGAGGACTACTTGGTTTGGGTGCGTGGTATTACCACGGTGAAAAAGGACTCTTCGGGAACAATAGTGCGGATCTGACAGCAAATCTACTCAACATATCTGTCATTGGCATAGACTTGATCGAGACACAAATGAAAAATGTGCGTTGTGTAAGAAATTAACATCGCGTTCTTATGATGATTAATGAGCTATTTAATTAGAATTTTGGATTTCGTTTAAATAGCGATAAAAGCGACCTGTTTTACAGGTTGCTTTTTATAATCATAGTGACCAGTTATGTTCCTATAACGTTAATTAAAAAAGCGAGATTGTGTTAGTTCTTTGTGTTTGAAATTTATGAATTTTCAATCTTCAACTGACCTTAACGCGATATGAGCTTTCTGAAAAGCCAGTTATAAAAACCAATTTAATGAACGAAAATAATAAAGTTAGACCCCGATTTACAAAAGAAGTGAAGACGGATGTGATCAACGCAATTGTTAATGGCGAGTTGTGGCTTGAAGAAGCCATGGCGAAATATAATGTACAGGATAGGAGGACAGTAATCATCTGGCTAAGGAAATATTTGCGCGATAGGTGTAAACTTGCTTAATTCTTTATTATGTCAAATACCGAATAGGGAGTGGATTGCATATTTAACAATTTGATAATACCTGATTCTTAACTTCGCGAAACAGCTTAGTCAGATTAAGGACGTGAATTATATTATTATTGTAGGGGCCACCCAGGCTTTATTGGCATTGGGTGTTTTATTAAAGAATAAAAAAAATAATGGACAGCATGATAATATTCTTTCTTATTTATTGGCCTCCATATTTTTGCATTTGGCAATCAGTTTTGCTCTGAATGTTTTTTGGCCCCATTCAAAAATCCACCAACAGTTTAATACATTTATTGCTTTAGCCTATCCAGGGTTACTATGGTGTTATATGCGCTATCTCGAACATCGCGGGAAACCCATTGATATTCTCCTGGCTATGCTTCCGTCGATATGTGCTTCAATTGGTTATTTTTGGATTGCTGCTTATGTAATTAACAGTGCTGGGGAGCTACCGCCATTTATAAAAAAATACAATTCAATGTCAGGTTATGCTTATACGGTATTATATATTGCTTATCCTTTAAAGATTTTGGCTCAGATAAAGTCAATATCGGTGTTCTGGAAATTGGAAAAAGGTATGGTTAGGTTAGCTGCGTTTTTGTTCTTACTAATAGGTCTTGCATTTCTTATCATCACGATTTGGACTCAGCTGTTCGATATTACCGCTTATTTTTCTTTTATCCATTTGTGGCTTCGCGTCTTTATCTATTCGATATTGGCGATTATCTGTATCTCGATTATTTATGTAAAAATAAGCTCTTTCCTCTATGTCCATGTTTATCAGCCGGAAAAACCTAAGGAACAGCTATCTGTCAATGAAGAGGAAGAACTGATCCTCGTCGAAAGTAAAAAACAGCACTCTTTTCCTGTGGAAGAAAATGAAAAGAATAGCAGCTTGGACTACGCCGGTATTTTGGCTAAGGTAGAGTATTTGATGTCCAATCATAAAGTTTTTTTGGATCCCGATCTGACATTGGAAAGTCTGGCAGCAAAAGCGGATGTATCGCGCCATCACCTTTCAGAAACATTAAATCAATACAAAGAAAAGTCTTTTTATCAGTATATCAATGAGTATAGGATTAAGGAGGTGGTGATGCTGATGGATAAGTGCAGAAAAAAAGGCGAAAGTATTAATATTCTCTCATTGGCATTTCAGGCCGGCTTCCATTCCAAATCTTCATTTAATCAATATTTTAAAAGAGTCCAAGGTTGCACTCCATCAGCCTATCTCAAGGGCGCAGCGCATTTGAATCTACTGAAGGCCTAATGGCTTACTGGAGCATCTCCGAGTAACGGTATACTTTTCGCTATGAATTGGCAAAGGCGTATTTCTGCGTCGTTAGCCAGGTGCCAATTTATCGATAACCTAAGCTTAATACAAAATTAATTCTTGTAAATATCATAAATACAGCTGTTTATGTGGTTTTTCGTAAGTGGCGGGTTCTTCTTTATCGAGGAAGACGATCGGTAGTTAATGAAATATCAATTTCGTATCAAATAACAAAAATTGATTACATGATATGAAAAGAACGTTACTCTTTTTGATTGTGTTGATGCCTTTTTTTTTACAGGCACAACAGATTACGGGATTAGTTACTTCAACGACTGATGAAGTCTTGCCCGGGGCAACAGTGCAAGTTGGAAAGCTGGCGGCACAAACCAATTTAGATGGTAGATTTACATTGATTTTAAAAGAAAAGGGACGTATTAAGCTTTCTATTTTCTATACCGGCTATCAGGTGTTCACACTTGATACAATAGTTTCCCATGAAGGGATCCATTTAGGGAACATTAAATTGGTACCTTCCAACAATAGCCTCGGTGAAGTTGTTGTTGTTGGTTCTTCTGCGGGCTCTCAACTTAAAGCATTGAACATCAAGAAAGGGGCAAATGCCATTATGGAAGTGTTAGCGGCAGATGCCATTGGTAAACTGCCCGATCGGAATGCTGCCGAAGCTGTACAACGTATTCAAGGGGTATCAATTGAGCGGGATCAAGGGGAGGGACGCTATGTTTCTGTACGGGGGACACCAATCCAGTGGAGTGCTTCGTTGTTAAATGGAAATAGACTTCCTTCAGCTAGTCTTGATTATGCAGATAGAAGAATTCAGATGGATATATTTCCTTCGGAAATGATTCAATATGTACAATTGTCAAAAGCTATTACTCCTGATATGGAAGGAGATGCTATTGGTGGATCCATCAATTTTATTACCAAGGCTGCCCCTCTTAAACGTACGCTCAACATCAATGCTGCCAGTGGGTATAATGGACAATCTCAACGAGGCTCATATAATGGTTCTGTCCTTTTTGGAGATCGTGTTGCGAAGGGTAAATTAGGGTACATTCTTTCTGCAGTAATCTGGGACCGAACAGCTGCCCAGGATCGATACAATCTAAACTATGATTTTGGAAACAGCAATAAGACTCAAGCTTTTTCCATTACAGATCTTCAATTGCGTGATTATATTGCCCACAGACGTACTGTTGGGTTTAATGGAGGGCTGGAATATGCCTTCAACGAGAAACACAAAATTATGGTCAAGGGCTTGTATAGTGAATATCTAGATGCGCAACGCGTACGGGAAAACTACTTCTATTTTAATACCAAGACAGCAACAATTACAACAAGGACGGCAGATTATCATACAAATCTGTATTCCGGAGAGCTGAGCGGACAATCCGTTTTTTCAGAAAAATTAGGCTTGGACTGGGCAATTAGCATGGATCGATCTTCATTCAAATTTAAGAATCCCGATTACTACCCGATGGCTACTTTCTCCCAGAAGGTTTCCTACGAAGACATGGCTACAGATGGAAAGAAATACTTGGCGATGGATTCACCTGATGGAGTAGGGGATAATATTGATCGGATCCTACCACATCTTTCACCGTCCTCTCCAATTAGTGCCGAGGCTATGAAGTTGACACAAGTCGTCAATATTAGGAGTAAAAACAAGGAGAGCAACAAACGTGCTGGCGTCAATTTAAAATATACGCCGAGCAATTCATTGACTGTTAAATTTGGCGGCAAATATATTCACAAAGACAAGAAAGTAGAAAACCCGTATAGTATTTATGTAGCCGGTGTTTCAGGACCTGCCCCGACCTTAGCTAGTTTAGGGACTGAACCTTATCCGTATCGTGGGGGTTTTTTGACCGAAATAGGATCACCTTATGACAATGAACTCATTGACCAGATTTCTATGGAATCCGTAAAGCAGCTGGCTTCACCAGCAGGAATTGCTGGTAACAAGTTGTATCCCTTCCGAGTTGATTCCGCTACAAATGCCTCTGGAGCGGCCAACTATTACAGTGGAAGGGAAAATGTCTACGCTATTTATGGCTCCGCGGAGTACAAACTGACTGAGCAGTTTACCCTTATTGCTGGTGTACGGAACGAATATAACAAAGTCACTTTTTCGGGGAACAAAGTGTCTACGCTTGCCGATAAATCTACTCATGTCGAAGCTATCAATCAGGACAATAGCTATAATGCCTTTCTGCCTATGTTGCATGTGAAGATAAATGCGACAAAAAACGATATTATTAGACTTGCATTTACGCGAAGTTTTGCGCGCCCCGATTTTGGGAATCTCAATCCAGGTACAGTTCAGGATGATATCAACCGTATGATCACACGCGGAAATCCTAATTTGAAACCCACTTTTGCCAGCAACTTTGATCTGATGGTTGAGCATTATTTCGGTGGAATAGGGATGGTCTCAGCAGGCGCATTTTATAAAAAGCTTTCCAACTTGATTTATTCCAATCAGTCTACACAAAATATCAATGGCATTATGTTCAATGTCAACGAACCGGATAACCTCCAAAATGCTTGGCTCGCAGGCTTCGAAGCCGGCATATCAAAGCGGTTTACCGATTTGCCCGGAATATGGAAGGGATTTGGAATCGATGCAAATTATACGTTTACAGATTCAAAAGCTACAGTTCCGCGCTTTGACAATGGAAAATTAATAGAAGATAAAAGTGTGATTCCTAAACAGGCCAAGCATCTTTTCAACGTTTCTCTAATCTATGAAAATAGCAAATTTATGGCTCGTATTGCAGGGAATTATAAAGGGAAATACCTTGATGCTATTCGGCAAATAGCTGGACCTGAGCATTATCGATGGTATTCGAGTAATTTTTCGGTAGACTTTTCTTCTTCTTATGCTATTAACGCCAAGTTTAGGCTATTTGCCGAACTAAACAATATTACTGGTGCCCCAGTACGCTATTACCATGGTGTATACGATCGTGCTGAGCAGGCTGAATGGTATTCAGTCCGTGGTCAAATTGGTATCAGTGCAAAACTTTTTTAAATGACAACAATAATGAAATTGAAACAAATCACTTTAACCGCAATGTCCCTGTTTGTAGTGGGCATTGGAACAAGCTTTGGCCAACAAACCGAACTGGCAGAACTGGATCAACTAAAGATCAATCAGATTCAAGTCCTGGGGACACACAATAGTTACGCCAGACCCGTGGATCCACGTCTTTCGGCTTATGCAGACCCTATTTTTTCAAAGATGATGGAGAAGATGTCAACGTTATTCCCTCCAGATAAACTTAATTCCTTTAAGGAGTTTCACCCCAATGCGATGTCTATGAGTGAAGGATTAAAATACGACCATCCACCTTTTGATGTGCAACTAGATAGTGGAATCCGTAGTTTAGAAATGGATGTATATTATGACCCTACTGGCCATCGCTTTGATAAACCTGCAGGCTATGAACTCCTAAATAAAATGGGAGTTTCGGATCTCGCTCCATATCAAAAAGAGGATTTGGAAAAACCTGGTTTCAAGATGCTTCATATTGCTGATTTTGATTTTCGATCACATTATGCAACATTCAGTGCCGGTCTTGCAGCGCTGCGAGACTGGTCCGAACAGCATCCCCAACATCTCCCCATATTTATTATGGTCGAAGCCAAAGACAAGGGGATCCCGATTTTTCCTAATAGTGCTGAGGTACTTCCATTTGATGATAAAGCTTTTGACCAGCTGGATGCCGAAGTTGTTGCGGTATTGGGAAGAGAAAAGCTCATTACACCTGACGATGTACGTGGAAATTACAGTACTTTACGTGAAGCAATACGTTCTGGTCATTGGCCCACTGTTAAAGCCTCTCGCGGTAAATTTGTCTTCCTGCTGCTGCCAGCAACAGCAGGAATGAACCTTGAATCTGCCTATGTTAAAGATAAACCTAATCTTGAGAAGCGTATCATGTTTGTCCAGTCGGAACCCAATGATAGTTTTGCTTCTTTTATACTATTGGACAATGCTTTGGTTCGTCAGGAAGAAATCCAACGTTTGGTGAGGGAGGGGTATATCGTACGTAGTAGGTCTGATATTGAAACCTACGAAGCAAAAATAAATGATTACAGTAGGGCTAATGCTGCTTTCAGTAGTGGAGCTCAGATCATTTCCACAGATTTTTTTAGACCTGGAAATGGTTATAATACTTCTTATTATGTAAGGCTGCCCAATAGTAAGGTGGCCCGTCGGAATCCTGTAAATAGCATGATGAAAAAATCTAAGGACATGGTATCTACAAAACGTTAGGTCTATTGGTCGCTATTGCAAATACACTTGAATAAATTGAACAAGTAAGGTCACTCTCAAAAGTTTTTCGAATGATCTTACTTGTTCATACAGGATTTTTCAGAAATTGAAATAATCTGAACGGTTGTTTTTCTCTTAAAAAACTCCATTTTTGTGCCTTTTTCTTTCCTTAACCTCTTTTACTTCTTTGGTTTAGGTAGTTCCTTAATCCATATATTCTTAAAATCTACAGGTTGACCTTCACTCTGTAATGCAATAAATCCACTGCTGAGCAACTTACCATCGATCTTAATTTTAGGGTCATATCCATTGGCTGTTCCACCTCCAATCTGAGGTCTTGAATATTCTAGTACGGTATCTCCGTTAATGATATGTTTGATTAACGAATCTCCTAATACAATCAACTCCCCTTTAACCCATTGATCACCATCATAGGTCTTCGAAGTAGAATTTAAACAATGTGAGGAAGCTATTTTGCCCTGATAGACGACATTGGTTCCAGGAGAACACATATTGCCTGTAGGGCGGGGCTGGCCATCGCTTAGTCCTCCCAAAAGTTGCATTTCGACAGAAATGGGCCAATCCTGTTCTTTCAGCATTGTTCTGGGATCCTGCGAATGAAACATAACGCCGCTATTACGAAGTGTATAGGAGGGGGCACCTTTATGGAGCTCGCCTACAAATCGATATTCAAATTTTAAATGATAATAAGAAAAGGGTGTTTTATAATATAAATGGCCAAATTGATCATTAAAATCATCATACTGATCATATCTGACCTTAATTATTCCATCTTCAACTCGAAAAGTATTTCCGTAGTTCACACCAACATCATGATGATGAATTTTGACAAACCAATCATTGATGTCCTTTCCATCAAACAAGGATTTCCAGCCATTATTATCGCCCTGACCTTTCATTCCTGTGCATCCTGTAAAAATAAGACCGATAGCTACTATTGAATAGATAATTCTTTGCATTGAAGTGATATTTGGTTTAAAATTGGATAGCAAGATACGATATATTCCATTAAACTTTACAGTCTAAGAAATATCGTGGACATCCGTAACTCATTGCCGTTAAGCGCTGGCTAGATCATAATAAGACAATTTAAACGACGAATCAGTATATATCAAGCAAGTTTCGCTTCTCTTGTTAATTTACTTTTGTCAAGGTATAGTTCACTACTGAACAGGTCTGTCAATACTTTTTCAATCTCGATTTTATTGCATGTAGTAGGGTTTCGTCTCGATTTTAAATAATTTTCCGCTGTCATTTTTTTTGCCAATTGTCCTACCGTCTGCAAGCCAAGCACCTTACCGGTTTTGTGTGCAATCCAAAGCGAAGTGTGCGAAAACACAAGGCCTGTGAGTCCAATTGGCCAATTAAAGTAAATACCAGCTAAGGAAGCAACATAAAAAATCGCAAGTAATAGGGTCAGCCAAAAGGGAGGGCGTAGGATATCAAGTTTAAAGCCTAAATGTCTTTCGAGTTTTTCTACCCTTAACCGCCGACCATTTTTTGGGAAAATATCCGCAAGTGCAGCGTTTATCGTGATCGTTTTATGATCGATTTGAGCTGTCGAAGCTATTGCCTCACGTAGCTTATAAAAAGCCTGCTGATTTGTACAGTCGCTAGAATGATCAAGTTGGATCTTATTTGTGATATGATCGCAGAGCTCACCAAACGTTGAGATATGCATAAGTTCTGTGCCCCTAAACTTAATGTCAAATGATTTTTCGACTTTAACGAGTACATCGCCAATATCGTCTGGGTCTATATTTTGAAGTTCACAGTCTGTTATCGCATTCATAGTATGAATTCGTTAAGTTATACGAATATACTGAAAATGTTTCTCCAGGTCCTGTGCGGGTAGAAAGAAATTGTCGTAATCTAAGCGTAAGTTCATGATGGTTACGATTTAATTTGTGATAAGTCAATGCCAAATGCTGTCAATTGGGATTCTCCAAGTTCAGTAATATAGAGGTTTCTATCGCTGGGATCTGTTTTTGCTAGCCAACCTTTTGCTATTAACACCTCCAGTAAGAGCTGGCCGAGTTTTCCGCCGATATGTTCGTAACATAATTTTGCGGACTTCACTTTATCGTAGTTTTTCATTTTCGTCTGTTATGGGCTTAGTTTTTGATTTATAGTTTCTTAGCTGTAAAATTATGAAAATGAAAAGGGACGCAAAATGATCAAAATCATCTATTCAAGTGGCTATTTGACACAATGTAGCGTGTTATTCTTTTAGATTAAAAAAACAAAATGTACCTAAATTTGGTATCTAAAACAGGGATTTTATAATTTATGAAAAAAGAACAGGATAAAGAGCAGCAGGTAAGCAGTTTGTTTATACGATTTAAAACTCAATTAGAAGACTCTGCTTATGTAAACGTCGATTTTTTGGTTCTTCTAGTGGATATCATTCGTCCCAAGCATACCAATCTGCTTTATCAGATCGATATTCAATTTTTACTGGATTATCTCCATGCCGCACCCGAGGAGCTGGAATGCTTTCAGCTTTATTTAAAAAGAATTCTGGCCAGGAAAGATTTTGATCAGTTGATTTCAGATACAGGAATTATCAGCTATGCGGATTTTTTTTATGAACTTAAAAAAAGGATCACCGAGCGATACTTACCTTTTCAGCCACCCAAGTCTACTTTGCAATATATATTAAATCAGGTTTTTTACAAACCTCGTGATGCCGATTGGATTGTTACGGTTTCGCAAGAGCAGGTCGATGAACTGTTTCGTTTATGTCGATTCGAAACAATTTATGATGATGAAACTGGTTTTGGAATGATCGAAATATTGTATGGATTGGAACTGTTGGTTCAACGTATTACGGGACGTGCAATGGAAACGGATGTAAACAAGATGGTGCCTGAGTTTCAAAATTTTGATAGTCCATTTATAGCCATTATGCGGGAATTTACCGAATTGAATGATCGTATTTTGCAATCGGATAATAAGTTTATCTCCTCGGATGATCTGTCTTATAAACAAATTTTGGTACTTCATAAGCAATGCGAATCGTATATTGAAACTGCCTTCGATAATTCACATCGCTTCGGAATTTCCATAAAGGTTAATCAATCACTTTTGCGCATGCGGCAACAACTTGAAAGGATCCGAGAAATCTTGCTTTTTTTAGTGATTGATAATCCGAAGGAAAAAAAGGAAAAGACTATCGCACTAACAATGACCCTGATTGGATACAATTCCCGAAAAAGCAATATTCGCAAATTGGTAGGGCAAAGTACACAGCTTTTAGCGTACGAGATTACTCATCATACTGCTCAGACTGGAGAACATTATATTACTTCAAGTCGGCAGGAATATTGGAAAATGTTCCGTTCTGCCTGCGGTGGAGGACTTATTGTAGGCGTAATGTGTATCGTTAAATTATTGTTAGGTAAGGTTCACAGCAGTGAGTTTGGTCATGCATTTTTATATAGCCTGAATTATGCTGTTGGCTTTACGTTAATTTATCTTTTTGGTGCTACCTTAGCCACCAAACAACCAGCAATGACTGCTTCCGCATTGGTCAACGCAATTGAGCAGGGGATTGCCGAACAGGGGACCAACAAACATCGGTATTGGATATTTGCTGAATTATTTGCGCGATTATTTCGGTCTCAGTTTATTGCTTTTGTCGGTAATGTTTTGATGGCTTTTCCGATGAGTCTTTTTCTTGTTTGGGTGATTCAACAATTGTTTCAGGTCAATATTGCGAGTGGCAAGTGGTTGCATCTGGTCAATGATCTCAATCCGATAAAAACGCCCTTGGTTTTGCATGCCTCTATTGCAGGTGTTTTTTTATTTCTTTCCGGTATTATTGCCGGTAGTATTTCAAATCGGGACAAGCATAACTCGGTATATTATCGTATTCAGGAACACCCCATGTTGAAAAAGATATTTGGAAAAGCAAAAACAAACAAAATAGCTTCGTTTTATGAAAAAAAATGGGCAGGAATCGTGTCTAACGTGTGGTTCGGGATATTTATGGGTTCAACAGCTTCCATCGGACTTTTTTTAGGTTTAAATCTTGACATTAGGCATATTACATTTGCCAGTGGAAATTTGGCTTTGGGCTTATTTGGTCATGGGATGGAGCTCTCTACCGACATATGGGTTTGGGGCATTTTAGGGATTGGAATTATTGGGTTCTTTAATTTTATGGTCAGCTTTTCGCTATCCTTGATGTTAGCCTTCCGCTCGCGAAATCTATCGTCGAAAGAATTGATTAAAATGGGAAAGGCTGTTTGGATCTATTTTAAAATAAATCCAAAGCTGTTTTTCTTCCCACCTCGAAAAGGTTAAGGGGCTTAATATTATCGTTGACTGCAATGTTTCGATACCGAGAGGTATATGTCCCCAGGTAAATATCCCACGTAAAGATTTAGGATCATTTTGCTATGATCTAAACATTGATGTCACCAGAAAGGTCGGGTTTATCTTCGTTATCTTTTTCTTTCTGTTCAGCCTGTGCTTCCTCCTTGTTATGGGTGCGATCGTCTTTGAGACCAGATAGATTGGTGTTAGGGCCCTCGTCTTCTTCTTTAGAAGCTTCCTCTTCCTGTGACTCGGACAAGTCTGGGCTTGGCTCACGTGGATCCGGATTTGGGATAGCAGTCATGAGAAGGGCCACCATGCCTAGTTTATTATTTATGTTTTTTGATCTGTTCATTTTAACTCTTTTTTTAAAGAGAACATTTTTCGAACCATTATCGTTGGCTGAAATCGTATCTTATTTATTGCCTGTAATAATTTCAACTATACCTTCCAGCAAGTTAAGCTTCAATTGTTGGCCGAAGTAACTCTTGCGCTCATCATCGATGTGTATTTCTTTGCCTTTCCATTCCATCGCTAATCGACTAGCCCGGATAGGTATTATTTTAAATTCGACGTTGGTTCCATTCAATAGTCCATCGATATAGCTTATAAGTTCCTGACGTTGATCGGCAGTGACAATGATGATATCAAACTGTCCATCTCCAGGATCAGCATCAGCAGCAAGCACTAGCCTCGGTCCGATGCTTGATATATTCATGATCTCAACTAGTATGCACTCTTTTTCATAGTTATTTCCAGCTACCGTAAGTTTCAGTGTGGTAGCGGGGAATGTTTCCACCAGCTTGCGGAGCTGTCTTAGTGCAGTTTTGATTTCATCTTCCGCACTAAGATCTTCGGTGTTTTTTTTATCCATTTTTTTCATTAGTGTAGGAAATACCCCAAAACCGATAGATTCAATAAAATATAGAGGTTTTCTTTCTAACCCTATGACCATCCCTACATCGAATTTTTTAAGTATAGCGCTTCTCCACAGACCGATAGCTTTTTCAGAGTCTAGAGGAATACCAAGAGAGATAGCAATATTGTTTGCCGTGCCTTGTGGTAATATAGCGATCGGCCTCTTAAATCTTAGCTTTTTTTCCAGTAGACCCATAACGGTCATTCTTATAGTGCCATCACCGCCAGCCAAGGCGATGATATCCGTCTGTGCGTCGATCTTTTTGACAGCATCTTTTTTTGTTACTACAGTGCAATTGTGGCCAAGATCTTCAATCAATTGACATAGTTCATCTTTATCTCCATTCGAGTCATCCCCAGCAGCAGGATTGTGTACTAACCTTATGTTTTTGCCATGTTCTTTCATAACAGCAGAACAAAGCATGCTTGAGATTGGTTTTCATAGAAAAGGACAGCTATGAATATACTTATCACCAATGACGATGGTATCTATTCACCGGGGATTGCGGCACTGGCACAGATGGCGAAAGAGTTTGGGACGGTTAAGATTGTTGCACCCGATGTTGAGCAGTCGTCAATGGGGCATGCTATTACGCATTCTCGGCCCCTAAGCTATCGGCATGCGCCTGTTACTTTTGAGGATATTGATGCCTATAGGGTCAATGGCACACCGGCAGACTGTGTAGCCTTGGGTTTGCATATGTTTCCAGATACGCAGGTTGTACTTTCTGGTATTAATATGGGGCCAAACTTAGGCAATTCAATGTGGCACTCAGGAACATTGGCTGCAGCAAAGCAAGCCACATTGCTCGGGATTACTGGTATAGCATTGAGTACACCTGTTGGAAAGACAGAACCTGATTTTGAAGGGCTATCTCGGTGGACAATCGAGGTACTCAAGATATTACTGAAAAATAAGGGTCCTGCTCTTTATAATGTGAATTTTCCACCCAAACCCGAAGGGGTTTCCTGGACAAGACAATCAGTACGTTTATATGATGGCAGTGTGGTTCCTGGACAGGATCCCATGGGAAGGAAAAACTATTGGATTACAGTGGTGCCATTAGAACCAGCTGAAAAGGGGACTGATCGCTGGGCAGTAGAACACAATTTGGTCTCTATTACGCCTTTACGTCTTGATCTTACTGCACATGATGAACTTGCGGCAAGGCAGACAAGCGAACATAAATAATAGCAAGTAATAAAACACTACAAGATGGTAACAGCCGAAAATTTAATACAAAAGAAAAAATTCCGTCCCGCCAATAAAGCTGGATTTGGGGGAGTGGCATTGGGAAATGGATTTCAGCACAACTCAGATATTGAATGCTTAAAGGCAGTCGAAGCCGCCTGGAATGCAGGGATACGATTGTTTGACACCTCGCCATGGTATGGTTTGGGTATCAGTGAACGTAGAATGGGCTTATTTTTAAAAGATCAGCCTAGAGAAAGTTTTACGTTGTCAACAAAAGTGGGCCGATTATTGTTGCCACGGGAGGATTTTAAAATGGAACAATCGTTATGGAAAGGAAAATTAAATTTTGCTTACCAATATGATTATAGCGCCTCAGGAGTGAGAAGAAGTATCGAAGATAGTCTACAGCGCTTGGGATTATCTTCCATTGATGTTGTATTTATTCATGACCTTTCACCTGACAATGGGGATATGAAAGACAGCTATACACATTATTTTGAGCAAGCTATTCATGGAGCAATGCCCGAATTGACTAAGATGCGAGAAGAAGGAGTTATTAAAGGTTGGGGACTTGGAGTCAATACCGTTGCGCCTATCTTAAAGACATTGGAAGTTGCTGATCCAGATATTTTTCTTTCGGCCTGCCAGTATTCATTGATAAAACATGACGATGAACTGAATCAGGTTTTCCCCAAAGTTGCTGAAAGAGATATTTCCATTATTGTAGGAGCTCCATTATGTGCTGGATTTTTATCGGGTAAAGACCGTTATCTCTATGATGGGAAGTTTCCTGCCGGTGTTAAAGAAAAGCTAAATGCTTTGCAACAGGTCGCGGAAAATCATGCTGTGGATCTCCGTACAGCAGCATTGCAATTTGCAGCCGCTCCCGAAACAGTGTCCGGTGTTATACCCGGAGCACATACCGCTGAGCAGGCCGTGCAAAATGCACATTCCTTTAAGGCCAAGATTCCCGCCGACTTTTGGAAAGAGTTAAAACATGATAAACTTATTGAAGAACACGCACCGGTACCCAATACCTAAGATACCTGATAAGATTAAGGGTGTGATTAGCGCACCCTTTTTCTCTTGAATAAAGTATCTCAGCGAAAACTAATTCTCGTTGAAATCATTGTCCATACTTTATTATTGAACAACTGTAGTTGAATTTATGGGGATCATTAGTTTAAAAGTAATTTTATTGTCTTTTAAATTTACGACTATTTTTCCCTTATGAATTTTTACTATTTCACTCACAATAAATAATCCTAATCCGAGCCCATTACTATTGACTCCTTTTACGAAAGGCTTAAATAGATCTGTAAGATCTGAATATTGAGGATAGGCGACCTCATTTGTAACACTAAAAATTAAATTTTCTTTTTGAATGCATGCATTTATTTCGATATTTTCATGAGGATTACCATGTTTTATAGCATTTCCAATTAAATTAGCGAAAGCCCGCCCCATTTTCTGATGATCACAAGGTACATCAACTGGAAGGTTGATGTTGGCGATTAGTGCCCTATTGTGTAATACTTCAAATTCCGATAAGATTTGCTTAATCAATGAATCCATGCGGTAATGATCATTAATTCTAATTAGCCTGTCTTGAAGACGGATACTACTGAAATCTAAAATATCATCTATCACACCTTTTACCCGTGATGAAGCCTCCTCTATTTTCTTTATTAAGTTTTTTTGGCTTTCATCTTTAATGTTTGCGCCAAGATATTGCGATATCACTTTTACGATGCTGACGGGATTATTTAAGTCATGGGCCAAGGACGATAAAACGAGTTCTCTGTTTTTGGAATAACTGAGTTCCTGTTCTAACTTTCTTCTCGTATTTCTACGTTCAATTGCAGTTTTAAAATCTATTGCAATCAAATCACTGCAAACAGGGAGCAACGTCTCCAATTTAATTGGGTCGAAGTGTACAGGTTCCGCATTCATGAAACTCAAGTGTCCAACAATAGAATTATTTTTGTTAATAATGGGGTAAGAGATATAGCTTTTTAAACCGAATTCATGAAGAACTTGCGTCCATTCGTCTACAGAACAATGCTCGCTATCGTCAATGTAAATAGGTGAGAAACCTTTCCTTATTTCCTGATATATTTTAACGTAGTTTTCGCTGTTTTTATTGACGATCTTCTGAGAATGATAATCATAAACGCACCAATTCCCCCATTTACGGCCAATTTTCCTGCGTATCATGCCATACCTCATTTTCGTGTGGCCACATAAAGCCTCCAAAATTCTTTGACAGGAGTCGAAGTCGCTCTTCTTCGTATGCCTATCGTACCATTGATTTTGATTTAATTGGTTTGGGATTGTCATTTTTACTGCCGGTCTATTTGTTTACGAATAGCTTTGACTTACTGTTGAGGTTGGTGCACTTTAGAATTACTAATACCCTTTATTGCGCGAAATATAAATGCTATAGCTGCAATAATTAAAAGAATATGAATAAAATCTTCTGTTATGAATCCGCCCACAAAAGTAATCGCCCAAACAATCATTACGCTAATAGCTACCGAATATAATAGGTCTTCCATATAATATTATTCTTTATTGAAGAACAATATCTAAATAGAATCGTTTCGTAATTTTGTAACTTGATAAGAAAACTTACAAAAAAAGCCGTTTTACATTAGTATAACGGCTTTTTTCTTCAATTTCTACGACTTAAAACATTGATTCCCTTAGGAAAATGGTAAAAGTGATGAAAAACACATGTTATGCTGTTTTTTTTTAACGACATTTGAACATGGCTCTATTAATAACTTTGGATAATGTCTATCAATTGTATAATCTTGACCTTTCAAAAAAGACGGAAGGCATAGTTATTCTTAGTCAACGACATGGCCCTGGGAAGAAGTATACAAGTCATAGCCGTATATTTGATGGTTTATTATTAGGTTTTATGGTACAGGGATCTATGAAATCTCAAATCCATTTCTTAGAATATGACGTAAATAAAGGGGACATTGCTATTTTGCAGCCACAAGTGATGATCGACACAAAATCATTGAGTGAAGATGCTGAAATTATAACAATCGGTCTTTCATTGGATTTCATTACAGAATTTCCTGTTCTACGGGAGTTTGTAATGAACAATCAAATAAGATGGCAGCCAATTATTAGACTTCAATCGGAAGAAATTAAACTCCAAAATGAATTATTGACCCTTATACAAAACTTCTACCATAAAAAAGCAAGTCCCAATAAGACACAAATGCTACGGCATCTCGTCATGGTGCTAGTTAGTATGATTTCTGAAGTCTATTCTAAATTACCAAATAACAGAAATTTGGTAAAAAGCCGTACGCATGAGATTATCGATGAATTTTATCTGCTCGTTTCAAAGTATGCCGGGCAACAAAGAAGTGTTGTATTTTACGCTGAAAAACTACATTTAACACCTCAATATCTTTCAACTTTCCTCAAACAGAAAACTGGAAGATCGGCATTACAATGGATTGATCATATCACAATTCTACATGCTAAAACATTATTAAAATCTTCTAATTTATCAATCAAAGAAATCAGTAATGAACTTCATTTTGAAGAAACAAGCGTCTTTTGCAGATACTTCAAACGAATTGTTGGTTTGTCACCAACAACTTATCGAAACGTGTGATAGATGGTATTCGTTTAACTATCGAAGGCATTTACAGATTTTCAAGTAGAATTAGCTTTCAAATGGTACGTAAACACCATTAAATTGTCAATAGCTCCTTTTTCCGTCTGTTTAATTTTACGGCATGAAAAATACAGGAAAAAAAGCAGCTATCGGGTTTATATTTATTACCCTGTTGATTGATATTACAGGTTGGGGCATTATACTTCCAGTTGTTCCTAAACTCATTGCAGAACTTATTCATGGAGACCTTAGCGAAGCAGCAAAATATGGAGGATGGCTCGGCTTTGCTTATGCTATTACACAATTTATATGTGCGCCTATAGTGGGCAATCTCAGTGATAAATATGGTAGACGCCCAATTATCTTAATTTCTCTTTTTGGATTTGCCATCGACTATATATTATTAGCATTGGCGCCATCTATCAGTTGGCTCTTTTTGGGAAGAATTATTGCTGGGCTGACTGGGGCTAGTATTTCAACCGCTAGTGCGTACATCGCTGATATATCCACGGATGAAGATAGAACCAAAAATTTTGGTTTAATAGGCGCAGCTTTTGGTATGGGGTTTATCTTGGGCCCGGTAATCGGTGGTTTACTTGGATATTACGGCGCTCGAGTACCCTTTTATGCAGCCGCTTTATTATGCCTAGTGAATTTTCTCTATGGGCTGTTTTTCCTGCCGGAGAGTTTAGATAAGGATAAACGACGACCATTTGATTGGAAACGTGCGAATCCTATTGGAACATTTAATTTTCTGAAAAAACAATCGAAAATAGCGCGCCTTGTTGTTGCCTTGATTTTGGTCTATATCGCTCTTCACGCCGTGCAGAGTAATTGGCATTTCTTTACCATGTATAAGTTTAGTTGGACAGAACGGACGGTTGGCTTATCACTTGGGTTGCTCGGATTATTACTTGGATTGGTACAGGGATTTCTAATAAGATGGGTAAACCCTAAATTAGGCGACGAGAAAAGTGTATATTTTGGATTACTCTTTTATGCGATCGGTCTTATGCTATTCGCATTCGCTGGTGAAGGATGGATGATGTTTGTTTTCCTTATCCCATATTCCTTAGGCGGAATCTGTGGACCCGCACTGCAATCCATTATTAGCAAGAGTATTCCTTCAAATGAACAAGGTGAACTTCAGGGAGTGTTGGCAAGTTTGGTAAGTGCAACATCTATTATTGGACCTCCTGTAATGACAAACTCATTCTACTATTTTACACAGGATAAAGCGCTATTTCAATTTTCGGGAGTGCCATTTTTTCTGGGATCCATTTTAATTTGCATGAGTGGAATCATTATATATTTTGTTTTTCAACGAAATAATAACCATTAAGCAATGGGCTAGAAACATGCTGACGATGTTAAAGGTTTAGACGATGGAGGATACACCTGTTTTGCTACAGTCCATTTGTCCTTTATTTTTTCAAGGAAAGCGGAAGGTAATCTACGGGATAAACTTATGTAAAAGCGATCCCGTAGATGGTCAAACAAAATAAAAATACTTATTTGCTTTCTAGTGCGACTTCCTGTGCTTTATAATAGCTTTCTATTAAAGCTTGATAATTAGGCATCACCAAGGAAAGTGCATGTGCATATTTCGCAGCGTCAGTATGTTTCCAACTTTTTAATATTTCGCTAATTACAGCTGTGGTCGTAATGGGGATAACGCCTGCCAACTGTAATCGAGAAATTGTTACTTGTGTCGATAATGGGCTCATATCACCTGAAGCGTCAATGACAGCAAAAACTTCATAACCTTCGGAAATTGCTGAAATGGCAGGAAACGCCACACAAACACTTGTTAATACACCCGCAATAACCAATTTTTTCTTACCAGTTGCTTTGACAGCTTCAACAAATGCTGGAGTATCCCAGGCATTTACCTCACCCGTACGTCCGACATATTGTGCATGTGATGCATTTTCGTGGATTTCTGGCATCAATGGACCATTCGGCCCCTTTGGTTCTGAAGCAGTTGTAATAACAGGAATGTTTTCAATAGCGGCGACCTGTGAAAGAGCGACTACATTACTTCTTAATGTAGGTACTTCAATATCTTTTACGGTCTGGAATAGACCACTTTGGTGATCGATCAGTAAAAATGCTACATCGTCCGCGTTGATCCTTGTTGTAAGTGCCATGATTTTAAGATTTAAAATGTTAATACTAATTTTTTAATAATGACAATGGTTCCGGTATGTCATGAAATATAACCTAGAGGAACCTGTTTTCTTTTGTTTGATAAAGTTAGGGGCTGTTGAAGCAGCAAAAAATGGAGTACAACAAGCGTAAAACATAATGTACATTAAGGTTCATTTCTGCTATTATCATTATTGCATTCTAAAAGAATAATCGCTCGAGATATTTGATCGCTTATTATTCTAAATTTTTAGCTTTAAGTATTTCCCAACTTTACTATATTTGCCGTTAATAATAATTAGTCTAAATAGTAATTATCTCTTTTTCAGAACAGGCTTTCCCGGATAGAAAGGTTTGGAAATAAACAGATATCAATATGCGGACAGGACGAGTGATTTTTTAAATACCTTCAACACGTGAAAACAACAAGATCTTGGTTTATTACCCAAAAAACAACATTAGCGAGCAGTCTATTGGTTTTAAGTTTTTCCATAATTCCAGCAATAAGTTTTTCAAGGGAAAGACCGATTGCTGTTAAGAAAAATGGTAATGATCAAGAATCGGGGACAATTAAGGGCAAGGTGAAAAATTCAGAAGGGAAAGGTTTGTCCAATGTGTATGTCAATATTGACGGGATAAATAGCGCCAAGACTGATCATGAAGGGAATTTTATTTTTTCAAAGATTCCTAAAGGAATTCACTCCATGACCGTAAAGCATATTGGTTTTCAGGAAATCAAATCGCAGATCGCACTGGAAAGGGAAACCCTCGAGCTCCCAGACTTTGTCATGGAGCAAACAAGTAATCATTTGAATGAAGTTGTCGTAACGGCGAGCCGACTGGCTGAAAGTATTGACGAAGTGCCATCATCAATTACCTATATTGGAGGTAAGACTTTAGAAGATCAACGTCTGATAAATGACAACCTACCCAATATTTTAATGCAGAAAGTGCCAAGTATCTCTCCCAGTGAGGAAAGCCAAAACAATTTCATTGCTAAAATACGTGGTCGGAATTTTTTGGTACTTATTGATGGAATTCCACAATCTACTCCTTTAAGAAATGGCGGAAGAGATATGAAGACGATAGACGCTAGCGCAATTGACCATATTGAGGTCATCAATGGTGCTTCTGCAATGTATGGAAATGGCGCCGCCGGTGGTATAATTAATTACATAACAAAGAAGCCAAAGACAGACAGGAGCTTTCATTCTTCAACCTCTTTAAATAATTCCCTAAGCTTGGTCAAACCAGATGAAACATATGGGTATAATTTGGCACAAGTATTTTCTGGATCGAAAGACAAGTTTGATTATGTTGTGCAAGGAAAGATTGCGCGAACAGGTGTGGTACGTAGCTCCGATGGTATCATTGTAAGTCCATTTTATGGCCTGGGCGAGACAAAAAGTTATAATGCCTTGGCGAAGATTGGTTATCAGATTAACGATAATCATCGTGTTGAACTTATGGGTAACTATTATAGAAGTGTTCAGGATAGTAAATATGTCGGTACTAAGGGAGAGTTTGGTAGTAAACCTGCTATAGGGATACCTTCAGATACAGTGATTAACGGTGGGACACCTTACAATAAGGCTTTTCATGTAAAGTATGATGGTAACTTTGGTAAAACCTCAGCAAATATGAGTCTGTATTATGAAGATATGAACACGGTATTTGAAAGCTACAACCAAATATATTCTGATCATAAGGGAGCCAGACTAAATTTTAGTACGCCCTTTGATCTATCCAACAGCAATAAGGTAACTTTAATTTATGGAGTAGATTTTTTAAAGGATCACACGGTTCAAAAAACGTTGGACGATGGATTAGTGACACCCGACATGAATATGAAAAGTGGCGCCCTATACCTTCAAAGTAAGTTTAACCTGGCTGAATATTGGATCTTAAAAGGTGGTGTGCGATACGAAAACTTGGATTTCAAAGTAGGAGATCTAACAAAAGCAGGGAAAGTCACTCCTGGAGATAAGAGCAACTCAAACGCATTTGTATTCAATTTGGCGGGAAGGTATAATAAATTAAAATACCTGCA
The DNA here is from genome assembly GCF_002337775.1 of Sphingobacterium sp. UBA1897. Classification (NCBI taxonomy): domain Bacteria; kingdom Pseudomonadati; phylum Bacteroidota; class Sphingobacteriia; order Sphingobacteriales; family Sphingobacteriaceae; genus Sphingobacterium; species Sphingobacterium sp. UBA1897. The sequence continues at coordinate 339,396 of NZ_DDGR01000023.1, forward strand.
GCCCTTTGTATCATTTTCACAAGGGTACTCTATCGGCGATGTAGGACTTGTATTACGGAATGGAGTACCTTTGAGTCAAATTGATCCGAAGCCTGTAGTTGTCAATAATTTTGAGTTGGGGCTAAATGGAACCTATGCTATGTTAAGTTACCAATTGACAGGGTACTATAGCTCTTCCAAAAAGGGTAGTACTTTCGCAGAAACTTCAACGCCAGGTAATTATGAACTGATTCAAGTGCCTCAACGTATTTATGGTTTGGAATTTGTAGTCGATGTAACCCCTGTTGAATGGTTGAAGTTTGGTACTATACTCGGGTATATGGATGGTAGACAAGATTTGAAAAATGAGGGAAAATACAAGGATAAATTGGATAATTCCATTATTTCACCTTTTAAAGTAAATATCAATGCAGATTTCAAATTGACAGATCGGTGGAATGTCTATCTGCAGTATTTACATTTGGGGAAACGGGATGTGTTTCAACCTTCTGAGTATAATTATGGCAAATATCCGATTTCGGGCTATGGTCTGATGGATTTCCAAACACGCTACAAATTAAAGAATCTGGCGTTCATTTTTTCAGTTAATAATATCCTTAATAATGATTACTTTCCACTGCACGCGGAGGTGAGGGGAGCGACAAATGAAGGCCGTTATTATGTAAAAGGAAGTGGAACAATAGCGAATTTAGGTATCCAACTGGATTTGTAATACAACAATTTGATACGATTAATAGAAACAAGCCCCTGTAAGATTTTATAGGGGCTTGTTTATAGCCAGTCTTTTCCCTCTTTTTATCGCTTATACCGCTCATAATACTCTTCTATCAATTTTTTGAGTGTATTGAAATCAAGCGACAGTTGATCTGCCGAAACGGCTATTCCATTTTCGAGCACATGTTGTTGCACTTGTGGAGAGAACTGCTGCATATAATTTTCGGGATGGTGTAGCTTCAAAAAAACAAAATGGACGCCATGGGCCATTCCTGTCGAGACAGATTGAATAGCAGTCCATTTTACAGTCCCAGCTTTTATTCCTACTGGCGTACCATTATATCGAATGCCATTTGCGTTCAATATTAGGCCAGTCCGATCTTTAACAAATAGGCTTTTTACTCCGCCAATTAGACAATAACATCCTAAGCCCCCTAAGGTCAACATCAATGCTCCATGGAAAATTCTTATTTTTTCAGCGACAAAGAAAATATAGTAAGCAAATGCCAAAGCCGCTATCGTCAACAGCAAGCCAAATAGTGCTAATTTCAGACGTTTTTTGTTATCGAATTCTATGATAGTCTCATTCATAATTAACGTTCTCTTTCACATGTTTATCGGACTAAGTTAAAACAACGCTTTTCAAATTTTCATGCGAATTTCAGTTCGTATGGATTCGTTTTAAATTCGCAGTATTTTGAGGTCTATCTGTATTTAAGCTATTTTCTAAACTTAATTATATCCAGCGCTATCCTTCCACGAATCATCTTTGACGATTAACCTATTGATGGGTTAATCTATCCTCGAATCTTTTTCCAGCTTTTTGGTCTGTTTTGCGGAGAAGGTCTTTCCGAAATTGTAACTGAAACTCAATTTTGCATAGCGTGACTTCAATTTATTCACTGTTTCAATGCTAATCACATTGCCTAAAATGGAAATAGGTGCTTTTTGTAAGTTGAAAATATCCTCAATCGTCAGGGATATGTTTAGCTTGTCCCGAAGCACTTTTTGTTGTAAACCCGTCGTGATATATCCTGTTGCCCCATATTGCATTTGAAAACTATTTCTTTTCGAAGCATAAAAGCCGAATATTTGAACAGTAGTCTTTGGCAGAATATTAATAAAGGTGTTGATCGACCCACTAAAGTTGACAATCCCAGGTAACAAAATATCTTCTGTATTATTCGATCTGAAAGTCGGTCGTTGGGCCGATAAATATGTACTGACATTCACGCTGCTTCCAAATTTGTTTTGCGACATGACATAACCTCCAATTTGGTTTAGATTATAATCATTATAATAGTTAAACTCTGGACTTCCAACCTCCTCATTATATCTTGAGATATAGGTAAACATATTCTTCGAGGAGTTTCCATATAAAGAAAAGATCAGTGAGTGGTTGGTATTCCACTTATGTGAATATTGCAAATCTAGTCTATTTGCAAAATATGGCTTCAACTGTGTGTTGCCGTTGGTAAAATAGATGGGATTATTGGTCACCGCAAATGGATTGAGCATGTTATAACCTGGTCGTTCGATTCTTCTGTTCCCCGATAAAGCAATGCTGTTTTTAAGGTCCTCGAAATTATATCGTACATTAAAGTTGGGAAATGGATTAAGATAGTTGTTTTTAATCTGTTCGTCAGTTGAAAGCGATCGTAATTTATAATCGAATGATTCTAGTCGCAAGCCTACATCGAAGAAGAAGTGTTTATATTTACCACTCAGAGAAGAATAAGCAGCAAGTATATTTTCGTTATATTGAACCTTATTTTCAATATTTGCTTCTCCTTCGACGATATTTCCATCTGTGGTCAGAATCTTAAAGAAGCTTTCTGTATTTGCACGGGCATATTTTACACCAAATTTTAGATCAGTACCCTTTCCGATGTTAGCTTTGTAGTCTGTATTGAAGGTCCAGATTTCATATGGTCTCGTAATAATAAAATTTCTGCTATCATTTTCTGAGGAATTTATTTCCGTGTTAGAAAAATTATATGCCTTTCTCCAGAATGAAGTGTTATTCTCGTTCGAGTATTTAGCATAATTCAGACCGATCGAAAGCTTGTTTTTCTTTTTGAAATCTTTGTCGTAGATCAAATCGACGATATGGAAATTATTGTCTAAAAACATGAAGTCCCGCTGTTTAAGCTGCCTTTGAAATTCATTTTTCCGATTATAGATCGTGGCGTCTCGTTCATTTGGAAATTTACCATAAAAGCTGGCGTACCAATAATTAAAAGAGAGTGTACTTGTTGAATCAATATTATAAAGTGTATTGATTTTCATGGAATGTGTCTTTTGGGATCTTTCACTAACCTGCTCTTGTCTATAGAGATAACTAGAATCAGGTAAGAAATAGTTTTTTATAAGATCGTTTCGCTTATGTAAATTTTCACCATATGAAAAATTATAGCCCAATGAAATTTCAAACTTACTTTTTTTTAGATTTAAATTAAGCGATTGGTCCGTTCCCCAAAGGGTAGAAACACTTGTACTTGCCGACCCAAAGAAGCCCAAATTGGAATTTTTCTTAAGTCTGATATCTAACACACCTCCGTCTCCTGCGGAATCATATGCTGCGCCTGGACTGGTAAGCACATTAACAGACAAGACCTCGTTGCTCGGTAGAGATTTCAGGTAGTTCAATAAATCCTGACCACCCAAATTGACTTTTCGACCATTTATCAATACAGTAGCCCCCTTTCCGAGCAATTGTAATTTGCCTTCCATTTCATCAACGGTTAATCCCGGTACCTGCTTGAGCAGTTCTGCTATATTTGTACTATTGCCTAATATATTGTTTTCCGCATTAAATCTATACCCACCGGTAATTAGCTCCAAGGTAGGTCTCTTGGAAGAAACCGCAACCTCCTCAAGTTTATTGTCAATCTTATGAAGCCTTATAGTACCGATATCTATATTGCTCCCGCTCGGCGTTTCAATTCTTTTTATCTGAGGCTGAAAGCCAAGGTGGTTGATTTTTAGGTAAAATGAACGCTCACTATGGGTCAATTGGAAGCCTCCGCTTTCATTTGTCACCACTGTTTTGACAGGGGTGCTGCTACTTTGATGATCCATCAGGTATATTGAAACTAAATGAACGGGTTCTTTCGTAATAGAATCGATTACTTTGCCTGTAACAGTAAAGGTTGAATCGATGATTGAAATGGTAGTCGTGTTGCATGAAGCATGAGAGATAGCAAAAAACAAGAGATTTGGGAGAACTAGGGCAATTTTTTTTAAGATATTCATATATTTAAGTTGCTTGTACTAAAGCCTGATGACAATTGTTTGTAGTTAATGACTATAGGTTAGTCGAACTCATGGAAAAAATGTTGCACGATTTATAATAAACATGATTATAAATTTGCCACCTAGGTCTTCTTATGCTCAAAGCACAGCCCGATATGGGATGCAGTTTGTCAAAATTACCACTCAAATAGAGATTTCTTTTGGTTTATTTTTATTCTAAAAATATTCTTTTTTAAAATAATTAAAACAAATATAGTATATTTATGTTCTAAATAAAGAGTATGAAATATCAGCTTTTAAAAGAAATCATTGTATTAGTTGAAGAATTTGAACAGGAAAACGTAGATGGAATCTACAGCACTGACGCTGATGGATTTAAACGTTGGATAGTAACAAAGGAAACCGATGTTCTAGTCGAGCCTAATTGGGACGGTAAGGAAAATGGGCGTAGTCCAGAGAGTGTAATCAGCACATTAATAGTGCATATGAATAGGTTTGCAAAAAGTTATTCAAAGGCTGCTATTTGGGAATCTGATTTTTCCACACAAGAAGAGTTTATATACCTTATTACCCTACGATCCTTTGGTGAGATGACAAAAATGGAGTTGATCAGAAGGAATATTCATGAAAAGCCGGCCGGCATGGCTATTATAAACCGTTTGATCAAACAAAGATGGATCGGTCAACAAGATTCAAAACTGGACCGGCGAAGTAAGGTGCTTTATATCACGGAAGATGGCTTATCGGCATTGGATCGACAAATGGGAAAAATACGTCATGCTACGCAGATTGTTTCAGGTGATTTGACCTATAGTGAAAAAATAACACTGATAAGTTTATTGAATAAATTGAGCAAATTTCATCAATTAATCTATGATAGAAATATTTCACCGGAAAAATTGCTGGAGCAAGTGAAGTTATAGTCCATACCGAGATGCGATAGAAATAACAAAAGCACTACAATGTGTACATTACCATATTGCAGTGTCAGTAAATCTATTGGGGGGATTACCCAAGTAGTTCAGCTAAAAAAACAAAAATGAAAAAGAAGGTAGCAGTTATTGGTGCAGGTTTTTCGGGTCTTTCAGCGGCGGCCTATCTTGCGCAGGCAGGATACGATGTGCATGTTTTTGAGAAACATATGCAGCCCGGTGGAAGGGCGAGGCAGTTTAGTACAACAGAAGGATTTAAATTTGATATGGGACCGAGCTGGTACTGGATGCCTGATATTATTGAGTCCTTTTTTTCGGATTTTGGATGCAGTACAGCTGATTTTTTTGAGCTTATATCACTCAATCCACAATTTGAAATGATATTTAACTCCGGACAGATTCGAGTACCTGAATCCTATCAGGAGTTAAAACAATTATTTGAACAGACCGAATCTGGGGCGGGTACGCAATTGGATCGATTTATGGAGGCTGCAAAATTTAAGTATGAAGTCGGCATGCGTGATTTTGTCAATAAGCCCTGTCACAATTGGAGTGAATTCCTTTCTCCAAAAATTGCACTTAGCGCTTTGAAGCTAGATTTGCTTTCCAATTTTCGATTCTATGTTGCCAAATATTTTAAGGACCAAAGATTGCGGACATTGATGGAATTTCCGGTTATATTTTTGGGAGCTTCACCCAAGGATATTCCGGCATTATATAGCCTGATGAACTACGGCGGTTATGCACTGGGTACCCATTATCCGAAAGGGGGCTTTTTTCAATTGGTACTGGCGATGCAACAAGTAGCGGAGAGACAAGGAGTCACTTTTCATTTTGATCATAATGTTGATACGTTAAATATTGAAAAGAATAAGATCACTTCATTAGTTGTTAATGGCGTGAATCATCCATTTGATCTCGTGGTTGCATCGGCCGATTATCACCATATCGAAACACTACTTGCCAAGGAGTTGAGAAACTACGATGATGATTATTGGAAGAGCAGGACCTTTGCCCCCTCAAGTTTGATATATTATCTGGGGATGAAATCGTCCATTCCAAATCTAACACACCACACACTTTTCTTTGAGCATCCGTTGGATGATCATATTGACTGTATCTATGGTGAAAAAAAGTGGCCTGAAAATCCGCTGTTCTATGTATGTTGTCCATCCAAAACGGATCCTCATGTAGCTCCTGCAAACAGTGAGAATCTCTTCTTATTAATGCCCTTGGCGACTGCTATCTCGGACGATGATGAAACACGTGAAAAATATCTAATTAAGATGTTAAAGCGCTTGGAAAAGCGTACCGGTACAAAAAACCTATATGAACAGATTGCATACAAGAGAAGTTACTGTGTAAGCGACTTTACCAGCGATTATAATGCTTACGCTGGAAATGCTTATGGACTAGCAAATACATTGAAACAGACAGCGGTATGGAAACCCAAGATCAGAAATAAGAAAGTCCATAATCTTTTTTATTCAGGTCAGCTGACGGTTCCTGGTCCCGGGGTGCCTCCATCCATTTTATCAGGGAAAATTGTTGCCAAAGAAGCCATTGAATTATATCGTAAAACATAAGACCATGAAAAAGCTATTTGATGAACTCGCTTATGAAGTAAGCAAAAAAACAACTGAAAAGTATAGTACAAGTTTCTCGCTCGGTATTTTGGCACTAAAGCCCAGCATTAGGGCTAGTATTTATGCGATTTATGGCTATGTACGATTGGCTGATGAAATAGTGGACAGTTTTCATGGTTATGATAAGCAGCGATTGCTGGCGCGGTTATACCTCGAGACAAACTGTGCGCTTGAGGAAGGTATTTCATTAAATCCGATATTACAATCTTTCCAGGAGACGGTAAATAAATATGCTATTGACATCGAGCTAATCCGCCAATTTCTACATAGCATGGAAATGGACCTGAATAAAGTCGACTATAATTCTGAACGTTATAAAGAATATATTTATGGTTCGGCGGAAGTGGTTGGACTGATGTGTTTACAGGTTTTTACGGAAGGTAATAGACAGCGCTATGAGGAGTTAAAACCTTACGCTATGAAACTGGGCTCTGCATTCCAGAAAATAAACTTCTTGCGGGATCTTAAAGACGACTACCATGTTCTTGGCCGCACCTATTTTCCGAATCTGGATATGGCAGTCTTCGATAATGCACTCAAAAGCCAGATTGAGGATGAGATACACAGCGAATTTAAGGAAGCGCTTTTGGGAATTAAAAAATTGCCTGCATCGGCAAAATTTGGCGTTTATCTAGCTTACAGATATTACCTTTCACTGTTTGCGAAGATTCGGAAAAAATCCTCAAAAGAAATTTTGGAAAGTAGGATTAGGATACCAAATGTGCAAAAAGCCTATGTTGCTTTCAAAAGCTATCTGCGTTACAAAGCTGCTTACTTATAATATAGAACTATGAATTTTATTACAGTATTGATCACTTTTATCGCTATGGAGGGCGCAACCTGGCTTATCCATAAGTACATTATGCATGGCTTTCTCTGGATATTACATCGCGATCACCACGATCATAGCAATGCGGGCTTTTTGGAAAAGAATGATTACTTTTTTATCATTTTTGCTCTTCCCACCATCGCGTTGATGTATTTCGGTTCGTTAAGGGATTACAATTATCTGTTTTATATTGGATTAGGGATTATGCTCTATGGTATGGCGTATTTTTTTGTGCATGATATATTTATCCATCAACGCTTCAAATGGTTGAGTAAAACAAATAACCGTTACTTTTTGGCGCTTCGTCGTGCCCATAAACAACATCATAAACATTTAGGCAAAGAGGAGGGCGAATGTTTTGGCTTTTTATATGTTCCGATGAAATACTTTAAAATGTATACTAACAATGAAAAAATATGATGCCATATACTTACTCGCTTATCTTATTTTTTACGGTCATAATCTGTTTTGTCGCATCCTTCGACAAGCGGCTTCGGTTCGATCGTGAGTTTGTCCCATTTTTAAAGGCAGCAGCACTTGTTGCTGTATTTTTTATAGCTTGGGATGTCTGGTTTACCAGTAGGGGAGTATGGTGGTTTGACACAAGATACACCCTAGGCCTAGTTATAGCTGGATTACCATTGGAAGAATGGTTATTCTTTATCTTCATCCCTTTTTCTTGTATTTTCACCTATTTCTGCATTGATAAATTTTTTAGATTACAATCGTTATCCGCCTTTAATAATATCGTTGTCTTTGTGAGTGTCATTATATGTGCTGTGGTGGCACTTCGATATGCCGACAGAATCTATACAGTTGTTACCGCTACTGTGACCATCGTGACATTAGTGCTTTTTCACTTTGCATTTCGGATACAATGGATTACGCAGGCCTCTGTCGTCTTCACCTTGCTTATGTTAGGCTTTTTACCTGTCAATGGTATACTCACCGGAACAGGGTTGGAATCTCCAATAGTCAATTACAATCCCATGGAATTTATGGGGATCAGGGTACTTACGATTCCGGTTGAAGATGCGGTGTACGGATACACCCAGTTTTTGTGGGTTCTTTACTTTTTTAAAAAATTTCAAAGTAAGTCGCATGAATCCAATCAATAAAGAAGAGTTAACCATATATTCCTGTGTGAAAATAAGACCGATCATATTTTCCTGTGGATCGACCCAATAATGTGTATTGAATGTGCCACCCTAGAAAAATGTGCCGACATTAGGGGAGTGTACAAATTTATTTTCTGGCGTCACCAGCCAAAATCCAAGGCCAAAATAAAAGTTAAATTGCTATCCATCGCAAAAGCAGGTAGATCTGTCTCATTATAACTTGTATGTGTATTATAACGGCCTCATTCATTAAATGTAATTGTAAAAAAAATGAGCATTAGATATGGAGAAATCTTGATGATGATTTTGGAAGTCCAGGAGGTGAAAGTGCAATTTGTCATAAAAAGAACGGGGCCCATTCAATGGACCCCGTCTGACAAATAATGCTACCCACAATTGATAACATTAGCTCTCTAATCTAAATTTCTATATTGATAAACAATACTATTTTGTATCCCACCATACCCTTGCCAGCAGGACTCCATTTTCTCCTTGTGCTTGCACGTTGGCGTTGTTGGTATTGATTTCTGTCTCCGGATACATAAAGCGCAACGGATACGCTCCTGAACTTGGCGATGATAGTGAATTTGGTATTGCAGGATAACCCAGACGTCTATAATCGTTCCATGCCTGGATATTGTTGATGTTGTGCAATGCAAGCCATTTCTGGGTTATGATCTGTTGAATTTTGTTACTCGCTTCCGTATAAATAACACTTTTCTGGTTTATATAGGATTGCGCATTGTAATTATTTTGGTTGAACAGATAATTAAATGAGGCTTGAATTCCCTTTTGGTAGGATTCACTCGCGTTGCCACTGATCCATTTCCGCTCGATGGCCTCTGCTTCTAAAAAAGCAGTTTCCGCTAAGGAAATGAGAACGGTTGACTGGCTAAATGATTTTATAATCCCAGCGGGCTGATTACCATTCTCCAGCGGACCCTTTAAGGCTGAAGTATTAACCGCTGCAAACTCCTCAGCTATGGTATTATTTCCAAAAAGGACACCTTTAAATTCTCCGCTGACCTGCGTATAGTTTTGTTGTAAGCGCGGGTCGTTATAGGCTTTGTACGTGTTGATCAAAAATTGTGTTGGTCTGATATTGGCATAATTTGCTACTGCCACACCTGCATTGTTCCGATAAAAGGTCTCGTAAAAAGGATTCATCTTTGCTGCAGTGTTGAGATATCCCGGATTGACAGCTGCATTCTCGGAAAGAAATCCTGAACCTTCTTCGATAATTTTCGATATTTCCTGCTTAATATAGGATTCTTGACTAGCAACTTCCGATTGTTTTAGCAAGGCTCTTAATTTGAGCGTGTTACCAAATTTGGTCCATTTGCTTTTATCGCCTTTGAAAAGAACGTCGTCTGTTGTGGGCAACAGAGAGGCAACCTTGATATCTGCAATACCTTCGGTAATTAGATCAACGGACTTGGCATAAACATCTTTTCCTGATTCATATTTCGGATGCAGGTTAACAGAGCCGTTTAAGGCATCACTGAAGGGAACATTATTGTAAAAGTCAACAAGTGTAAAGAAATGGTGGGCCATCATGATCTTACAGATCCCCGCATAAAATCTTGCATCTTCGACATTGGCTTGATCCAAAATTTCTTTGTAATACAGTAGGTTGTTATAATTGGATTCCCAGACAGGTATGCCGTCTCTTGTATCCCTTATCGCAGGACCATTATAGGTCTTTAACGCCGTAAAAGCACTCACTCCTTCATTTGAAGTTCCCCAATAACCTCCCCACAAACCACCGATCTGATTCAGTTGGACAGATTCATTTACGGCAGATACGACCAAGGCAGCCGGAAGCTTGGCATTTAGGCTTAAATTTTCTTTTATTGGCGCATTCGGATTATCATTTACATCAAGAAAGTCTTTACAGGAGCTCGCTGTAAGTAAAGTAATCGCAAATAAGGCTGATTTTATGATAGTGTATTTCATCTCCGTAGTATTAAAAAGTAATGTTGACATTAAAACCCATTGATCTTGATGTCGGAATCTGTCTGAAGCTGTTGTAGCCATCTGTTTGATTATAAAGTGCCTCTGGGTCGCCGATTGTATTGGAAGAATGCCTGACGATGAAAAGGTTATTTCCCACAAAACCAATGCTTGCTTTTTTGATCATCCGTTGATGGGATAGCCACGATTGCGGCAAATCATATCCGATATAGAGTTCCCTAAGCTTTAGGTAATCTCCTTTAGCGGCGGTGACAGATTGTATATTTCCGTATGCCGTCCACCACGCTTTATCTCCCTTAGAATATACCTCATTATTTTCGACAATTGATCCGTCGGCCAGGCGTACCATAGAATTAGGCATAATAAAAGGCTGCCTATCGTATTTTGCAGTTTCCGGATGTGTTCCGGCAGCAAACATCCTCGGGATTACCTCCGAATACATCCAACTTCCCAGTCTCGCATCAATCTGAAAACCCATTGTAAAGGATTTATAGTTGAATTTGGTGTTAAATCCAAAAAGATAGGGCGGTACCATCGTTCCCATTACCTTTTCTTCTTCCGAAGGGATTACATTCCCGTTTGGATCCAAAACGATTTTCCCGTCTTCTCTTAAAAAGTCAGTCATGCGAAGTGTTGGATATTGTAGGCCTTTGATAGCGTAAGCTTGTCGAAAGATGTTAAACTCGTCGCCGGCATATAGATTTTTGGCTTTTGTGTCGGTATAACTGAAATTAAGGCCAAACTGTAAGTTCAAATCTTTGCTTTTAATTGCAGTTCCATTGATCATGATTTCATAGGTCTTATTGATGATCTGTCCAGCATTTACGATCGTTGAATTGAAGCCCGTTGCACGTGAGATACCAGCATCAAATATTTGTCCATCCGAGTCCGAATAAGCATAAACAATATCCGTCCGCAAACGGTCGTTAAAAAATCCGAGCTGGGTACCTACCTCAAATGATTTAACAAATTCGGGCTTTATCGATCGGTTTGGCTCAGATAGGGAAGGAGTAAATCCGACCAAACTACCAAATGGAAAACCCGCGGTTTGGCTATAACTCAGGTTCAGACGATAAGGATCTAAGGTTACGTTTCCTGTCTTATTAAAAGAAGCAAAAATACGACCGTAGCTCAATACCCTGCTCTTCTGCAGGCTCGCGATCGCATCTGTAAATACAAAAGAGGAACTTACACCTGGAGAAAAATAACTGTTGTTTCCTGGGTCAAGCACCGATACCTGATCATTTCTCCCTGTAAACGTTAGAAAAAGATAGTTTTTATATCCAGCCGTAAATTCTCCGTAAGTCGCGAGCGAACGGTATTTTGTAATTGTTGAACCACCGACCAATTCGCCAGTGCGAGAGCCCTGATTGAATATATCTTCAAATAATAGATTTGTAGCACTGATATTGATAGATTTCGTATCATCCATTCGAACATTTTGTCCGACCAAAAACTTGGTAGAGAAATCACCAAAGTTTTTATGAAAATTCAGGATCAAATCATTGTTGAAACGGGTAAAGCCTCTATGTGTATCATTTACGCTACCATTTATATTTCTTGTTGCTACATTAGAAACCAATTTTTTGTTCGTTACACGACCAGGTTCTGATTGGAAATATAGTCCAGTACGGAAAGTCGCATCTAACCAATCTGTAAATTCATAATTAAACTCCAGTTTTGAATTTAATGTATGCTGATCAGAGGTATTTCTGTTATTGTCGGCCATGAAAATGGGATTTCTAGTGCCGGCAACTGGATTATACCAGTTTAAAGGATGATTTGGCGAACTTGGATCCTGCCAGTTTCGTGCATCTTTATAGTCGATATTGGCGGGTTGTGTATAAACAGATAACCATGGGCCATCACTTGTCGTATTGTTCTTGAAAAAAACGTAATTTGTATTGAAAGAGGTATTCAACTTGTTAAATCGACGCGACCCATTAAATCGTACTCCAGTACGACTTGATTTGTCGCCAGGAATCACACCTTTGATACGAACATCCTGCAAAGAAACGTAATAAGATCCCTTGTCATCGCCAGAAGAGAATGAGAGATCGTTTTGTACTGTTACGCCCGTATCGAAAAAATCCAATCGGTTATCTTTATCCGGAGCACTATATACCTTCGTTGGTTGTACACCATTGATGGGTAACCCAAAATCTCGGACCTCACCATTAAAACGATCTCCCCAAGATTCATTTGCTACAGGACTGTACACACCATTTTGTCCTTGACCAAAATTCTGTTGAGCAGGGGGTAGCAGGAAAACCTTGGAAAACAGCGTACTATTGCTATAGTTGATCTGCCCTCTTTCTGCCCGACCCGATTTTGTGGTGATCATAATTGCACCATTGACACCTTCAGATCCATATAATGCAGCAGCATTAGCTCCCTTCAGTACAGTAATGTCTTGGATATCATTGGGATTTATTCGCGTAATATCGGGCAGTGGTACACCATCCACAACATATATGGGATCATTTTTTGACCGGTTTAAAGAACGTGTTCCTCTTAACCTAATTTGAATCCCCGGGTCAGTTTTTCCTGTTGTTAAGTCTGTTGCATTGATCCTTAGTCCGGCAACTTTACTCGATAACGCCAAAAGAGGATTTACGACCTTACCAAGGTTCAATTCTTGATTGTCTACAGATTGTGCCGAAGTACCGAGTTCTCGTGCTTGCCTTTTTATCCCTAATGCACCAGTTACGTTTACTTCGGATAGCATGTGTGGGTCTTCAGCTAGTCGGATGACAAGATTGGATTGTCCACTACGAACCTGAATTTCCTGTGGCGTATAATTGAGATGTGAGATCACCAATGTCTGTCCCTGATGAAGGCGGATACGAAAACTGCCCTGTGAACCTGTCATCACAGAACTTGATTTGATACTTTCTTTCACACGGATTGAAACGCCACTAATAGGCTCTTCGGTTTTTAAATCCAGGATACGCCCCTCCACGGTAAAATTAGTCTGTGCGGCCACCTCTTCATAAAACTGCGAGGTGAAGAATAGAAATAGGATTAATAAGTAGCTTTTTAACATTTTTTAATGTTTAATTGAATAAGTAGTATGATTTCAATACCTTTGATTATATTAAGTCTAAATAAATAGCTTACGAAGATACTTGCTAAGATAATTTACCGAATAACGCAATCGGAAATAAGACTTATACTATTGGAAATTTCTATTCGATGGAGTTACTTCAAGCAGAAAAAAAAGCATTTAAATACGATCATCCGGATTATAAAGTAAGGATGGTCTATCCGTACACAGACCATAACATTGTCCCGGAAGATAAGAGCTATCTTGTTATTATAGCTATTGAAGAGGGCTGCAGCTTGTCAACTGGGCCGAAGAAAATTGTTTTGAAAGAGGGCAGTAGTATGTTGCTACGATTGCATGCGAATACAGTCAGCATCACATCCAAACATAGCAATTCGCGCTGTCTCATACTGTTATATCGAGACTCTTATCTTAAGCAAATGGATATTTCCGAGCAGCATATAGCTGCGATAAATGATGCAATACTAAATGCGGAGAAAATTTCAGAGGAGACGTCGCTTATAACGTATGTAAAAGCTAAGGATCTAATACGAATGAATGGAAGCAGTTTGTTATTACCTGCATTTTATAAGTCCAAATCACTGTTTATTCTCTCAACCCTAATGGATGCGGTGCAGCCTGGTATTCCATCCAATAAACTGGAACTACGCGAATCAGATATTGAGAAAATTAGCCAGGTGAAATTGCTTATTGAAACAAACCTTCATGAGACCTATACCATACATAAACTTGCAAAAGAAGTTGGGACCAATGTTCAATATCTTAAACAGCACTTTAAAAGCTATTATGGAATAACGATATTCAATTTTGTGTTGAAGTGTAAAATGCAGCGAGCACAACATCTATTAAAAGATCACAGATTAACGATCAGCGTTATTGGAAATAAACTTGGTTATAAGCACGCAAGCCATTTTACTGCAGCGTTCAAAAAATTCTTTGGTTATGTTCCTAATAGTTTGCGTTATCTATTGGTCATGGGATGTGATGAACTGGCTGCGATTATAGAGATGGGTCTTATTTAAAAAATCAATAAATTCCGGTAATATTCTATTAACCTTTGGCAGTGTATGCTGTTGAGAACACGATATAACTATAAAACATATTGAAATAGGCATGCTGAAAAGAGGACGCTAAACGGTATTTATTACCATAGCGCATGTCTGTTCTTCAGTCCCCGCCAAGTATCCTATTTTGTCGCAGTCCTGTAACGACTGATGTTAATAATACAACGCTATAAGCCCACATGAGCCAAGAACCAAATGTTGCAGCTCGGCTTGACGGCATATTGGGAAAGATCTCTTCAAAAAATTGAATAGCGAATGTATCGAGAATCATTCCCGGCAATACCAATAGCACGCCAGCGACTATATTTTCAAAACCTGAAAGTTTAAATCTTTTGAAAGTTAAGACTGAAATCAAAATCAATGCAGGAATTACTGCTGCATATAAACTAGTAAGTACGACCGGTGAATCGGTAATAAAAAAGAATTGTCCCGCAAATCGGAAAGCCAACGTTGCCAAAAACCAAATTAAAAATCCGATAACAAGAACTGGTAAAATAAACGTTTTTTTCATTTTTGAAATTTTGAACAAAGGTATTATCCGACAAACGCCACTTTCGAGATTCATCTACAAGAAAATTCTATGCTGCGTAATGACATGATAGAAATTTTTGTAAATCTCTGTACTTGTGCAATGAGGAATTTTGCTCAGCTAATGTAATGAATTGATTTCATACCCGAGCTAATTTTAAATGCCTAAACTTTTCACTATTCAAAAACACGCTGATGTTTTTTATTTATGCTGATGGGCTCCCTTGTCCAGCAATCCCTTAACTATTCTCGGTCTTCCGCTCAGATCTAAGTTTCCATTGATCTGTTGGGAAATAAAGTTAGCGGAAGATCTTGCAGGAGAACCTCTTTTTATGCTATAATCAGCTGCGGTTGGATTCACAAAACATGGATTTTGGTTATAATTAGAATGCAGATCGGTTTTACAGATTTTTTTCCATTGGTCAGAAGATAAGATGGTCTGTCCTTCCCATATCCAAGTAGCGTTGTTCTCGCTAAAATAGAGGTTATAATCCATATTATTGCCTCGTCCCGACTTGGTATATTTGTTTATAAAAGGCTGTCCAGGTATTGTATAAATAATATTGTTTTGTAGTACATTATCCATACAATTTTCGACCAATCGGATTTCTCCTTCGAACTCGTCAAAGTATCCACGATCTAAGCTGTTTTTATATAAGGTATTATTGACAACATAGCATCTTATCGTTCCACCGCCGGTGTAATTAAGATAACCACCTAAACTAATTCCCGCAAGGGAATTGTTATAAATTAAATTATTCCGTACAATACAATCCTGTGTGGGAAAATTATCAGTTTCACTTACGAGTCCAATACCCCGGCCACAACGATAAACACAATTTCTTTCAACGATTATATTTCGCGCACCGTCAATGTAAATTCCGATGGCGCCATTATGTTTTTCAAACGCAGGAATAGGACCTGTTTTTCCATTAATATCATAAACTTCATTTTCACTGATCAGACCATTGCGTACATAATTAAGTGCTGGATTGGCATTACCTGCATATCCACCTGCAGCGACTATTCCTATATTTTCACCGTTATAAACCTTATTTCTGCGAATAGTAAATCCGTCAACATACCCGTTGACGGTTATGTTTTCAGAATATCCTGTATTGCAATCGTGAACAATATTTTCTTCAACAATAATATTTGTTAGCGGTTCGGCAGTATTGCCTATAACAAGTATACCATGTCCACTTCGTCCATCCTGTGGAGAAGCATTATTTTCGATATGGTGGATTGTATTCTTTCGGAGGCTAATATTTTTTGATCCCTTGTCGATAATAATGCCATTTATATCAATTCCTTTGGCGCTTGTTCTAAAATTTTCAACTATAAACCCTTCGACCTGTATATTTTTTGCATTCCTTATCGTTAGTAACGCTTCCATTTCGGAAATTAACAGTCCGTCTCCATTAATACGAACTAGCTCATTGGAATAGGGTATTAGGACTATCGGCTTTTCAATCGTGCCGGAGTTTGAAATAAATACCTTCTCATGATAAGTTCCCTTCTTTACAAATACCGTATCACCGGGCAAAGCACTGGCGATTGCTTTTGAAATAGACTTAAAAGGGGCATTTCTAGTACCCAAATTGTTATCGTTACCGTTTATGTCGACATATTTGTTTTTCAGAGGGATCTTGGTCTGATTATGAGCTAAGGGAGCGCATTTCTTACAGGATGCACACGACAGAGTTGTGTTTTGAGCAATTAATAAAAGTGAAAATAAATATTTTAATTTCATTGATAGGGCTGTATATAATAACAGCCTCCTTTTTAATAGAGGCTGTTCATTGAAATTACAGAATTCTTATTCTGATATGATTTTACGAATGCTATTGTTCTTTTTATCCAGTACATACACAGTTCCGTTTTTGTCAACGGCAACGCCTTCAGGCACATTGAATGCCGCCGCTTCTCCAATACCATTTATGAAGCCAGACTTGCCCGATCCTGCAAAGGTACTTACCTGATATGTTTTGCCGTCTACAAAGCGGATGCTTTGGTCGGGAGAATTACTATCGCCGCCATTGGTACCATTTCCAGCAATTAGAATATTGTTTTGACTGTCGACTGCAATGCCCCAAGGGAGTGCGAATTCGGCGTCTTTCCCTGGGCCATTCTTATAGCCATATTTGCCCGTTCCAGCAATAACTGTATACTTCCAGGTTTTTGGATCATATTGGCGGATTTGATTATCGCCATGTAAAGCGATATAAAGACTGCCATCTGAACCGCAGGCCATACCCGCAGGATAATTCAGTCCGGTGATAACAGTATTAGAGGCCGTACCGTCCAAATTGATCTGGTAGATAGGGGCCGGTGAATCAACGACATTGTAATAGATTTTTTTTGAAGTTCTGTCGTAAGCGATAAACCATGGGGCACTATTGCCCCAAGCAACGATTTTGGTGGTTCCGTCTGGAGAAATCTTTCGGATATCCCAATTACCTGGATCAGCACTATACAGATTTCCATGTTCATCTATGGTAAGGCCATAGGGGAGACTAAAACGTGCTTCAGTGCCTTTCCCTTCAGCAAAACCACCATTACCTGGAGAACCTGCAAATGTTGTTACGTTTCCGTTCGGGTCTATTTTTCGTATACAGTGATTACCTGGGTCAGTTACATATACGTTTAATGCGTCATCCACGACTATACCGTTGTTACGGTACCAGGCTTCACCGCTAAAATTAAACATGGCATCGGTACCTTTACCATTGGCAAATCCTGCAGCGCCATTACCCGCTAATGTGGTTACCGTTCTTGTGTAAAGGTAGGTATAAGTATCTTTCGAAGTGCCGGATTTTCCACCGATCGAAATTTCAAGAGGGCCGGTTCCTCCTTTTTTCGGTACAACAGCCATGATCTGTGTACCATTGGAAGCGATAACTTTTAAGGGAACACCACCTATTTTTATAGCTATCGCTGCGGTATCCAAGGAAAAATTCTCGCCATTGATCAATACCTCAGTTCCTCCAGATCCCTGTTTTGGAAGAAAGTCGGTAATGACTATGGGGGTATTGGGATCGTGGGTAAAACCGGCATCCTCTTTTTTACAGCCAGCTAGACTAAGGATAAGGAGAGCAAAAAAGATTAAACTAGTTGCGTTATATGTTAATTTCATAAATCTTTAAAAATAAAGTCCATATTTTAATTACCATCCCGGGTTTTGTACAAGCGCATTATTCTTGTCAATGTCATCTTGTAAGATGGGGAATAGATACATCTTGTCATTCCAATACCGGGTTTGCAGCGTTTGCCGTTTATAAAAATCCTGAAAAGCAAAGCCCTGACCATTATCGTTGGCACTAACGTTCAGACGATATATCGTCTGAACAGTGGGATTTCCCATCATCAAGCGACGGATTAGCGTAAAATAACGGTCTCCTTCAAAGGCCAGTTCAATCTGCCGCTCACGCAAGATCCATTTGCGTTGTTCATCCTTGTTGCCAGCCACCTGAGGGTAAACCGATTCAAGTTTCGGCAAGCCGCCCCGCTGACGGACAAGATTTAAATAGGTTAGAATATCTGGATGGCCAGGGTTGACTTCATTCATTGCTTCGGCATAGTTTAGGTAGATCTCCGCAAGACGAAGATGAATAAATGGACGGTAAACAGCACGGTCCTGGCGGATGTTGGAGGCTGGACTCACATTTTTCTGCCCGATATAACCAGTTTTGTCAGCGCTATTTGAATTTTGTCCTGCACCTGCTTTCCCCGAATAATAGAATTCTGCTCTACCACGGCCATCTTTATTGACATCCGATGAAAAATAGTTACGATCATCCGTTGTAGGCGCAGGTAATATTGGCTTACCATTGTATAGAATGTTGACATAGAATCGTGGCTCGCGGTCCACATACATCGAAGAGTTACCCGTGATGTAGCCTCTATTTACTCCGTCCCTTGACTTTCCATAGTTAGCGGGATCATCTTGCTGCACAAAGCCATCTTCTTTATAGCCGGAGGTAGGGTCGTCTATGGTTTTGCCATTGCGCATCAGGTGAGCATCCACCACATTCTGAGTCGCATTCATCATATTGATACCACCTGGTTCAGGAGCGCTTCGTTTTTCATGCCCCCATTGCCAGGTATCGGCTCTGTGAGTAGAAAATATGATCTCACTATTAAAGCTCGTGAGGAAGAGATCACGGAAGGACAGGTACGGGTCGAAATTGGTATCTCCCTCCTCCAGATTTGTAAAAAGCTTGTAAGCATTTAAATCGATGACAGCTTTTGCAGCATCAGCGGCTATTTTCCATTTGCTGGGATCGTTTTGCAACGGAGCTAAAGCTTTTCCGTCTTTGTTCTTAAAGTCGGCAAAGCGGGGATTCCCATTCCATAACGGACTGGCAGCCCAAAGAGCTACCTGTGATTTTACGGCTAGACAGCTACCTTTACTCGGGCGTCCGTAATTGGCCGAGGAGGACCAAACAACAGGCAGATCAGCCGCAGCCATATCCATCATCTTATTGATATAATCCACACATTCCTGAAATGAGTTGCGAGGGTAATTATTATAGTCTTCATTTAAGCCAAGTGGTTTGTCCAATAATACTGCCGGACCATATTGGCGGAGCAATTTCCAATAAAACCATCCGCGGAGAAATCTTGCCTCGGCTTTATACTGTATCTTGAGGTCAGATCCCATCGCACTTTCCGGAACTTTATCGATGTTTTCTTCGAAAACAAATGATTGTCTGATAGCACTATACGCATCATTCCAGTACTCTTGCCAATAAGCACTTTGGGGATTCCAGTTGCCTGCAACCATCTTGCGTACATTTACACTTGGGATATTGCACGAGTTTTCGTCACTTGCTCCCAAAACGGTATAGTCATCCACGGGCATTTTTACATAACTATAAATCTGATTCAGGTAACCTTCTGCGTTGGCGCGGGTTTCCCAGAGCATATCGGAGGTCAGTAGATTGTCCGGTTTTTTGTCGAGATAAGTGCAGCTTTGCATTAAACTTAGTGTCAGTAAGCCCAAAGCAATATATTTTGTTGATCTGTATTTCATGTTTGCTAAGATTAAATAGGTTTAAAACTGTGCCCGAACACCAAAGGTGATCATGCGGTTCAATGGATATTTAGCGCCATTATCACCCAACTCGGGATCCCAAAGCTTAAATTTGCTGAAAGTCAGTAAGTTTTGCCCCGAAGAATATACATATAGTGCGTTAAATCCGAGCTTGTCTAATCCTTTAGCTTTAATATTGTAACCGATTGAAGCCTGTTTTAACCGTGTGTAAGCTCCGTCCTTTAGCCAATGGGTACTATTCAGGTAATTATTGTCCGAGTTGTTCGCCATGGTAAGGCGTGGGTAATAGGCATCCTGGCGTGGATTATCAGCTGTCCAGCGATCTTCGACAATAGACATGGTATTGTTGGGGTAAAGTCCAATGCCCGAAAATGGGATAACGCCAGCGCCCTTAGCCCCACCTCCCGGAAAATCAATTCCCGAACCATTTGCCATAATACCAACATCACCAACACCCTGAAAGAATAGAGAAAGATCAAAGCCCTTATAGGAGATTCCAAATCCAGCACCAAATAGCCATGTTGGAAACCACGATTTACCAAGGTAGGTCTCATCAAAAGCATCAATGACATTGTCGTCAGCACTATTCAGGTTTTTATAACGGATATCACCTGGTTGCACTGGATTAAACTTTTGCTCGGGTGAGTTGGCAATTTCCTCATTGCTTACAAAATAACCTGTAGCCACATACCCTTTATATTCGCCAAAACGTTTTCCTGTTTCAGCTTGATAACTATATTTGCGGATCGGCTCGTCGGCAAAAATAATTTTATTTTTACTGTAAGTTACATTTCCGAACAAACGCAAGCTGACACCGCCGAATTTATCATTGTATTCCAGATTTGCGTCTACTCCGGTGTTGTTCATTTCGCCAAGATTCGCGAAAACATTCAAATTACTATAACCGGCAATCGAAGAGATTGATTTCCTCCGGATAAGAATATCCTTCCGGTTTTCATGATATCTGCTCAATACGATATTGAGTTTGTTCCGGAGACCGATTTCTAGACCGATATCACTTTTATAAGACTTCTCCCAGGTGAGGTTCTGTACGCCCAGTACATTCTCGGTCATTCCCGCTGCCGAAGTCCCATTCAGGCCAAAACCTGTATTTCCACCAGCGCCAATTTGTGTTAAGTAGGGAAATCTGCCCCCATCAATGTTATCGTTACCGACAACTCCATAGGATCCCCTAATCTTTAATAGATTAAATGTGTTTTTCAGCGGTTCGAAGAATTCTTCGTTGGAGATGACCCAGCCACCCGAAATGGAAGGGAATAGACCAAATTTCTTGCCTTTCTCAAAATTTTCAGATCCCGTATAGCCGGCGTTGATCTCCGCAAGATATTTATCCCGGAAGCCGTAGGTAATCCGTCCTGCAATACTCTGATTGCGGTAGGGGATAGCACCGATCACCGAGCCGGCCAAACTGACCAAGCGGTTTCGCATATTATAGAGTAACATTCCGCCTATTTTATGGTCATTGAAAGTACGGTCATAATTTAAATTGGTTTCAAGGTACATAACGCGTTGACCGGCTGATTCTTGGCTATAATCAAGGAATTGCTGACCCACGCGGGTCTGGTTGAAGATAAGCTCTCCTTGTGGTGTACGACCTGTTGCTTGCCATAAGTCATTCCTTCCGGACCTACGGTTATTGAATTCACCATAGCTGTCAAATGAAAAACGAGCATAAGCAGAAAGCCCTTCAGTAACCGCATCTAGTTTTTGATTGATGGTCAGAACCGATTGGATAACCGGTTTAAACTCGTCAGAATAACCGTTATTTTGAACCTCATTTAACGGATTGCTGCCGCCATTATTTAAAGGCCCTGCCCATCTTCCGTCCGGATACCTGGTGGGGTAGGCGACGGGTGTAGTTGCATAAGCTAGGTACCATAGGTTTCCGGCCGATATTCCAGGATATCTTGAATTGACCAACATACCCGTCAAATTAAGCTGAACCAAGGTACTTTTCGTTAAATTGACATCAACATTGCTACGGAAATCATAACGTTTAAAATCTAAATTGGGATTGTAATTATTTATATTACTTACCTTGTAAGGACCCTTTTGATTATAATAAGATGCAGAAATGTAGTACTTCACAGATTCTCCGCCACCGTTGATATTCAGGTTGAAATTGTTTAAGAAGGAATTTTTCTTGTATACTTCGCCTATCCAATTGACATTGGGGTACATATAAGGGTCCAAGCCACTCCGTGTTTTTTGGATCAGTTCATCAGAGTATACGGGTGTTAAGCCCATATTTGTTCTTGCCTCATTCTGGAGTTCCATATATTTTATACCATCCAGCATCTGCGGAGTTTTCGTGAAACTTGAAAACCCAGATTCAGCTTTGAAGGAGATTTTAGGTTTACCGGCAACGCCTCTTTTTGTTGTGATGATCATTACACCGTTTGCCCCCTTTGCACCGTACATCGCTGTAGACGAAGCGTCTTTAAGCAGCGATATACTCGAAATATCTTCGGGGTCTATATTATTGAAAGATCCAGCGAAGCCTCCATTGACATCGTCCCGCTGTACACCATCGATTATAATCAATGGTGATTTATTTCCGGTGAAGGTGCCTATACCACGGATGGTGAAAGTAGAATTATCATAACCCGGTTCACCACTAGACTGAACAGAGATGATCCCGGCTACTTTTCCAGCCAGTGCATTCGATAGATTTGGAACAGGGGTCCGCATATCGGCCATATTCACTGAACTTACCGAACCGGTGACTGTAATTTTCTTCTGTGTACCATATCCCACAACAACGACATCGTCTAAGTTGTTGCTCGCCAAGGTTAAGGTAACAGTCAGGTAACTCTCGCGGTCTTTGTTAATTTTGCGTTCGAGGGTTTGGTAACCGATAAAGCTGAATGTCAGTACCTGTTCTCCAGTTGGAGGGGAAATTGTAAAATTACCTTTGTTATCTGTTGATGTGGTTAGTTGAGAATCCTTTATTCTGACTGTTACCCCGGCCAATGGATTGCCCTGTTGATCGCTGACCGTTCCACTGACACTTTTTTGGATCTCCGTCGGATAGTTTGTGTTCTGAATATCCAGTTTTTCTATCTTGGGACGAATGACCAAGGTTTTTTTCCTTACTTCAAACTCTAGGCCTTGCCCTTCGACAAGAGCTTTCATCGCGTCATTGAGTGAAACCCCATTCAGACTAAGCGTCACGGGGCGGGCATTTTTCAGCAGCTTGGTGTCATAGACCAAGTCGACGTGCGCCTGCTTGCTGAGTTCTGTAAGCACCTCATCCAGCCTACTATTTTTAAAATGTAGGCTCACCTTCTGACTGTAAACGGGCGTGTTGGCCTTTACAGTAGCTAAAAAAGCGAGAAATATGTAAAATTTCATCATTAGGATTATCTTAGATAAGGACATAGCATGTTCCTTTCCCAATATTATTTTCATAAATTTGTGAGGAATTAAAAGGTTATTAAGTTTTTGACTGAAAATTTTAAAACTTTATTCACGGCCAAGATGTTCGAGCATCTTGGCTTTATTAGTTTTAGTAATTGGTTATTTTTTTATGACATAGATCCTCCTTCCTTCGATCTTAAACTGCACGGATTTTGTGAATTCCATTATGGACAAGATTTCTTCTATATTTTCTCTTCTGGATATGCGAATATTAAAATTTACGTCGTTCCATTCATTGCCCTGAAATATGATTTCGGCATCGTACCATTGGGCTAATTCATCCATTACAGATTTGATATTTTCATCTTTGAAAATAAAATAATTATCTTTCCATGCGAGTTCAGTTTCAGGGTCAAATTTATCATAGATAACTCTAGAGGCATCCATCGTGGCCCTTTCTCCGGGTTTTAATATCTTGTTCCCTACTTTCGACGTTAGCTGTACTGAACCTTGTAATAAAGCAACTTTTGAAAATTTATTGGTTGTTCTGCTAGATACATTAAACTTAGTTCCCAATACACGGACTCCGAAGTTGTCTCCCTGAACAATAAATGGTTTTGACCTGGATTCCGCAACCTCAAAATAGGCCTCACCCTGTATAGAGACCAGTCGCCGATCCTTATCAAAATGTTCGGGAAATACAATGCTACTTTCGGTATTGAGCCATACTTTTGTTCCATCCTCTAGATTGATCTGAAACTTTCCTCCTTTCGGGGTTTTTAATGTGACTAGTTTTGGTGGACCGGTAATATCGGCATCCTTCTTTTTGTAGCTAATAACTCCCTCTTTTTCTATTTTTAGAAGTAATGCCCCAAATTGGATCGTGTCGCCTGCCTTTTGTCCTGAAAGATTGACCAGCTTGCCTTTGTCGTTTTGCAGCACAGCTTTGTCGTTGGCAGGCTTAAGCACTGCATGTTCTTCTTTTGGCTTATCCAAATGGTCGGATTTGATGTTGATATAGAATAGGAATCCTATACTTGATATGATTAATATGGCTGCCGCATAAGGCAGGTAGCGTCTCGTCAATTTTTGTAGCCTATTTCCCTGCTCACTTTCACGAATGGCATTTAATACATTTTGCTGTATTTTTTTTTCCATTTCATCTTTATCCGCAAGGTCCTGACTGTCTAAAAGAGCGTGGTGGTAGGTATTCAATAAATCGTTATCCACTTCCATCATTTCTTGGTCTGTGGAAGTTTTATTTAGAATTTTTTTGATTAAGTATATTAATCTAGGCTCCTTCATGAAATTATAAATTGATTCTATGGTATAGAGTGCAATTTTTGAATTTACCCCCAAAAGGAAATTTCGATTTTAATAAAATAAAATGTAAGTATTTGTTTTTGAATTGATTAAATTTTAAAGGAAAATAAAGAATAAGATAGTATTCTTAGAAATATCTTGCTTTAACTTTTTAATGGCGATAGAGATTTGATTTTCTACTGTTTTTGGAGAAAGGTTTAGCTGCAGGGCGATCTCTTTGTTATTTAATTGTTCTATTCGACTGAGATAGAATATCTGTCTACATTTCTCTGGAAGGTTATCGATTAATTGTTCAACATAGTCGAGCAGCTCAGTGTATTCCATTCTTATAAGCGGGTCAAATGAATCTATATAGTTGATTTCGTCATTTTTTAATTCAGCATGTTTCATCGTTTTTTTGATTTCATGGAATACTTCATAACGAATACAACTGAATAGATAAGTATGAATTGAATACTTTAATGTGATCTTCTCTCTATTTCCCCAGATTTTAATAAATACATTTTGTACCAGTTCCTGGCATACTACAGCATCTGGAAATGTATGAAAAGCTGTTTTAAATAACTGTTGCCAAAAACGCGACATAAAGTGCTGAAGGGCCCGCTCATCGCCGTTACAAACCAATTCAAAAATTTGCATATCAGAGTAAACGGTGTAATCCATAATTACGGGATGTTTATAGTCGGTAGTTAAAACAATTCAAACTTAAATACAAAATAGCTAAAAAGCAAAATAAGAATATCATTGAAATTTCTGAAATCTTGACCACCTAATTGTGGAAATCATTGATCAGGCAATTTGGGTATAGTTGATACGCGAATTCAAAATGCGATTTATCTAAGTCTTTTTGGGAAAATTGGATTTTTCCGAAAAACCCGATTAAAAAAAAACGGTTAAGGCCGCGTTAATGTAGGGCCTATTCTGATATAGAAAACTACAATAATTCTTCTGACAGTGATGAGCGAGAGAACTTCTTGAATAAATTTCGATGTTTTTGATATAGGAGTGTATTAAATTTAAAGTTCAAGTGCAAAAAATATTTAATGCCTTTTTAGAGATATAACCAATCTTTGTAAATTGCTATATTGCGTTGGTCAAATAAATTAGCCAAATAGATATGATCAAATACCTTAAGAAAAGGAAAGGTCCATTTTTTATCGCATTGATTTATGTCAGTATAGGTACACTATCTGTATGTTCTATTTATCCTGACGACCCGTTGTACAGCGATTGGGCAACTGTTGGATTAGCATTTACATTTCCGGTAACGATAGTCAGTTTTGGATATCGTTATGCCCAAGGAGATTTACTTTACCCTGTATTTATCATTCAGGCAATTATGCTTGTACTTACATTTTTTGTCCTGATCAATATATTGAAAACTACCCATAAAAAATAACGGTGCAAAATAAGGGTGAAAAATGCAAATATCCCAGTCATCCAAGAGATCCAAGCTAGATTTCCGTCTATTTTTCCATAGTTAGTTCGTAAATATCGCCTAAATCATCTTTACATTTAATAAATATATTTTTCGGAATTGTGCTGAAATCAATCTTAGTAATCAGATGAAAGCCTGTAGCTACAAAATCGTTTACCCAAGCATTAACGCCTCAAACCCTCCAACCAATTTCTTAAAATCAACAATGAACTTTGCCCTATCGAAAGAGAGTTCCTTATGTCTCCTGGCTTTGAAAAGACGGTTGTTGCAAAAATAATCCCAAACTTTCGTAAGCTCTCCAATCTTCCGAAATTCTTGAAGAGCGTCGAATCGATCATCTTGATAACCTAGATCGCCGGCTAGATTGTAAAAGTCTACAAAATAACCGAGTGTATCCACAGAAACAGTATCTACTTTAAATCCGTCAATAATTTCCTTGGGAGAATAAGAGACCGACTTTGTAGGTGGTAAGTCTTCCATACCGGACAACCATGCTTCTAAATTAACAGGCGCTTTAAAGATACTGTCATTACTCTTCAACACAGTCAGCAATTCTTCGATGGAAGGTGAGAGTAGCACTTTTCCATCAAGAGAGGTTAGCAGTTTATCATTTTCGTCAGTATCTTCATACCAGATGAAATACTTGCTCGAGGGAGAATCTAATGGCACATAGCTCGAAATCCAGATCATATAGTCCTGACAATGTTCCAGAAACTTTTCGCTTTCGGTCAATATCTTGCTATATGTAGTTCTCGTATTATCGATACCCTCTTGCAAAGAAAATGCTGGGTTGGTGCTTTTATTGGTTAGTTTCGAAAGCACAATTTGTAGCGCTAAAGGACTGAAAGCATTTTTAAACCTCGAATTGAGTGTAGTATAGATATTGAACGCAAATTTTGGCTTGTGAAAGTAATGGCGTGAGATTAATTTTTTCAATATCTCAAATAGTTCTGGGTTCACTTTAGATCTTGTCCCTTTCGTAATTTCTATTTTCCAACGATAGTTTCTAGTGGTTCCGTTTTGATAAATTACAGTAAATTTATAATAATCTGAGACCGAAAATTCGTTTCTCTCTTGTTTATAAGTACCATGGATATCGATAGTTTCTTTTGGTGCGATGTCATTTGGTATAATTTCTTGAATGTTTTTAGAAGTAATGGCCGGCAGAATGGTTAGAAATTCAGGTTTAATCGTACTTTTAAAAAACAGCTTGAGACACCCTTGGAAATATTTGTTGGTCTTTCCCATTAAAAACGAAACTTCTCGTTCTGATATTTTTTTCTTTTTACAGATCTCATAGAAGTTAGTAAGGATTTCAAAATCAGTTCTTAAGATGTTTTGTCTATTGATATTCCTCGTTTTTGATACGGGACTTGTCTTGTTTATATCCAAACGTTTCATAAGTTCTTGAATAGGCTTAACTGTTACTAACGAAAAATGAAATAAGGTATTTTCTTTCAGTGTCGTTTGTATAATTGAATATAAGTAATTTAATTTGGTTATTTCTATGACAAATGCTATAAGAAAGGTTAGTAAAAAAGGATATAGATAAAATACGAAAGGACAATAAAATAACGATAATGCAAGAACTAATAGACACGATTAATTATGAATGGTAACAAAAAAATATATATTAGTTGGTCAAATTTTAAAGATAAAAGAATAAATTGTGGATATGTTATGAGCGTCAATATCTATAGAAAATAATTTATGAAAACAAGTTTGGTTATGTTATTGTTGATGTTCTATTTTACAGGTGTTAAATGTCAATTGAAAGATGAGAAGAAAGCAGTAGACGACAATTATCCAGTAATAAATATTGCAAAAAAACTTGATATTAATCAGGTCATTAAAATAGAGCTGTATCGGTTTAATCCAAAGAAGAAAAGTAACCAAAGTAAAGCTATTTCAATTGTATATAACAATAGAATAGCTCCTTGTTTTGATTATATTAGGACTATTAAGGATAAAGATAAATTTATAAAGATTATTACAGATCATCATACTTATGGCTCTGAAGATATTGCTTGTTTTGATACTGGCTATTCTGTTTTACTTTACGGAAATAAAGACGATATCGTAGGATATATTAATATCAGTATGAGTTGTAATAAATTGATTTCAAATCCAGAAATTAAAGAAAGGACCTATTACTCACGAGATGGACTTAGAAAAGTTGGATTTTCTAAAAAGGGGAAAATAAGTATTCAAAAAATTCTGGGTATTTAATCGAGCATGCTTGAAAAATTAGAAATGACAGATAAAGCATATTCCATTGAGGTATACCGACAAGCATATCATTTACAAATTTTTCTGTATACCATTAAATTCCGGCCTCCTCTCTATCAAAGTTGGCCTTTATTTTTGAGCAAACTTTAGGATTGTAGCATAACTTTACCCAGAAGTTTTCGATCCATCCAGCCCGTATAACAAGGGTAATTAATTTTTTCGTATCCTGGACAAGCCAATTACGGTAATATCTTGGCACATCCCAGCATACCAATCGATAATATACTTGGTGCCTGGGATAAACTGTTTCGTGCCATTGTGGGTTTCCATTTTCCCTTGACCATAGCTAATTTCCTGTTTGATGTTAGCTACTAATGGCCATAATGGTATAAGGTCTAAATGATCCATATCGATTTAGTTCTAGTGTAGATATGATGCTATCGGCGTCTGTCGGAATGTTTTAGTTTTCAATGATAGTGACCTTAAGTCGTCAATAATGATTTCATCTTCTTGGAAATCAGTGATTATTTCTTCTTGAATGTTTGCATAATCCAAAGAATCAATTATTTCACCAGAGAGGATATCGAAAATATGTAGTGTACCCCCGGCGTACGCAGTTTGGTCACTCGCAGGCATAAATCCGTGAATACACGCCAAATTGCTCTCAGTAGTTATGATATTGTAACAGCAAATTCTATTATCTTTTTTAAGTTTCGAAAAATTTATTGTCCATATTGGTTTGACAAAGTTGTCGTGTGTAAAGCAGTGTAATGAATTTTTTTTGTCACTTACCAATAGATAGGTTTGGGTATTATCAAATTTTATCCAACTCGTACCGCCTATATTTTCAAGTTTTATTTCATCGAAATAATGATCGTCAAAGTGATATCTCAGAATAGATTTTTTTTCTGTTGGGATATAAACAATGTTGCTTTTAAGGTGTAAATCTGCATTGTAAAGACTTTTGTGAATTTTATCTTTTTTGAAAACCACCTCACCGTTTTTAATATTTACACAACATAATCCAGAATAATATTCGAGTAAAAAATAGTTAGATGACTTATCAATTATGCTTCTATATCCCAGAAATTTGTCAGTAGAAAAGAGTTGTTGTTTAGTTTCAATGTCAAAAGCTGTAATTGTCGTTTTATTTGCATTGCGTATTGTTAGCCAATTTTTGGATTTCAAAAGTATAATGTGGCCATTAGGGGCAAAATCTAAGAGACGGAATTCTTCGAAACCAAGATTATTTAAAATATTTAGGTTAGAATCTGTTAAGATTAAACCTTTTTTATCATCCTCTACAATAGCCTTATTAATCTGTCTTCTATTAACAACTCTTCTATTTTCGATTCTCATATTGTAATGGGGCTAAGATCCGGTGTTGTTATATTTTTAATACTTAGGATTTTTATACTACATGTTCTTCATTTCCAGATTTGAGCTTATTAGTTTGGTATAACTAGCTTAGCTTGGGAAAAGTCAATGGCTTTGTACCTATCTTCCATTTTCTTGTCGAGTATGACTTTGTCATCCGTGAATGAAACTGGAGGGGTTTTAAAATGCCAGGTTCCCAGATAGTTTAATGAGTTTTCTGTGATCTTAAAAGTAAAGCGTTCTAATTCATCTATATTTATCAGACCAGCGTTTACTTTATCTTCAAAACCATCCGTTGTATCCGTATTCTTAAAAATATATTCTGTAAACATTTTGCCACCATACCACTTACTATGGGTCCACCAATAATTTAGAATAGCGTAGTTACCCGGCTCGATAGTATATATGAAGATATTTTCCTTTGATGATTTGAATGTTGGTTTCACTCTAAATGCACAAACCTCCTTTGTATCTGTATTGATCAAACGTATGTCCTGCGGAAAACCGCCACTGCTGAATCCTAATCGTTGTATGAAGTTGCCATAGATAATAGCTTTCCCTTTCGGTATACCTTCGTTACTTGCGACATCATTGAGGTTTTTAAGATCTTGAGCATTAATCTGTATTGATAAAAAAACTAGGAATAGTGTTATTATACGTTTCATTTCTAAAGCAGATATTGGCTGACAAATATTCTTTGTAGACTTTATTAAGATTAACTAGCTGGAGATAAAGCTACAATAAATAGCTCATATTGTATATATCAATTATGAATTCTACGAATGATGACATCGGGAAATTTGATGCCATTTATCTAAGTTTTTTGGGTAAATTGGATTTTTCTGAAACCCCCGATTTTAAAAGAACAAAAATTTTTCTTTATGATGCACACAAAACATAATCTTAGCTACTTCTTAACCCTTATTTTGTTTTTTTGTATTGTGGCTTTGGGAAAGGCTCAGGTGCTCCCATTCTATAAGGTCACCCCATTGGAGGACGATGATTATTTTACAAAAACTGTTTTTTCATTCAATCCTGCTTTTATGAAAAGTAATAAAGTAAAAAGCATTCTACTGCAGAGTGAAGAGAAGATTGGTATGAAATATATTTACAGTTTTAACACCGACGGTATGGTGGTAAGTATGACGAGCATACGATATAATAACGAAAAATCTGATACCGCTTTTTATACCAGATATTTTTATAATTTAAACGGACTCATCGATAAAAAAGCAAGGATAGATTATTCCAATGGCATCGTAAAAGTGAGTAGCTTCCAATACAATAAGAATAATAAAATTGATATCATCCGAATCTTCACATTGAATGCTCAGATTCCAAATAGGCCACAAAACAATGATTGGCAGGGAGAGCAATTTCCCGGAGTGGACAACATGATTTTAGAAGGTGCTTTACCGGACGAAAGCCTTTGGAAGAAAATGACAGCGAATAATGATTTTTCTTCCATGCAATATCGTTCCTATACCGAAAACGAATTCGAGGCAGAAGAACGTACCGAATATTTCAATTTTAGTAAAAATAGCGGCGGTTCAGACACGTGTTATCAAAAAAAGACGTATTACTATTTGAAAGGGCATCCGGTAGTGTTGTTTCTACATAATGGCTGTGCTGTCGAGAAAACACCATCTGAATTGTATCAATTCAAAGACGGACTTTTGGTACAGCTCACTGATGCACCTTCTTCCCCTGATCCCAAAACCGAAAAGTATGTCTACGACCAAAACCGAAACCTGAAACTAATGGAAGATAGTTGGAACGGACGAAAAGTAAGTGAGCTGGGAATGAGTTATGATGAAAAAGGCTTTTTGGTCTCTATACAACGAAAGTCAGATGCTGCCAAGGCTCATTATTTTGAAGATCGTATTCTAAAGGCAATTTATAGCTTTTACTAACTCAATAACCATTGCTTCTTTTCCATATTCCATTTTCATCGAGAATTTTTAAATAACTTTTAGGCGATTCTTCTAATTGAAAACATTGAACCAGTTGATCGGTTAAGGCAGTCAGAAAGTCAAAACAAACAGAAAAGTCCTCTTTTGAGTTGTAAAAGCCACCCCACTCATTTAAGCTCCAACAAAATATATCGCCTCTGTCGGTCGTAATCGAAATCACAATGTTAGGGGTATCTACGTCGTTTTTTTTGTAGTAATCATAGTTTTCTCCGCCCAACAATGATATTTCACGGGCAGGAATGTTGATTGCACTTATGTCGGAAAATAAAACCGAACCAAAACAGGCACTTGTAAATCCGTCCTTATTCAGCGTTACTATTTCTGTCGATTGTCGTTCGGAAGTCGTCTTAAATAGTTTATAAATAGCTATTAAGAGGAACGGAAATAATATCAGTAACAACCAGCTCGAGAGGTCATGTGCAGGGCGTACAAGAAAAAGGGTAGTTGATAGTGTAATAGCCAATAAAACCGTAAAAAACCAAACAAGAATGGCTGAGGTTTTGCTGCGGTTATTAAAACGAAATTGATAGCTCTTCATCGTAAGTTGAATTTCTAGTAAAAAACCATAACCTTTTATAATAAATATATGGATATTTTGTTGGTAATTAGTGAATTGCATGTAAATTGCTCTTGGATTACATACTTTTATGAATGAGATCGATGAAATGTTATCCCTATATGGGCTGAGCGAAAAGCGCAGTATTTTACGCTTGCTCGATGATTTTCAGGAAGAGGCGGAAATTAAAGAATATTGCTGGAAGGTTTTGAGAACTTACCCTGACCTTAAGAAAGAAGCCTGGTTAATTGGACTGGAAGGGGGCGATTATATCTACAGTTTTGATGGACATTACGTTTTCATCACGGATGATATCTGGAGTTTTAATTTAATCGCGAGGAAACCAGTACTAAAGTTGCTGGTAGAAAAGATAAAAGCCTTAAAAGCATCAGGTGAATGATAGACTTCGAAGTTCAATAACCTGTAAATAATATGTCTTCATTGTTGGATGTTATAACCAACTTCTCATCGATTGTAAGGGCTGCCGATTTATTAAAAAAATAATTAGTTGAATAGCTTCAACGGGCTGTTTCCTTCTTATTAAATTTTGGCAGCGTTAAATTATCGGATATATATTGCTCTTGTTACCCTCATAATAAAAATTTTCTTTCAATTTATTTTTGTATATTTATAAACCTCCCTACGTGCAGCACCTTGTCAAAGATACAAGAAGATCGTATGCAAGGACTTCACTTAAAAATCCAACAATGATTTCAGCAACAAAAAGAGGAATAGCTTTCCTATCCACTTATCCTCCACGCGCCTGCGGTATTGCAACTTACACAACAGATCTAATGAAGGCTATCGCGAGTAAATTTGAAGAGTCTTATCGACTAATTCCTATACCGATAGTAGATGACAATACGTCTCAGGAAGATGGTCCACTAGGGAAATTAGATATAACAAACCCGTTCTCTTTCGACACTATTCTTGAAAACATTTTGTTTGATCAGGATATTAAATTGATCTGTATCGAACATGAGTTTGGCCTTTTCGTTGGTCAAGAAACTGAGTTCATAACTTTTCTCAAGGATCTTAATTCAGCACAACTTGCTATTGTCGTGACTTTCCATACGGTGTTGCCAGCACCAGACCGCATGCTGCTCGAACATGTATATGCCATTGCTTATAATTGTTCGCAAATCATCGTGATGACACAGGGATCCGCCGATATCCTTACTAGTACTTACAAAATTCCTACGAGTAAAATAACCGTAATAGCGCATGGCACGCATTTAGCTCCAGCGACGGATAAACACGCCATTCTTGAGCGATACAGTCTCGTGGACAAGAAAATCCTCAGTACATTTGGTTTACTTGGACCCAGTAAGAGTATAGAGACTACACTTTATGCGCTACCCGCTATTATCGAACAAAATCCAAATGTAATGTTCCTTATTTTGGGGATGACACACCCCAATCTTTTACGATATGAGGGAGAGACGTATAGAAACAAACTTGAGACAATAATAGACCGATATAACATTTCAGATCATGTCCGTTTTGTTAATGAATTTCTCTCAACAGAAAATTTATTGTCCTATCTGTCGATCACCGATGTGTATCTTTTTACGTCAAAAGACCCTTTACAGGCGGTTAGTGGAACATTTTCTTATGCGCTGAGCTCTGGCTGTCCCATTGTGTCAACACCAATCCCACACGTAAAAGAGGTTTTAAAGGAAGATATGGGGACCATAATTGATTTTGAAGCTTCTGACCAGCTTGCGGCTGCAGTCAATCAAATTTTGGATGATGAACTTAAATTAGGCAAGATTCATCGTGTGAATCTTCAAAAGATGGTTAAAACCTCCTGGCAGAACGTTGCTATAGCTCATGTTTATCTTTTTGAGTTACTTATAGATAAAAAGAGGGAAATGATATACTCAGTTCCCCCCGTCAACCTGGATCATATTTTTCGGATGTCTGAAGAACGTGGATTTGTTCAATTTGCGGATATCTCTATGCCCGACCTTGCAAGCGGTTATGCGTTGGATGACAATGCAAGAGCACTTATAGCGATGTTACATCACTATAAAATATATGAATCATATGAAACCATTGCTCTGATTCAGAAATATCTGGATTTTATAGGTTATTGTATGCAAGCAGATGGTACATTTCTGAATTATGTAGACAGGAGCGGCAATTTTACAATACAAAATAAACAGGAGAATCTTGAAGATGCCAACGGCCGAGCTGTTTGGGCTTTGGGTGAAGTGGTGGGCATGGCTAATCTTTTGCCTGAAAGGATAGTAAAACTTGCAATAGAGCTTTTGGAGCGGGCATCCAAGCATGCATTAGTTTACTATTCGACAAGATCGATGGCCTTTACCATTAAGGGCCTAAGTTTTATGAAGGGCAAAAATTATAAGGCTAGCATAGAAGTCCTGGCAGATCGTCTAGCAGCTATGTTTGAACATGAGAGCTCTTCAGATTGGCAATGGTATGAATCTTATATGACTTATGGCAATAGTGTTATTCCAGAAGCCATGTTGATCGCCTATGAGACAACTAGGGACAACAGATATAGAGATATCGCCTATCAATCCTTTGATTTCTTATTGAGCAGGATTATTGTCGACGAAGAGATTCATGTGATTTCCAACAAAGGCTGGGCACATCGTGGCCAGCTGAGAACCGAGGGCAGGGGCGGAGAGCAGCCCATTGATGTTGCTTATACTATTATTGCACTAGATAGATTCTATAAGTTTACAAAAGATGAGCAATATAAGAAGACCATCCGAATAGTATTCGACTGGTTTTTGGGACGGAATCATATTAGACAGATTGTTTATAATCCTGTTACCGGAGGCTGTTTTGATGGACTGGAAGAGCATGCTATCAATATCAATCAAGGTGCAGAATCCACCATAAGCTATCTAATGGCAAGACTTAAAATGGAGGATTATACGCACGAACCTATGAGTTAGTTTCTTTTGAACAGTAGTTGCTTCATTGTCAATTATTATTTGTATATTTAATACTATGATCTACTATTTCATATAACCCCATTTCGTAGGTCCAATATGATAAATACACTTGTTTTATCTTTAAATTCTCCACAATATATTTTCCGGAAATTTTTAGTTCAACAACTAGCTGCTAGCGTACCTCAAAGAGAGAACACGTTTTAGTTTACTTTTATTCCTCCCGATCAAGTATAAACATTGAAAAGGGAAAAGGATAATACGCACTATAAAATCCATACATCATGAGTAAAGACATTAAAAAGGAAAAAAGCACAAAAGAGAAAACGCAATCTTCTTATCAAAAAGAAAAAGATTCTGTTTCGAAAGACTTAACGGAGAATGTTTTCCGTAAAAAAAAGAAATAGGCAATTGAAAAGATAGCTTATTGTTTGCTCTTGCACAAAGGCAGATTAATTTGGAGCGGGTACAAAGGCTGGATTATTAGACCAGGCTTTTGCTCGCTTTTTTCTTTAACAAAACTGAATTTGAGTATCGTATATTATATCTTTATGATGCTTAATTGTCGAGCATAAATCCCATAAAAATATGATCAAAGCATCTATCATATTGGTATCCAAAGGGTAAAAACCACCTTTTCATCAAAGCATTTGACATGGATATCACCGCTGTGAGCCGTGATTATCTGTTTGGAAATATAAAGGCCCAATCCCAGTCCACCTTCTTTCTGGTTTTTTCTTCCAACAAAGGGCTTAAATAGGTTATTGAATATAGGCGCTGCTATCTGATGGCCATCATTTTCTATCTGGAAGATAAATCTGTCACTTTCAATAGAGGACTTTATAACGATTGTATTTTCTGCCCAACCATGTCGGAATGAATTTCCTATGAGATTTGAAAACACCTGTGCCATACGCTCATGATCGCATGTTACTGGATGTTTTGCTCCGAGATTTGTCTGTACTTTTCTGTGGGGTGCACTTGTTTGGATCTCACGAAGGGCCTGAAGGATCACTTTATCTAATTCGACCAGATTTTTGTTCAGATGTATTCCCGTGCCGAGTTTACTCCGGGCAAAATCAAGCATGTTATCTATTAGACCTTTCATTCTATAGGACGAATCATAAATAAGCTTGGCCGTTTGTTTATGTTTTGCATTCTCGAGTTTGTCGGCGAGATATTGCGATAAGGTAATAACAGCACTCAATGGATTTTTTAGGTCATGCCCCAACACGGATAATAGCGTATCCCTGCGTTCAGAGTATTGTAATTCTTCACCTAACAGGGCTTGGGTATTTTTTATTTTGGCGATCGAACCCAAATGAAAACTGATCAGTTCAGCTAGAAGTTCAAATAGTGGTGCTATTCGTTCTCTATCAATTGACACGGCTTTATAATCTATCGTGCAGAGGGTTCCAAAGAACAATCCATCATTGTCAACGATCGGGAATGCGATATAACTTTTAAAACCTTTTGCATGCAATTTTCTTTTCCAATCTTCATTTTCACAGTGGTCGATATCGGGGATAATAATAGGAGCATGTTTATCATGTGCCTCATCTCCTAAGGTGTAATGTAATTCGAGCTGCTGCCCCGCTGTTACTCCGACTCCGAGCGAATCCCGTACAGCACAGGCTATCCATTGATGGCCATTGTGAGAGGTCACCAGCCCTAGATCCATTCCTGTATATAGACATATGGTGTTCAATATATTCTTTACTGCAGGAATATCTTCGATCCGCATGAGCAAATGGGAGATGGTATCATTATTTTCTTTCATATCTGTTGCTGTTGGTGAAATCGAAGTCAATATCAATGACCAAAATATATCACTTTGTAAGGAATGACTATATAATTACAAATTGTAGAATAAGATGTTTGATTTTCTGTTCGAATCTTGTGTTAGCGGACTTTATGTCTAAATATAAGCAAAATTTAATCGTTTTTTAGAATCTAAATGTATCAGAGAGGGGGGATCCCAATTGGAGATACTTATTATTCCAGTTAAAAAGATCTTGATTTTCAATACAAAAAGATGTTTTTATACGTCTTCGTTGGAATATACACGTGAAATGCAGGTGATAGCTCTGCTAATAGAACTAATACTGTTCGATGGATGTTCTAATTTAAAAGCTCTAGGGCAATAAACTTTAAAAAATGGAAACAACAACTAAAAGTAACGCAAGTGAAAAGTCTGGAAATGGAACGATGACGAAACAATCCACAGACCACACGAAAAAGCGTTCAGGATCCGATGCTGCAAAAGATTTGGCCGAGCTATTTGAAGACGGGCTTAAAGATATTTATTGGGCGGAGAAAGCTTTGATAAAAGCATTGCCCAAAATGGAAAAAAACGCTACCGCTGAGAAATTAAAAAAAGCGATTTCCAAACACCTTTTGGAAACCGAAGATCATGTGAAACGCTTGGAACAGTGCTTCGATATTCTGGAGCTGAAGCCTAAAGCAGAGCGATGTGCTGCAATGGCAGGGTTGATCGAAGAAGGTGAACATATTATCGAGGAAACCGAAGAAGGAACCGTTAGAGATGCAGGTATTATCGCAGCTGCCCAAAAGATTGAGCATTACGAAATTGCCACATATGGTACGCTCGCGGCATTTGCTAAAGTCTTGAAGTACAATGAGGCCATTCAGCTTTTGCGTGAGACTCTTTCAGAAGAAAAAAAATGTGATTCTGATTTAACTGCCTTGGCGGATACCAACCTCAATACAAAAGCTAAATAAGAGTTACTAAACAAAAAAAATGGATGGATCTTACGTCTGTAAGATCCATTTTTTATAAATGATGATCTCTGAAAAATGTATCTCTGATCAATAGAATTTAAAAAACTCAAGATGAAGAAGAAAATTGTGGTGTGTGATGATGATATAGAAATACTGAATGCATTTTCTATAGTATTGGAGGATCAAGATACGATAGTTATAACGGTAGCGAATAGCTTAGTTCTGATAGACGTGTTGGACAGTATAGATGCTGATATTCTTTTTTTGGATATTCATATGTCTGCACGTAACGGAGACCAAGTACTGCGAGACCTCAGGAGTTCATCTAAACATGATAAGCTGCCCGTAATTATGATTTCAGGTCATATCGATGGACGGAGTATTTCAGTGGAATGTGGAGCCGATGGATTTTTAGCTAAACCTTTTGATCTTATCGACTTGGAAAACTATATACGGAGATTTGTTTATGAAAGTGAATCTTAATATCGTATTTGGTCTCAAACCGTTTAAAATTCCGTGGTCCTTGCATCGTAAATCAAATGAGTAGCAAACAATTATTTAAAGACAAATTATAAGCAAGCTTCGTTTAACATATGATGACTTTAATCCCAATGGATATGCAGACAGGAAAATAATCATTCAAAATATGGTAAGCCGTCGTTGCAAAATGATGGTAAAGTCTGAACTCGACAAATTGGGAATACTTTATAAATCCATTGAATTAGGGGAAAAACTCCTATTAAGAAAGCGAAAAAATCTCGAAGAACTTTAGTATTATATCGGAAAATCTACCAATTATATAACAAATTTGTCTAAATGTATAACGTGTAGTGGGGTATAAATCAGAACTTTATTATGAATCGATAATACTATTATTTAGTAAATTTTAAGCTGATGGAGACAGGTATACAATTGAAGATCAAGTTCCTGAGTGAATAGATGGACCACCTACTCATTTAGCAAAGCAAAAAACTACTGAAGATTCAAAAAGTACAAACAGACTATTTAGCACATCTTTTAAGAGAGTTGAAGAAAAAATAGTAACTAAAGAACGATAGCTGATATGAGATACAAATTAGCAGAAATATATACGGATTATAGTGTGATAGTGGAGGAAGGTTCATCCGATGACAATATGCTAGATTCTAGCTGATACATCAGCCTAAGAAAATTAAAGGATAAAAGAGATGAAAAATGTTATTCCATCCATTGTTGCCGATACAGCCTCGGCAAAAAAAAGAATAGCTGTAATCGTTGCGCATCCCGACGATGAGACACTTTGGGCAGGCGGTACAATTCTCGAACATTTTGATTGGCAGGTGTATGTAATAAGTGTATGTCGGGGCGATGATCCCGACCGTGCTTTAAAATTCGATGCTGCACTTAGAGTGCTACGAGCAAATGGTGCAATGGGATGTCTTGATGATGGGGTCCGACAGGTGCCGTTGCACGAATCCGAACTTCAACAGACTATTCTCGCACTGTTGCCACCTATTGTTTATGACCTCGTGATCACACATAATCCTTCAGGCGAGTATACTTATCACAGACGACATGTTGAAGTTAGCGAAGCCGTTATAAAGCTCTGGAAAAACAGAAAGATAAAAAGCAAGGAACTTTGGACATTTGCCTATCACGATGGCAATCGTCAGTTTTATCCGCGACCACATAAAATGGCTCCGATAAAAAATCAGCTCAATCTTGCAATTTATGATACCAAGTATGATATTATGAATAGAATATACGGTTATCCAAAGGAGGGCTGGGAGGTGATTACAACCCCGAGTACAGAAGCGTTTTGGTCATTTACAGATACCGGAAAGGCTATGGTTTGGTTGTCTAAAGGAGGAGTATTGGTATGAGAGTCTTATTATTATACGATTACCCACCATCTCCGGGGGGCTTGTCCACACAGGGCGATCTACTTTATAAGGGATTGCAGGCAATAGGTGTTGATGTTCATGCGGCGCATTGGCAATCTTGTCAGGAGAAAGAATGGTATTATGATTGGTTCAAGCCAGATGTTGTCGTTGGTATTGGATATTGGGGGCATGTTCCGTCGATCGTCGTGCATCCGCAACTTTTTGGAAGAATAGCTGTACCATGGCTTGTAGCCGATGGATATATTGCGAATTATAATGAAATACTTAACGAAT
Source organism: Sphingobacterium sp. UBA1897 (assembly GCF_002337775.1). Classification (NCBI taxonomy): domain Bacteria; kingdom Pseudomonadati; phylum Bacteroidota; class Sphingobacteriia; order Sphingobacteriales; family Sphingobacteriaceae; genus Sphingobacterium; species Sphingobacterium sp. UBA1897. The sequence goes on from NZ_DDGR01000023.1 coordinate 379,681, forward strand.
TACCACTTATTTTGGTTACTTCTAATTGGGTTAAACAAATGTATGTTAGGGACGGCATTTCAGGAGATAAGATAGAGGTGCTTCCTGTAGGTTGTCCTACGGATTCTTTTGTCCCACATGCGTATTACGATCCCAAAATCGTTGCGGTACGAAAACAGCTTGGCGTGTCGCCAGACGAGATTATGATTCTAACTATTGGTGGAGATGCAGCTTCTAAAGGCGCAAATGAAGTTATGGAGGCACTTGCCTTAATCGACAGGGATGTGCTTCCATGGAAATATGTTTGTAAAGTATGGCCACAGCCGCGCACCTCTTTTCAAAATCAATCTGATCACGACCTCGCCGAACGATTAGGGATTAGTAAAAAAGTAATATATGCAACAAATACTGTTTCGCGCGATTTTATGCCCTATCTAATCGGTGCTTGCGATATCTACGCAGCTCCTTCCAGATTGGAGGGCTTTGGTATGCCCCAGGTTGAGGCAGGGGCATGCGGTAAACCTGTTGTTGGTATCCGTGCGATGGGCATGCTTGATACACTCGTTCATGGAGAAACGGCTCTTTTAGCAGGGGTAGCCAAAGAAATTGTCGTCGACAACGTTATACTAGGTACTGAATCTGGTTATGAGGACAATCATATTATCCATTTTGATATACCTCGTACCGTAGATTACAGGGCGGACGTTAATGATATTGCAGATTGTTTGTCTAGATTGATGCGAGATGCGTCCCTTCGTACTACAATGGGAGCAGCTGGGCGAAAAAGAGTTGAAGAACGATTCGACTACAGGGTAGTAGCCAAGCGATTTGTTAAAATCATGGAAAAATATTTCAAGATCAACTAATTAGAGGAGCAATGCTTACCGAAAAACAATTTGAGGAGATCAATGCTGCAAAGCTAGCTGCTGAAGGAGTATTGTTAAATAATAGTAGTGGGCCATTCCATCACCTTCCGCGCACGGCGGGCTGGGGGTATCCGGAACCTTATACCCGGGATCTTTTATTTTCAATCCTTGGCATTGCTAGTACTCATAATATGCAGCTTTATGATAGTATAAAGAGTGTTTTGAAAGTTTTAGCAATCACCCAGACAGTACATGGCCATATACCATCCATTGTCTATGATCCTAACAATTTGGGGGCAAGTGATACAACACCGTTGTTTCTCATGGCTGTAGGAATATACCGCAAAATGACAGGAAATACAAATTTTCTAGGGCGTGCCGTTAACAAGTCGCTACGTTGGATGACGTACCAGAGTCCTACGGATGACGGGGTTGTTGCCCAGCAACCCACTAGCGACTGGCGGGACGAACAGTGGGTATTGGGGTATGGGTTGTATGTTAATGCCATATATCACAATGCTCTTCAATTATTAGGTTATCAGGAGCGTGCTGATAGGCTCGCAAATGGAGTGAATATTCTATTTGCTAATGAAGATCAGTATTATGCCCTATGGACATATAAATTATACCATAGCGGAAAGTTTGATCTGCTGGGCAATAGCCTTGCCATACTTAGCGGGATAGCATCTTCCCAAAAGGCAGACGCCATCATAGATTGGGTGGAATCCTCCTGCAAGTCTATGCAGAAAGAAGGACAGTTAGCTATAGATCTGCCCCCTAATTTTTTCCCATTTATTTGTCCGGGAGATAGCGAATGGCATGAACGATATAACCAGTACAATCAACCTGGCGATTATCACAATGGTGGAATATGGCCTTTTGTCTGTGGTTTCTATATTGCCGCCTTAGTGAAAGCACAGCGATTTGATCTAGCAGAGGTAAAATTACTCTCACTCACAGTGCTTGTTAAGAAGGCTGTAGATTTTAGATTAGAATACGGTTTCAACGAATGGATCAAAAGTCAAGATGCAATACCTAGTGGACAGGATTGGCAGACCTGGAGTGCAGCTTTATATCTATATGCTGCCAAATGCGTTGAAAGTCGGACGGTGCCTTTTTTGTAAATGTTCTATTCACCGTTACTCCAAATAAAGTAGATGCACGTTTAAATTTTACAGCGCAAATTTCCATTTTGACTGTTAAACTTAATATCGAAATTTCAACATTTTTATTTCCCATTTTTGGAAGTCATCGGTTCCTAAAAAACAATATTCTGTTCAACGCTGTCTTATATATAACATAAACAAAGCAAATGAATTTTGATCTCATTAAGTGTGAAGACCTGCAGCAGGCGATACATATACCCAATACTACCGACGACCATAATGAAGAAACATGGTTTGTAAAATTTGGTGAGGAAATAATAGGTGTTGGCCTTTTTTCACAACAAAGCACGAGCTGCGTTTTGGCAATTGTTGGCGATAGCTATGACGATAAGAAAATACTTGGGGAAATTGATGCACATGATAAAGTGGTTATTGAGGGATTGAATATCGCTTTTGAAGGCTACTTAAGATCCATCCGTGGTGATGTCGTCATCGGCGAAAAGCAAGTGGATGATTTACCTCTCGATAATCAGAAGTTGGATTAATATTCAGCTATTCTAGAGCTTACTGGCCTTAGAAGAAGTCGTCCACTCCCCGCAAAGAGTAGGCGCGTTTTGAGGACAGTTCTACGTGAAGGAGACTTTTTAAAATTAGCCATAAGCCTACAAACAATGGATTGAGAAACGAAATGTTTATGATAAGAAACCGCTAGAATATGTAACCGAATTGAAAAGCAGCCGATACAGTAGTACGCTGTTCATTACCAAACCTAATTGGAAAAGGGATTGCTAGAAAAAGTTTTCCGACCTGACCATGCGTGATAATTTTACTGACGACAGGTGTGATACCGTATCTTCCCGAAGTTTCAAATGCAGCTCTTCCTACAAATGTAAAGTCTTTGCCTAATGGAAATAAAATACCTGGATGAAATAGAAAGTTACTCATTTTGCTCTTCCCACTTTGAACTTTTATATAAGGAACCATTTCTATAGAAAATCCCAAGTGTCCTGATTTAAGCACGTTTAAGCCTGTAGGAATGCCGACTAGATAGCTGTCTTTAAAATTTGTGGTGAACTTACTTGCAGAATATGACACGATAGGATGTACAATACCGATATAAGTATTCAATTTGAATGCTTTATCATTTTGCTGAGCCAATAATTTTGAAAAAATATGTACTATCATAAAAAAGGATAGACCTATCTTAAACTTGAATGTCGGGTGGTGTCGATTATTTGGGAACATATAGTCGCATTATACTGTATATACAAGTATAAAGAATGCAGACCTGCCTAAAATAGAACGTTATTTACCCTTTTGTATATTCTTTACTTTTTTCGTGTTTTTTTTCGATATGTGGAGGGATTACAACCCATAAACTTGTTAAAGATACGTGTGTAATGGCTCTGATCCGAGAAACCTGTCAAATATGCAATTTCCGTTAGACTTAGAGAAGGATCTTCCATCAGTTCAATTGATTTATCAATACGTTTTTTACGGATATATTCACCGAAATTGAGGTTATCGAAATATTTTGAAAATTCTCTGGATAAATAGCTTGGACTAATGTCAAGTCCTTCCGAAAGCTGACTTAAACTGAGTGCAGTATTTGTATCAATTTGATCTTGTATCATTTGCCGTAGCGCAACAGTCCACTCGGGAGATTTTTCCTGTTGTTTTTCATTGAGGTAACGATGATAAATTTGAAGGAAGATGTTTTCGATAGGATTCTCTCTGCTATGCCGTAATTGATAGAGATGTTTGGACCAGCTATACAGACCATCATAGATGATCATTCCAAGGTCCAATAACTGATAATCATCTTGAACATTGTAGGCTAAACCCGAAAAAATAGCTTCCAGTCCGGCAGATTGTGCTGATATATCATGTCTGTCCGTATCTGCGCCCCGAACGATGGCTGCTATCCGAATTAATGCCGGGTCCTTTATATTATGCTTTTTGATAAAATAATCAAATGTGCATTGATCATCATAATGCGTATATTCAACATTGGGAATATCGAATGGTACGGCACCAGTCCTAGTGGCGATTTCATGAATCTCATCGGTCGGGACAAAAAGTATATTTGCCTCCGGATCTATAAACCTTTTTATGATCCATGGGCACGCTATTCTATCTATCTTTGGGCGCTCTCGAGTTATCCAATCCATTATATCTATGTGAGGTTTAAATTATTATTAAGATCGGTATTTTTAGAATAAAACTGCTTTTCTACTTAGATTTTTGAAAAAGAACATCGCTGCAATCGCAAGTAGTAAAGTCATATTCTTTCAATATTTGAATTGTTGTCCCGATTTATCGTCTCCAATCTTGCTTCGAAATTTTCTAATTTTTGTCTTACAATTTCAATTGCTGTCGGTGATTTCAGAACCAAAGTTGCGCCCCTTTTTGAGTAAATATACTATGAAATATCATAGCGTATTTTCGTACTCGCTTCCTATATTTTTTATCTGGGCCTCTATCGCAGGGGTGTGGGCACAGACAAGAGGTTTTCTGACCGTTTTGAATAAGGAAACAATTATAAAAAAGTTAACTTTAAATAATGAAAAAAATTGCATCATTACTGGCTGCTTTGTTGTTAACCACAAGCATCAATAAATATTAAATAAATGGACAGTATAAATTCAAACTTTATCTATCTTGACTATAATGCGACCACCCCGGTAGATGAGCGTGTTTTAAATGAAATGCTTCCATTTTTTAGAACGGAGTATGCCAATTCAAGTGGGGCACATCTATTTAGTTTAACCATACAGGATGCTATGGATCAGGCGAGCGAAGACATCGCTGATAGACTGGGTACGGAGGCCAAGAATATCATTTTCACTTCGGGTGCCACAGAATCAATTAACTTGGTCCTAAAAGGATTCCAGTTTTCGTCCAGGAAACATATTATCAGCATTTCCACAGAGCACCGAGCAGTTTTGGATAGCTGCGCTTTTATGGAGCGATTGGGATTTGAAGTTTCCTATCTAAAGGTAGATCCTCAAGGCATGCTCGATCTCAGATTGCTTAAGGAAAGTATTCGCGAAGATACGCTGTTAATTTGTACTATGCTGGTGAATAATGAAACGGGTATTATCTTACCGATAAAACAGATCAGTGAAATAGCGCATCAGGGCAATGCCTTTGTTCTATGTGACGCAACACAGGCGGTTGGAAAAATGGACATAAGCCTCCAGCACCTTGATGTTGATTTTATGGCTTTTTCATCGCACAAATTTTATGGACCGAAAGGAATCGGGGGACTGTATATCGCCAGTCGGGTTAAAGAACATTTGATACCTCAAATTCATGGCGGCGGACAGCAACAGGGCTGGCGTAGCGGAACTGTCAATACAGCCGGTATCATTGGGATGGCTGCTGCTTTGCGAATTGCACTTAAAGATTTAACGATAGATCAATCCCGTGTAGAACAGCTCCGAGATGATCTTGAAAGCGAACTTCTTACTATACCAGATACATTTATAAATGGGAGTAAAACGCATAGACTTTTCAATACGACGAATATCCGTTTTACAGGTGTGCTGTCAGAGCAGCTGATTACCCGATTAGGAACAATTTCGGTATCGAGCGGCTCGGCCTGTTCTGCAGTGACCTCAAGGCCTTCACATGTGCTCAAGGCTATGGGGTTATCAGATTTGGATGCCTTATCGTCCATTCGATTTAGTCTGGGCCGATTTACGCGTGAAGTGGAAATCAGCCAGACCATTATGCGGATCAAACAGCTTGTCGAAAAGCTGAGGACTTAATGTCCAAGGTTTTCCCTCACTTGAAAGACATGCAGCACCTGTGGAAATAATGCGCCTATACTTTCGCGTACACCATTCGGTGATCCGGGCAGGGTAAGTACCAACATGCGATCGGCAAATCCTGAAATACCTCGTGATAACATGGCTGTTTTAACACGCTGCTGCCCGTATTGTCTTGCCGTTTCCATAATTCCGGGAATATCTTTGGTAATATATGGTGCCACAGCATCTGGCGTAATATCTCTGTCCGAGAGTCCTGTGCCTCCCGTAAATACCAGAAGATCTATACCAGCTTGCCCATAGTGTTCCACACGTTCTTGTACTGCACTCGTTTCGTCAGCAATTACCGCATAGGCAATATCGTGCAAGCCTTGCTTTTCCAAAAGATCGCACAGAAGCCTGCCTGAGATATCTTCTTTTTCTCCTCGGGTTACCGAATCGCTACAAACCACGACTGCAGCTTTAAGCGCTGCGACCCAAGGCAACGATTCATTGCTCTTACCGCCTTTTTTCTCAAGTAATCGGATTCCACCTATCTCCACCTGTTTGTCTATGGGCTTAAGCATATCATAAATAACGAGCGCTGCAACACAGGCGCCGTGCATAGCTTCAACCTCCACACCAGTTTTATAGATCGTATGTACTTCAACTTCAATATGAATTTGTAAGCCCGCTACGGTATATCGGATCGCAGCATATTCAACTGGTAAAGGATGACAATCAGGGATCATATCACCAGTTTTCTTGATCGCGAGTAATGCAGAGGCACGTGCAAATTCAAATATGTCGCCTTTCGGAACCTGTCGCTGTTCAATAAGCCTGACGGTATTCTCAGAAGAGACAAGTACCGTGGCCATTGCTATTGCCTTCCTCAGCGTCGCACTTTTATGTGTAATATCAACCATATTATCTATTAATTTTCCATTGATGCGTATCGTCTTCAAATAATTCTTTACCCCAAATGGGCATTTCTTTTTTTATGCGTTCAACAAGTTCGTCACAAGCATCCATCGCTGCACGCCTGTGTGCTGACGACGTGAATACAAAGAAGCAAATTTCGCCAACCTGTACTTCGCCTTCGCTATGATAAACATGCATACAGGCTAATGGATACTTATCAAGCACTGCTTCGCGTATCTCCGCCATTTTAAGTAAGGCCAGTTCCCGGTTTGTCGTATAATCAATAGATTTTACGGCCTTTCCATCGATCTGATCAGCCCTGATCTGTCCCAGGAAGATGCTATGTGCACCAATTTCAGGTTTATTATAGTGCTTTGAGATAGCTTCCGCAACCAAAGTGGCCGGAATTGGTCCTTGAAAAAATATGTCGTTTTTTTGTTTACTCATTTATATAGTTTTTTAAGGCGACCATGCCGCCGTCCAGATGGAATATTTGTTGTCCGGCATCTGTCTGTTCGTAAAAGTACTGGGCAGCCAATAGGCTCCGTTTTCCGCTCTGACAGATAAAAACAACGCGTGTATTATCGATATTTTTGATTTGTGCAGGTAATGTTGAAAGCGGAATGGATAGATGTGGCTGGGACAGACGCGGAAGTTCATTTGGATCGCGTACATCGACAAGCACAACATCCTCTGCGGACCACATTTCAACAAACTCTTGTGCATCTATGGCCTGTATAAATTGGCTCTCCGAAGCACAGTATTGCTCATAGTTAAACGTACTCAACTCAGCTAAAGTTTGTGGATAAATGGTTTCTGCGGATGCCGTAAAGGGGATTTCAAAGATATAACTGCTATTATCAAGCATATTGACCGTCATTAATTTATTGATCAAGGCGGTACCGATGCCGGTTAATAGCTTGATGGCTTCTGTTGCTTGTAATATTCCGATCATACCGGGCAATACACCCAATACCCCCGCTACATTGCAGTCGGGAGCTTCCAAGGTTGTTGGGGCTGCAGGGAATAAATGCCGATAATTTGTCTTTATGCCTTCTTTGTCGGCCATATTGAATACAGCTACCTGTCCCTCATATTGATAGATTGCAGCAAAAATCAACGGTTTATCCAATAAACGGCAAGCATCGCAAAGTAGATATCGTGCAGCAAAATTATCTGTACAATCCATGATCAGGTCGTACGAACTGATCAGGTCGGCGACATTATTCGAATGCAGTTGTTCCGCCCAATAGCGGATCTCAATTTCAGGATTCTGCAGCCTGAGCTTACCCGCTGCTACCTCAGCTTTAGCTCGGCCGATGTCGTTGGTATCATACAGAACCTGGCGGTGCAGGTTGCTCACCCCCACATGATCATGGTCTATGATACCGAGTGTTCCGACCCCTGCTGCTGCCAGATATTGGAGCACAGGGCAGCCAAGACCGCCAGCGCCAACGACCAGTACGCGGGCAGTTTGCAGCTTTTGTTGGCCTAATTCACCAAAACCCGGGAGGACATAATGTCTCGAATACCGTTCATTCCGCATTGCTTATCCTCCTGAATAGGGTGGCATTAAGGCAACTATATCATTTTCCTGAAATGTTACCGGTGTCTTAATAATAGTATTGTTTACGGCTATCAATAAGCTGCGCTGTGCCAATTCGGCATGGTCGCGCGATAATGTTGCCAATAACTCTGTTGTATCGTTAGCTGTTATATAAAATTCCTTTGCCAATATATCGGTCAAGGAGCCAAAGGTCTTTACGTGAACTTTCATTTTTTTATTCATTTTTTGTCAAAGTTTCGCCTCTTTTATCCTACTTTGTTCATCTCACAATTGAAAGACTTGTTCGCTTTCTTTATGTTATCCGATTTGGATAAATAGATCAGTCCTATTTTTTTAAAATTTATTAAGCTGATGTAAACAATAATTTATAGGCTGCAACCAAAAGAACTGTAGCGAGTACATACTTCAGCGCATCCTGTTTTAATTTTTTTGATCCAAGATAGGCTCCGAGTAGACCTCCAAGGAAAGCTACCACAACGTATCCCCACATATGGGCATTGAACGAAATACCTTTTGTGAGCATACCACCAAGTCCCGACAATGAATTTACAAAAATAAATGTAGCACTGATAGCCGCAGTTTGTTTTTGATCGGTCCATTTAAGCAGGATCAGAAAAGGGGAGAGGATAATTCCGCCGCCAATACCGATCATGCCTGAAAGTAGTCCCACAATGCCACCAATTACCAGTGCACCAAAACTGTTGTACGGTTTGAGCTCATCTTCGGCAGGGCTCTTAAAAAAGAAAAATCGAAAAATAGGAAAAAGCAGCAGTAGCCCCAGCAACCTCTTGTACAAATGATCTTCCAAGGTGATCATGCCGCCTATAAAAGCCATGGGAACAGAGGCAATGGCGACCATCAAAAACAGATTTCGTTTGAAATAATGCCCCCTATAATACTGTATAAAGGATGTTAAAGAGACAAAGAGGTTAAGCACCAATGCTGTAGGTTTCATTTCCTGTGGCGCAATTCCATAGAGTGCCATCAATGCCAGATAGCCACTTGCACCACCGTGCCCAACCGATGCGTAAAGAAAAGCCAGCATAAAAAGAAAAAAATAAAAAAGCTCCAATTGCATGGCTCAATTAGGTTAAAAGATGGATAAAAACTTCGTCGCCAGCGGCACAACCTTTGCTATCCTCTTCGAGAATCAGCAGGCAATTGGCTTGGGCGTACGATTGGAGGCGATAAGATTCTTGCGCGTGTAATGGTTCGACAGCATGTCCATCGTATCGTGCCTTAAGGAAATGAGTTAAACCGGGCTTTTTACTATAAGCATGTGTTGTATGGGTTTTGATGGAACGTGTACGTTGCGGAAGCTGCATCATATGCTCCAATGCGGGGGCCACATAGAGGTAAAAACAGGTTAGGGCAGAGGAAGGATTGCCCGGTAGCCCAAACACCAACTTTTCATTTCTTGTGCCAAAAAAGAGTGGTTTTCCCGGTTTTTGACGAATACGATGAAAACGCTGTTTAATACCGCTGGCCTTAGCCGCATCCACGACATAGTCATAGTCGCCCACGCTGACTCCACCAACTAAAAGAACCATATCCGCTTCATTCAATGCATGCTCTAAAGCTGCCTGGAGCTGGCTTCTGTCGTCCGGCACATGCCGACTTTCAACTTGTAGTATGCCTTGCTGCCGTAATGCAGCTTTTAGCTGATAGGAGTTAGACTCATAAACTTCTCCATATCCAAGTGTCGTACCGATAGGTTTCAGTTCGTCTCCGGTGAGAATAAGCTGTATCCGTGGGGGCGCAGTAACAAGAACATCCCTGCATCCGATGCCTGCGAGATAGCCAATAGCAGCCGGAGTCAATGATGTTCCTGGGAGCATGGCGATGCTGTCGGCCTGCACCTCTGACCCTTTGGGACGTACATTGTCCCCCAATTGTAGGGCTTCATCGCGAATCTGGATTGTATTTGTATCGCTCAAATCTACTTTTTCCTGCATCACTACCGTATCTGCGCCTCGAGGCAGAGGAGCTCCAGTATAAATGCGCATCGCCTGTCCTGCTGTCAATATTTTTTCGACTGTGGTGCCTGCAGGAATTTTGTCCACGACAGAAAGTTCCCGCTCTTTGTCGCTATACCGAATAGCATAACCATCCATGGATGACTGCGGAAAAGCAGGAATTGACTGCTTTGCAACAACGGTTTGGGCCAAGGTATAGCCCAAGGCTTCCTCGAGGGGGAACCGTAGCTGTTTTGGCTCAGGCAGATGATGATGGATAATATCTTTGGCCTGCTGAACACTGATAAACTGATGGGGGAGATTGAAATAATCGTCTAGCGTATCGATATCATACTTTGCGTCCTCATAAGAAAATACGACACGATCGTCGGGAAATTGCTCGGCTACTTTTTTAGCCCCCTGTTGTCCCTCCAGACACATCAGATGCTCAAAATATTTTCTGTCAAAAAGTACCGGAGCGCCCCATATGCCTGAAAAACCGGTTGCTACAATACCTTTATCAGTACTATCGGCCAATTGGATAAGCTGCTGAAAGACATGTCGGTCAACGAAAGGCTGATCGCATAGACTGATTATACAACGATCCAGATTGGGATGATGTTTTAATAACTCCCTTAAGCCTACACCAATAGAGGTAGACATCCCGGTTGTCCAATGTGGATTGATTACCACAGCGGCATTACTGTCCTTCAGCGCTGTGTTGATAGGGTCGGGATAAGCACCTATCACAACGGATACCTTGGCATTGGGTATCGCCAGCGCTTCCCTGCTGATACGTCGCAATAAAGTCTCACCTTCAAATTCGAGCAGCTGCTTCGGGAGGCCGAGCCGCGAAGAATTTCCGGCCGCTAATATGACTATACCAGTTTGTTTTATCATCCGCCAATCGTTATCATACTCCGATTCTTGAGAAAATCGGTGTCTATTTGTTCAAAATCTGTTGTTAATTGTCCCCCTAATTCCTTTGCTTTGGTGCTAATGGTAGCTTTTATCAATGGAAGTACTTCATTGCCGGTCCTTAATGCTGTCAACAGATCAGTTTCACTCGTAGAGAATAGGCAATTTTTGAGTTTTCCATCTGCTGTAAGCCGTATCCGGTTACATCCTGCGCAAAAAGGGGCCGTCATTGTACTTATAATAGCAATACGCCCAACGTGTCCGGCAATCGAAAATGCTTTAGCGGTATCGTGTGGACCTGCAGTGATCGGTTCTATGGGATAGCTCCGCTGAATAGTCGCTAGAATATCGGCCTGTGTGTACACCTGGTTGCTGCTCCACTTGTTCCCACTGAATGGCATAAATTCGATAAAACGGATTTCTATCGGCTTCCTCGCTGTCCATGCAACAAAATCTAAAATCTCATCGTCATTGATGCCTTTCATTACCACCATATTGATCTTGGTATGAATTCCATGTTTAAGCAAAAGGTCTATATTGGCACGTACACGGTCAAAATAATCCCTTCGTGTGATCTGAAAAAACCTTCCGGGTTGCAAGGTGTCCAGGCTGATGTTGATGCTTTTGAATTTTGCGTCCACAAGCTGAGGCAACATGTCGTTGATACGGATTCCGTTGGTGGTCATATGAAGTTCAACCGGAAGTTTGGACAAACGTGCTATAATGTCGGCTGCATCCTTGCGAACCAAGGGTTCACCTCCTGTAAGGCGGATTTTGCTGATTCCTTGATCGACAAACAATCCAGCCAATTGCTCAATTTCGTCCACCTGCATCAATTTATCATTCGGGGTAAAGCTATACTCTTCCTCCGGCATGCAATAGAAACAACGGAGGTTGCAATTATCGGTAAGCGATATGCGCAGGTAGTTGTGTATCCGTCCAAATGTATCCGTCAGCATGATGTCTTCTAAATTATTGTGGGGTATTCAGTATGTATTTTCGTTTTGAGGAACTTTAATGAAGTTGCCGGCCTATTATTCAACACAGCCTTGATCTCTGCAACGATTGCTATAGCGATCTCTTCGGAAGTTTCGGCACCGATATCGAGTCCTACTGGGCCGTAAATAATGTTTCGTTGACTTTCGGTAGCGGTCACACCAGCCTCTTGCATATCGTCGAACATGCGTAGTAATTTGGTCTTTGGACCCAAAGAGCCAATATAACGTGTCGATGTGTGCATCAAGTTTTTAAGGAGTGTGAGATCGTAAGCATAGTTATGTGTCATTAACACAAAAACAGTCCATGGATCTATGCTTAATTTAGCTGTGATCTCAACTGCTGGTGCGGCAATAAGCTGATGAGCTCTTGGAAAGCGTGCCGTATTGACATGGCTGGCACGTCCGTCAACCACCGTAATTTCCCAGCCGAGCAGATGCGCGATCTCTACGACAGGTTGCGCATCATTACCGGCACCGACAATAACCAAGTGCACCGTAGGAACGAGGTACTCAATGAGTACTTCACTGCTTTGACCATTCTCCTGAAAGGAAGTGAGAACCGATTTTCGTGCTCTTTTGGCAAATTGGATATGCTCGTTCAGTGGTGAATAGTGAGCATCTAGGGCAAAAGCCTGCTCCTTCAGATCTTTAATAAGTAAGCGGGTTCCTTTTTGTTCTCCTTTTCTGTCCGTAGAAAAGAACGTAATCAACAAGCCTTCTTCACGCTGTTGAAGCAAGCGTTGCAGCAACGCGATGGGATGATCCTTTCGTTGTAGGTCTATATATTCAAAAAGGATATGAACTATACCGTTGCATCCCAGTTGTAACCCGATTGACGAACCTTCCTCTGTATTCGTATCGTAACTGACGAGTCGATTTTTCTGTTGATGGATAGCTAAGAGGGCTTTTTTTAGGGCATCTCCTTCAAGGCATCCGCCGCTGATGGCTCCCGTCATTTGCCCGTCTTCTGTTACAAGCATGCGGGCCCCGGGTCTTCGATAGGAGGAACCCTCAACCTTAACCACAGTGGCAAGCACCATCCTTATATTTTCGGAAGCAGCTACATCGGCAGCTAAAACAATGTCTTTAATCTCTTTCATGCAACTACGGGCAAGACAGTGGAACGCGGATATAATGATTAAATTAACAGCAATATGATACAATGCCGTTTATCAAATTTAATGAATTACACGTTAAAAAACACCAAAACTGTAATAATGGTAAAAACATCTGTAAAATGTATAATTATTTGATTAATTTAATTAACGATTTTGTACCACAGAATAAACTGAATGCTAGCGTATAGTAAGAAAACTTATCCCATTTTAACCGATAATATATCGCTTACATAAACAAGAAAAAACAACGATTATGGCAAAATATTCAATTTTAGTAAATGGCAAAAAGCACGAAGTTGATGTGCTTGAGGATATGCCCTTGCTTTGGGTACTCCGTGATATCATAGGTCTTAAAGGGACCAAGTTTGGTTGTGGAAAAGCGCTATGTGGTGCCTGTACCGTACATCTCAACGATACTGCAATCCGATCCTGTTCATTTCCGGTCTCTGCGATCGGTGAGGGTAAAATTACAACAATCGAAGGGCTTTCAGAGGAAGGTGATCACCCTGTTCAGGAGGCCTGGGAAAAATATGTCGTACCCCAATGCGGCTATTGCCAAACCGGACAGATCATGAATGCGGCAGCTCTTTTGAAGAAAAATGCGAAACCTTCAGTAGCCGAGATCGAGCAAGCAATGCAGGGCAATCTCTGTCGCTGCGGTACATATAATAGAATCAAAGCAGCCATTTTAGAAGCAGCCGGTACACCCGTTACAAACGGCTAGGTATTATCAAAAATATAAACAAGATGAAAATATTAGCTCCTTTTCAAAAAAGAAAAACCGATCGGGTCAATTCGGAGATTTTTACTGTTTCTAGACGCGACTTTTTAAAAGCCAGCGGCTTGCTTACTGGTGGCTTGGTTCTGGGTGTAAGCTTCTTTAGCTGTGATGACAAGGGTAAAAAAGTGGCTACTGTGGCTCCAAATGTATATTTAACAATTGGTTCAGATGGCAAAGTGACCATTGTCGCACATCGTTCAGAGATGGGACAAGGTATCCGCACGTCTCTTCCCCTTATTATTGCTGACGAATTGGGGGCCGACTGGACGAAGGTGGAAATCATCCAGGCTGAAGGGGATGAAAAAAAATATGGTAACCAAAACACAGACGGTTCCTTTTCAGTAAGGATGTTTTATAAACCCATGCGGGAAGCCGGTGCTATAGCGCGGTTACTCCTTGTTCGTGCTGCAGCCAAAGAATGGAACGTTGACGTAGACCAATTGGATACCAAAAATGGACAGGTTATCCAACGGGAATCCAGCAAGAAAAAGGATTTTGGCGATCTGGTAGAAACTGCAAAAACCCTCCCTATTCCGAAAGCCAGCGAAGTGAAACTGAAAGACAGACAGCAGTTCAATATGATCGGCAAAGAAACCCCGATCATTGATCTGCACAATATTGTCACCGGAAAAGCCGTGTTTGGAATTGATGCCGTTGTCGAAGGGATGAAAATTGCGGTCATTAAACGGTGCCCGGTCGTGGGCGGCAAAGTAAAAGCCGTAAACGACAGTAAAGCCCTGGCTGTGCCGGGTGTTCTCAAGGTGATTACGATCAAGGGTGCCGGACTGCCAGCCACCTTATCCAAACCATTGGCTGGGGTGGCTGTCATCGCCGAAAATACCTGGGCCGCCATAAAAGCCAGGGACTTGTTGGAGGTTGAATGGGAGATGGGACCCAATGCCGGCTACGATTCAGCCAAGCAGATCGAAGAACTTAAGCAGGTGGTGGCACAGGAGGGAACACTCCGTCGTAAACGTGGCGATTTCAACGCCGCAAAAGCGAATGCAAAAAAAGTTATTGAACACACGTATATTGCTCCTTACCTGGCGCATGCCACCATTGAGCCGCCCTGTGCTTTGGCTGTCGTGAAAAACGGAAGCTGCGAAGTGTGGGCCTGTACACAGAATCCGCAGGGCGCACGTGATGCAGTAGCCACCGAACTGGGTATGGCAGTGGACAAGGTAAAAATGAACGTAACCCTCCTGGGGGGCGGATTTGGCAGAAAGTCAAAACCTGACTTTATCCTGGAGGCAGCAATATTGGCCAAAGAATCTGGTCTGCCGATCAAGGTTCAGTGGACACGTGAGGATGATATTCGTCATGATTACTACCACGCCATGAGTGTACAGCGTATTGTCGCCACCATCGACAGCCAAAATAAATTGAGTGGCTGGGCCCATCATATTGCTAATCCGTCTATCTCTGCGACAGAGGATTTATCAGTGGTACAGCCCAGCGACGGCGAGTTAATGTTGGGAGCTTCAGATTTCCCTTACAATGTTCCAGCAATAAATATTGCTACGCATGATGCTAAAGCCCATCTGCGGATTGGCTGGTTGAGGTCTGTACGTAATATTCCACAGGTTTTTGCCGCTGCGACAATGCTCGATGAAATTGCTGAAGCAAGAGGAATGGATGCCGTTTCGAATGCCCTGGAGCTACTAGGTGAAGACCGCCACATTACCTTTGAGCAGGAACTGATCAAGACAAGCTATCCCAATTATGGCGAAAAGATCGAAGATTACCCTTGGGATACAGCACGCATGAAAAAGGTGATCGAGCGCGTAGCCAAGCTTTCCGGATGGGGTAAATCCATGCCAGCAGGTACTGCCCTGGGCTTTGCGGCACATAAAAGCTTTTTAACGTACGTTGCCTGCGTGGTAGAGGTCAATGTGGATCAGAACAAGAAAATCAGTATTCCCAATGTCTACTATGTGGTGGACTGCGGACTAGCCGTCAATGTAGACCGTATCAAATCACAATTTGAAGGTGGCGCACAATTTTCCGCAAGTCTGGCACTCAAAAGTACGATCACGGTAAAAGATGGTCAGGTAGAGCAGGGTAATTTTGACGGGTATCAGATCATTCGGATGCCGGATTCCCCCAAACAGATCCATGTGGATATTATCGATAGCGACGCAAAACCGACCGGAGTTGGAGAGCCCCCTGTACCGCCATTTACACCGGCACTCTGTAATGCGATTTATGCGGCAACAGGAAAGCGGATCTATACCTTGCCAATTGATCTAAGTATTTAAGCACAATGAATTAAAATAAGCACCATAAATTTAGTATATTTAATCTATGTGAACTGGCAACCATGGAATCCAACGCACTGCTCAATACGACTTTAAAACAGATTGACCTTGTCAAAGTGACGGGTCGTATCCCAGCGCATGTCGTGGATAGCATATCGATCGAAGAACCGCTGGAAATCAGAATATGTACGTCAGTTGACGGAAAGGCCGACTATAAAAATATTTCAGTCACGATGCGGACACCCGGCCATGATGCCGAACTTGCTACAGGATTTTTATTTACCGAAGGCCTTATTTCTGCGATCAGCCAGGTAGCAGCTGTGGATCGTTCGGAAGCACCCTGCACAAGAAATAACGACAATATTGTTATTGTGAGACTGAACGACGGATTTGCCCCCACAACAAGCGCCTTAGATCGAAATTTTTACACCACGTCAAGTTGCGGTGTTTGTGGAAAAGGCTCCATCGCAGCAATCAAAACGGTTAGTATTTTCAAGGATCTGGCGCCTATATCCTGTGCAATTGCATTAGATATACTCTATCGCTTGCCGGATCTCCTCCGTGTCGCACAGGGGAATTTCTCAGCCACCGGCGGTATACATGCTGCTGGTCTGTTCAATTTACAGGGGCAGCTCATCGCTTTACGGGAAGATGTAGGACGGCATAATGCACTTGATAAACTTGTGGGGCACGCATTGTCCGCCAATTTGTTGCCGTTGCAAAAACATATCCTGGTTTTGAGTGGCCGGGCGAGTTTTGAATTGGTACAAAAGGCAGCCATGGCCGGGATACAGATTATTGCAGCAATAGGTGCGCCATCAAGTCTAGCGGTTGAATTGGCCAAGGAATTCGGTATCACTTTATTTGGTTTTTTACGCGAACATAGATGTAATATCTATAACCTGGCAGACCATGTTAAAATAGACGGATTAGCGGGGATGCTCGACTACCCGACAGCATTAGATCAAAAAATAGAAAGATGAAAATAAGGATTAAAGATAATTCCGTTAGACTGCGATTGACGATGTCCGAAATTGATAAATTGGGCAATACAGGCGAAGTAGCCTCCCGAACCGAATTTATCAACCAGCCCTTTGTATACCGCATCCTGCAAACGGATACTGAAGAACTCATTGCTTCTTTTGTTGAAAATGAAATTGTGATTGGACTATCTGCCAATATGGTAAAGGAATTGGTGGCGACAGAGCGGATAGGTTTCGACGGGCAGTCGGGACCAGTTAAAATTCTCGTGGAAAAGGATTTTGCCTGCATCGACAATACCCTGGAGGATCAGAGCGACAACTTTCCGAATCCCAATCTTAAATGCTAAGCACATAGAAAAATAGTGTGAACTGTCCCAAAATCTTATGTTATGGAAGAGAACAATAAGCAAAAATTGGAGCAATCAATCAAGAAGGAGCCACAGGCAGAAAATCCTTATAAGCTCTTGGATCTGAAATTGACACCCGTAGAAAAATCAGCGGCTGGAATTCCGGCTGTATTGGCGGCATTTGCCGATCTTATAGAAGAGAAAACGCTTATCCGGGGTACCAAGGCGCTGTTCAAAATGAATCAGGTAGGCGGCTTCGACTGCCCGAGTTGCGCTTGGCCTGATCCAGACGATGAGCGTTCGCCAGTCGGTGAGTACTGTGAAAATGGCGCAAAAGCACTGGCAGAAGAAGCTACAACAAAAAGAGTCACCCCAGAGTTTTTTAAGAACAATTCAGTGTACGATCTCTCACAGCTCAGCGACTATGAGATCGGTAAGATGGGGCGGCTGACAGATCCGATGTATCTGCGCCCGGGAGGAACACATTATGAACCGATCAGCTGGGAAGGTGCTTTTCAAAAAATCGCCGAACAGCTCAATGCCTTGGAATCGCCGCATCAGGCCGCCTTTTATACTTCAGGCCGTACGTCTAATGAGGCTTCATTTGTCTACCAATTATTTGCCAAAGAATTTGGTACCAACAATATGCCGGATTGCTCTAACATGTGCCACGAAACCTCCGGTTCGGCACTTCGCCCCACCATTGGAATCGGTAAAGGCACAGTCAAACTGGACGATTTTTATGAAAGCGAGCTTATCGTTATCATCGGTCACAATCCAGGGACAAATGCACCTCGTATGATGAGTGCGCTGGAAAAGGCAAAAAAGAATGGAGCCAAAATCATTGCTATCAACCCGCTGCCCGAAGCTGGATTAATGGGGTTTCATAATCCGCAGCAGGTCAATGGGATCATCGGCAAAGGGGTGAGTTTGGCCGACCTTTATCTTCCCGTGAAGATCAATGGCGATATGGCACTCTTAAAAGCACTGGAACTTATTTTACTGGACCTCGAAGCTAAAAATCCGGGCCTGGTTATTCATTCCGATTTTATTAACAGCAAGACAACGGGCTACTCGGACTTTTTGGCGCAATTCAGTAAAGCGGACTATAATCTGGAGCATCTGAGCCAGCTAAGTGGCATTGCAATTCCCGATATGCAAAAAGCGGCTGAACTGCTCGCTTACAGAAATAAAATTATCTTTTGCTGGGGCATGGGCCTCACCCAGCAGCCCAACGGTGTTGATATGATTCGCGAGATCCTCAATATCTTGTTGATGAAAGGAAGTATCGGTATTAAAGGGGGCGGTGTCTGTCCCGTTCGGGGGCACAGTAATGTACAAGGAAACCGTACTATGCTTATCGATGAAAAACCTACCGACGAGCAGTTAGATAGGCTGCAGCAGTATTTTGGCTTTAATCCACCCCGTGAACATGGTTATGATGTGGTGCGTGCAATTAAAGCGATGCACGCCGAAAAAATCAAATTCCTGTTTTGCATGGGCGGGAATTTTTTGTCCGCCACACCCGACACAACATTTACGGCAAATGCACTGCGGAAGCTGAATTTATTGGTCGCTGTTTCCACCAAATTAAACCGTGGCCATCTGATCCATGGCAAGGAGGCGCTTATCCTACCGACTTATGGACGCAGCGACAAGGATATTGTGAACGGTGAAGTTCAGATCATCAGCACGGAAAACTCCATGGGTGTGGTTCAATCTTCGAAAGGGGTATTGGATGCTGTTTCCAAAAATCTGGTCAACGAAACACAGATCGTTTGCCGGATGGCAATGGCAACTTTAGGAGATCGGTCGGTAGTCGACTGGAAACGTTACCATGACAGCTACGACGCGGTACGTGATGCAATTGAGCAATGTATTCCCGGTTTTGAGAATTACAATGTGAGGGTACGTCAGCGCGATGGATTCTATCTGCCGAATGGCGCCCGTGATGCACAATCTTTTTCGCATGAACTCGGAGGGCGAGCACCATTCACATTAACGGATATCCCCGAAAACCATCTGGATGACGATGAGTATATGATGGCAACAACGCGAACCCATGATCAGTTCAATACCACAATCTATGGGCTGGACGACCGCTATCGGGGTATAAAAAATGAGCGACGTGTGGTATTTATGAATCAGAAAGATATTGATAAAGCTGGTTTTAAGGCTGGAGAAAAAGTTGATCTGTATAATTACGATGATGGTATAGAACGCGTAGCTCCCTTATTTTTGATCGTTTCCTACGCTATTCCTGAAAAAAATACGGTAACCTATTTCCCCGAGACGAATGTTTTGGTTTCGGTCAACAATGTCGTAAAAGAAAGTAATATGCCAGCTTCCAAATATGTGAAGATTAAAATAAAACGACATGACCCTGAGGTATACAAGAAAGTGGATGAAATGCTCTACCGTGGCGCACTTCAACGACCTTAATCTTTATTGTTGATCATGGCTTTTACACTGTCGGCCTCGGCAGGGGTATTGACATTGACAAGGGTATTGACATCCGGGGCTTCAATACATAGGGCCCGATGTTGTATCAATGCCCGGCGTGGTGAAAGTTTATGTTGAGTCTGCATCTGCTGGAATATGGGCAAACTACTGGGTTCCCAGATCGCCAACAATGGCTCGGGCAAGCTGTCCCGTTGGCTTTTAAATGCGGTGGCGATCCTTCGAGGGTCGCGATGTTGTATTAAATAGGCGATCGCCTCGGGGTCGACCAGAGGTAAATCACAGGCCACAACCAACCAGGCTCGATCGGGCCGAAATTCAAAAGCAGTCAGCATTCCACCCATAGGACCAATGTCTGTATAACGATCGGAAAGCCATGCGTAGGTTGAAGTCATCTCCTTGCCGTCCGCTATTTCATCAAACTGTTCTACACGACAGGAAATGTATACCTCAACGCAATAATTCCCTAACATATCGGCCAAATAATAGACCTGTTCTTTACCATGCCAACGCATCTTTTCTTTCGCTCTTCCCATGCGTTGGCTTTTGCCGCCGATAAGTACCAGGCCGTTTAATGGAGGTAAGCGATTATTATTCGGAACTATCATGTTGTATTCAATGGATCAGTTGTATTGAAGTTACGTATTTCAACGCAAATTGGAAACATTCCCATCAACTATCTCAGGCTGTTTTCAACGCTAGTCAATCCCGACTTTACCGGCGTTGTCTCTAACAGTCCGGTGTCTACGAAAGAGGTCGCCCTTGGCGATACCGTAGTGATTGATAACCAAAAAATATCAGATTGGATGTACTTAGAGAAGGGAGTATTACGAGGAGGTTATACGATCCGTGCCATCTACTATTCTTTATCACTAAAAACAATGACCAATTGAAATTATAGACCTGTTTTTGATGATGGGATATGTAATGATTAGGATCAAGTTTTCTTGTAAAATGTATTGACATGGACGGGATCAAGATTTTAAGTACTACTGTAGCAGATTATCAAACTCACTCGTATTGTTGATATATCAATAATAAATAACCAAGAAGTTATGAAAAGAAATTACAGAATCCTACTTCCAGCCATCATTATTGTCTTTCTTAGCTCTTGCAAAAAAGATGAAAAGATAGCCATTGATAACCTTATCGGTAAATGGACCGTGGCAAATGATGATCCTAAAATGGCCGTAGATGGTTCCGTTACATACAAATTCAACTCAGATATGACCTGTATTAAGAATATCTACGATGCGCTTTCAAATCGAGATACTACAATTTACAGAACCTATGTATTAAGTAATGATAAGACTTTGGTTACGCTCTTCGATGAACGCAAGGTATATACAGAACAGTATCTGATAAAAAAATTGAATACGAAGGAAATGAAATGGGAGAACGCTTCCCCAAATGACGGTAACGAGAATAAGAGGTTAGTTCGATCTAACGATCAATAGATTTCATTAACTTTTCAGATGAATGCGGGGCAGGAGTCAAGAAGATAATGGCAAATATTGGCATCGGATCTTCAGTCGCAATCATGACAATACGAACGGATATACAATTAAATAAAAGTAAATTTTACCTTAAAGGCCGGTATTTATATAACATTCACCTTTTATTTAGATTTGAGAAATAACTGGTACAATAACTGCTTAATTACATAAATGACTTTTAGAACCGTTTCGGAATGGTATTGGGAAAGGGAATCCATCTCAAAAAATCATTCAAAGAAATGTTCAGAAATAAGACCGCAAACTGTAATTCATAGATCGAAATGAGAAAGATTATCTGGAGAGGCTTGGTTTATAAATCCTGGGAAGATTGCACGATAGAACTGAAAAATGATGCCTATTATGTAAAATCGTCTATCATTGGCAACTATTTAAACCGTATTTATAATGTAGATTATGTTTTAAAAATAGACAGAAATTGGTGCATACAGGAATTTGAAATAAAAACAGAAATTGAAGGGCACAAAAATTTAATTACCGGTACAAACGCTGCAGGTTTATGGTCGATTAATGGAATTCCTAGACCGGAGTTCAATGAATTTCTCTTTATCGATATTTCGGTTACACCTTTTACAAATACATTGCCAATCAATAATCTGTCACTGGATATAGGGCAATCAAAGTCTATTGATGTCATATACATCAACATTCTTGAAAATGAAATAAAGCCAGTCAAACAGCTTTATAGCAGAAAGAAGAAGGATGAATATCTGTATGACAATCTTGATACCGTATTTTCCTCGTCGATCAAAGTCGATCAGAAAGGCATTGTAAAGAGCTATCCAGGTCTATTTGAGTTAGTTTTGGAAGATTAGGGAAGATAAAACAACCCCTATTCATATGGGATTTAAGAATCAAGCAATAGCTTCAGATCTTCAATCACTTTTGACCAATATGCTCTCGTCACTTCACGCTGGCTTTCATTTTTTAATTTATCAACATGAAATGAAATTGTTGTTTTATCTTGATTTTTCGAAGGAATAAATCTGATCTGTAAATTGGCGTCTTCTGTGAAATCTTTGTGCCTCCACTTTGTTCGGATATGGGAATATTTATTAAAAGTTGAAAAACCCTGGTCTACACCTTCAGACCAATAACTTAATCCCCTGTCTGAAAAAAAGACATTCCACAATGTTTCCAGGTTTGCTGGCATAGTTTTTCTGATTCCGAACTGCCAGCCTGCATCTTTTGTTAATCCTACGTTATTTTTCATGTAATTGTGTTTCTTGTTAAAGGTGATTTCGTATTTGAATATAATTATTTCTTTTCAACAGAAGCAAATGCCCTGACCGGAAAAGTCCCCACACCTTTAAATTTTGGTGGAGCGGCTGTAAACGTAAAATTCTCAGCAGGTAATTTATTCAAATTGCAGAGATGTTCAACGATTAAAATCCCGGCACCCAATAGCACCGTATGAACAGGTCTTGTTCTGCCATCCGTGTCATCTATATTATGGGAATCAATACCTACAAGTTTAACTTTACAGTCCCGAAGATATATTGCCGCCTGTTCGGTAAGAAACGGATGGTTCTGATAATATAGCTCCGTATTCCAATGTTTATCCCAGCCGGTCTGTATTAATACAGCCTTATTCCTGATTTCTCTATTTTTAAGATGATCTTCTGTAATTTTCAGGGTTTCTGTAAATGGTATATGGATCATCACAGCATCCAGCTGTGCAAAATCTTTCAATACTGTTTGAGCTGTGTCTTTGCCATCCGCAAATCTATGAAATGGACAATCGATATAAGTTCCGGTGTTAGTGACCATCTCTATTTTTCCAATCTGAAAAGATGTATCGCTATCATAGTTCTGTTTTGATTGTTCCCTGGAGAGATAGTCGCAAATAATCGGTGCGGGTAGCCCCTTGTAAGTGATCAGGCCATCCTCTATTGTATGACTTAAATCTATTAAGAAATCTTCCGCCACACTTTCATCAATTGGTTTACGTTTATGGGGCTCAATGAGGATTTCTTTGTTAAGGATATTAACTTTTCCTACCATGAGCAACTGCATATCTTCAACGATGTAGTCCGCCAGGGCACTGTCAATGATATCGTCTCCAGATATATCTAATCTGAAATCTTCCCCTTTGATACTACCGCCGTTCGTAAAGAATATCTCGAAGTCAAATTTTACTCTTTTTTCCATAAATGATTTCAATTTTACTATGACAAAAGTGTGGAAATCTAAATATTGTTTACTTGACTTAGATCAATTTGGTTGATTTTTTTACTCCTGATCCTACTGAGTGTTTCAGGACTCATCCCAAGGTATGAAGCAATATGGAAAAGCGGTATCCGATTATCTGCATCCGGGAATTGTTTTAGAAAATAGTGATATCGTTCATTGGCATCCAAAAGCAGAAAGGAACTTTCCCTGCGGCATTTTTTGATATATTCATTGGCTAAAATATTATTCAATAAAATATTCCATTTGGTATCCTTCCGGAGCAATTTATCTATGAGATCCTTTGGTATGCTTATTAAATCACAATGTTCAATGCATTGAAAATGCAAGTTCGTTTTTTCCTGGGTAAGAAAACTTGTAAACGCAGTAAAAAAATCATTTTCAAAAAAGAATTCGGTATTGATTTCTTTATAATCTTTCTGATAAAAACTTCTAACAGTTCCCTTTTCTAGGAAAAAAAGCCGATCGGCAACATGCAGCGGTCTGATCAGGTTATTTTCCTTTTCTGCGGAAAAAATACTGATACTATCCGTCAAGAGTAGAACCTCCTTATCATTCAAAGGGAACAACTGCCTAATAATTTTAATTAAATGATGTAATCGATTATCTTCCAAATTTTATATTTTAAAAATTCAATAATTGATGCATATTCTTGACAATGTAGATAAAATCTTATTAATGAAAATAGTAAAGATTCTTCAATTGGATATATTAAATTTGTTAAACATACCCGAAATACACAAAAATGAAAATTAAACCAAATTATAGATTTTACAGTCTCCTGGTTTTATTGCTGTTCTCGGTACGGTACTTACCTGCCCAGACTACTCGTGCCGATTACAATTATTTTATGGAGGAGTTTCAAAGACTTTTTAATGAAAAAAAATCAGACGTGATTTACGGGCAATCGTCCGCCACTTATCAATCTAAAATTTCAAAAGAAAAGTTTTCGTTGGGAATGCGGAAGTTTGTGGCAAATGTGGGCCTGATGCAATATTTTTCTTTTGTTGATTCTACTAAAAACGGGTATAATTATACCATTCAATTTGAAAACTCCGAACAATTATTTTCTGTTCTGCTTGACAATGAGAAACAGGTTCTAAGGATGAATTTTAAGGAACTGCCATTTTTCATAGAAGATAAGAATTTCAAAGCAGAAAGTAATAATCCGTTAAAAGACTCCATAGATTTGCTGGTGGAAAAAATCGTCAGGCCTTATATTCAAAAGGGTGCTGCCACAGGTATTATGTTAGCGGTAATTGATGGAAAGCGACAAAGAAAATATAGTTATGGAGCTATTGCTAAGACAAGTAAACAACTTCCAGATGCTTCCAAAAGTATTTTTGAGATTGGTTCAGTTACAAAAATTTTCACCTCACTTTTATTGGCAAAAGAAGTCGTTGATGGCAATATGCGATTAGAGGATCCGATCAGTAAATACCTGCCCGATTCCATTCCTCGTTTAGCATGGCATTGTCATCCGATCACACTTGTTCAATTATCAAATCATACCGCTGGATTTCCTCGGCTCCCGGATAATATTTTTACGACTAATGCCGTTCCGGCAGATCCTTATAGTCATTATAAGGTTGATTCACTCTTCCATTTCCTTAAAAATTATCATGTTTCGTCTCAGACCGGAGTCAGATTTTCTTATTCAAATTTAGGCGCTGGGGTTTTAGGTGTAGCATTAGAACGTCATAGTAACAAAAGTTTTGGACAATTGGTCATTGATAATATTTGTTTGCCCTTGGGAATGAAAAATACATCGCTAGGGGATACCGACGTGGTACAAGGATACGATGAAAAAGGTAGGCCAACGTCGTATTGGCACTTGGAATCTTTGGCGGGGTCTGGTGCCATAAGATCTACATTGGACGATATGATTATTTTTATGAAGGCACAGTTAGGCTTCAAAAATAAACTGACAAAGGCCATTCATTTGACACATCAGCTGACTTTTGCAGATAAGGATCAAACTATGGCATTGGGTTGGCGTGTTAAAAAAGCTGGAAGTAAGGCGATATTTCATCATTCTGGAGGTACAGGTGGATTTAGGTCTTTTGTGGCATTTGATGATAAATCTCAAAAAGCAATTATTATTCTGTCCAATGTTGCCTTGGATGTTACTGCTGTCGGATTTTCGATATTTGAAAATTACCTAGACCAATCTCCTATTGAAAGATAATGGCTTGCGCAATAATCAGAGACGCATTTTCAAATTTTTAAGAAGGCCTCGGTCTATGATTGAAACCTAGCGGCCATTGCTGCGTTGCCGGTACGTTTATTTTTTCGAGTTTACACCAGTGTTTGAATATGGACTTTGTCGTTACCTAGTTTTAGAAATCCGCAATAATAATCTTTTTCATTCCCATCATTTTTTTGAACGCGCCTGGTCTTTTGTTGAGTTCCTCCCAATTTCCAGGACAAACCTGCCAGCTTAATCCGTATTTGTCTTTGAGCCACCCGCAAACGCTCTCCTGTCCTCCATCCGATGTAAGTGCTTCCCAATAGTAGTCTATTTCAGTTTGGTCTTTGCAGGGGATCATCAGCGAGATAGCCTCGTTAAATTTGAATATCGGTCCGGCATTGATCCCGATAATACGCATTCCCAGAATCTCAAATTCCACGGTTAGTACCTTTCCGGCGAAATCCTTTTGGAAATCAGCCAGTCCTTCGGCTTCTGAATTCGGGTAATAGGTAGTATTGATTATTTTTCCATCTTTGAAAACCGATAGGTAATATGCCGCGGCTTCCTGTGCGTTGCTGTCAAACCAAAGGTTTGGAATTATCTTTTGCATAGCTTTATATTTTTTGGTTATTGTTACCCTATTTGAATTTTGATTATTTACAGTCTTATAAATTTAAAAGATTTGTTCTTCGATCGACTTGGCATAGGGTAAGAAATAGAACTGTCGATATACAGTTTGCTGAAGAACATTAATTATATTTATTCATCAAATTATCGTTAAGCGAGTTTAGGATGAAGGAATTATTAATTATAGATATGCAATTATAAGAATGATGCAAGATTCGATTATGATAAACGATGTACTGTAGAGCCAGTTTGGAGCTAGTTAAGACATGCTCGAAAACGCGATTTATATGTTTTCCGATGAACATTGGGACACCGCATTAGATTTTTGGTATCTGTCTTTCCGCTGTCTCTTTTGGCCAGATTATTATTTATCTGTAGAACCCAGAAAATTTGAACCACCAAAACCGTTTACATTTTCAGAATTTGATCGGACAGGCAAAAAGCCGGACAGGACATATACCAGGTCGGAAATTCTTACGTGTTTAGAGCACTGTAGACAGAAAGCTAGAAAGCATATAGAAGAGTTCACACCGAGCAGAATGAATGCCCGTTGGAACAACGAATCTAAAAACTTTTCTTTCCTTGAGATTCTCTTGTATAATATGCGGCATATTCAGCATCATGTTGCACAATTGAATTTATACCTTAGACAGACTATTGATCGTGCTCCCAAATGGGTATCTCAGGTGAAAGAATAAACTAGTGCTAAGGCCGAGCCGAGACGCTTTTTTTTAACTCCTGTATCTCCAAAGGTCGCAGCGCTATACCCCTTTTAAGCCGTGTATATGGAATCTTTGATAAACATGGATTCGATATACGTATTAGGTTCTTCAGATTTGATTGTTCCATTAATAACCTTCGGGAATACTGACTACTTAAGTGGAAATAAATGTAAGTAGATTCCGATTCTTCCAAAATTTTCCTAACATTTGTATATATTTAAGAAATACCAGCTATAATATGAATTCTAAATCAAAATTGATATTTTTTGTTTTATTTTTATTAACTCTAATCTTAATAGTAGTGGCGTTTTACCTCACTTTTTCCAATGTAGTCGTTCCACGCTGGAATACATTAATTATCCCTGGGCATATAGTTAAGATCTCCGTCATGACAATACTATCGATTTGGTCAATATGGTTGGGAATAGTTTTCTTGTCAAACATAACCAAATCTCGAATCCGATAGTATATAAATTTATTGTTGATTAGTTGGCCAATGGATAAACGAAAGAATATGATTAACATCTTATATTTGAAGCGATTTTTATTTTTAGCTTTTTGTCTTTTTAGTCTGCAGTTAACTGCTCAGGATCTTTTGGGGTATGAAGCGATTCTGAGTGGCTCTTCAAACAGTGTAAGTTCTATAAACCATCATCATCCTAACGATCGAATCTCTTTTGTTGAGCTGAGTACCAAAGATATTCCTCTTTTAAAAGATTGTTCTGATAGCCTATATAAGGTTCGCTATT
Source organism: Sphingobacterium sp. UBA1897 (assembly GCF_002337775.1). NCBI lineage: Bacteria > Pseudomonadati > Bacteroidota > Sphingobacteriia > Sphingobacteriales > Sphingobacteriaceae > Sphingobacterium > Sphingobacterium sp. UBA1897. Next base: position 407,683 of record NZ_DDGR01000023.1, read on the forward strand.
TAGGGCTAAAATTTGAAAATCAGTCCCAATTAGATAGTCTTTGTCAATCATTATATTTATTCCCCCATGTGGAGGCTCTTGTCTTTAAGGAATTTAGAATTAGAAATGATACTTTGCAGCCTGTAGGTATATTACATCTTGACGATACTTTTTATAAACAAAATCAGTTGAGGGCAATAGCATTTGAGGGCAACTCTAAAATAAACTTGGCTGGCGAAATTTCAAACCTGAATAAGTTGCCCATGCTACACTATTTAATTTTCAAAGCTTTTCCGGTGCAGTATATCCCGAAAGGTTTAAAAGAAAATTATCAATTGAAAGGCATTTCGCTTAATTATAAACCTTTATTGGATCAATTTGAATTTCCGTCCCAATTAATCGAAATAGCTATTAGCGCTACTTCGCCAAGTGACCGCGTTGATCATGTATTGGATATACTTCCCAATAAAGAGCGAATTGAAACACTTAGTTTAAGCTACTTTACGGTTAAAGACACAGCAATATATTCAGACCGAGGATTCAGGTCCCTCAAAACGTTAGTATTAAATTTTAACGATATCGATGACCTAGGACGATTTACGAATAATTTCAGCAGCAGCACTCAATTGAAATATCTGAACTATTCAAACGGACCTCTAAAACAGATTTCTTCCTCTTTATTTCAATTCAAAGAATTGCGGGAATTGCAGATTAAAAATACAAAGTCTGCATTTTATCTTCCCAAAGAGTTAGCCCAGTTAAAAAAACTTCGTCTACTCGACCTATCTGACAATGCAATTGATAGCCTGCCGGATGTCTTGTTTCAGTTAACTGCATTAAAAAATCTAAACCTATCCTATAATAAGCTTGGGTTTCTTTCAAATGATGTGGGGAAATTGACAAGTATAAATACCTTACAGCTTCAAGGAAATAAGTTACAGTATATTCCGGTTACGATCAATGGTCTTCATAGATTACACGAGTTAAATGTGCAAGCTAATCCGATAGCTACACTACCGTCATTTGCTGGATTGAAAAACCTCGAAATATTAAATTTATCGTATTGCAATTTAAGTCGGTTGCCCGAAGACATCGGTACATTGTTGAGTTTAAAGAATTTTGATGTAAGCGATAATTTTCTAAAAGCATTACCAGAAAGTATTGCAAAGCTAGCGAAGCTCGAAAAATTAAGAGTCTCTACGAACTTACTGGAAAAACTACCCTTTCATATGGCGAGGCTGGCCAATCTCCGGGAGCTATATGCCGATATCAATCACCTGAGTGAATTACCCGTTTCTATCGGTGATATGAAACAGTTGAGGATTTTAAATATAAGTCACAATGATATAACTGTGCTCCCTGAATCGCTAGGTCAACTTGTTAATTTACATGCGTTTTATGCGATCAATAGCCGACCTTCACATTATAATGTATATGATTCATCGAGAGAAATTTATCGCAAAGACGACCCCAAAACCAACCGTCAGCTTGCCAGTACAGCTCTTCGTAGTTTTCCAAATGATCTGAAAAACTGGAAGAGTATTAACACTATTCTAATATCCAATAATGATTTCTCGTCTTTTGAAATAGTAAAGTCATTATTCACTATTCCATCGACTTCATATGCTGTAGATCTCTCTCATTGTAAAATTTCCACTTTACCTTTAGCAGGATGGGAAAAATTTCTTGGTAAGGAGCTACTTTTGATGGACAATAATATAAAAGAGGTTCCAAAAGAAATGGTCGTAGCACCACTATTGGAGAGCTTGAGTTTCCGACGAAATAAACTACCAGAATCGCCCAAAAATCAAAACTCCTATGCAGAAAAGCGTAGCGGTGTAATGTTGTACTTCCAACAGATTGGTCTGATGGACATGGATGATCTGCCCAATGATAATAATATGGTCAATGCGCTTGTGGAGCGGAGTAGCCAATCCTTTATTTTCGACAAGGATTATAAGACAGCTGTTGAGTTGGCAGATAAGGCCATTGAACTTAATCCAGATCTAACCAAAAAAACGCTCAATTTTAGAAATATTGGTGAGGCACGATTCAGACGTGGTGATTATAATGGTGCAATATCCGATCTGACGAGAGCTATTCAGCGCGACACTATAGGGCCGATTCGCATAATGAATTTTGTTGTCCCCGAATTTGAAAATAGAGCCAAAAGTTATCTCGCCGTCAAGGATACCCTAGCGGCAATTCAAGACTATCTCACCTTGTCGAAGCAGTTTAGAATTGAAAGCTGGGTCGACGTGGGTCTCTTGTATCAGAAGACTAACCAGAAAGAAAAGTCTCGCGAGGCATTTCAGAAAACAATAGATTATTACTGCAAGCGGATTGCAAATGAAATGGAAATTCAAGCGAATAAAGAATTGTATCGGCTATGTATTCTGGAAATCTATATCGTATCCAATCAACAACAAAAAGCTAAAGAATATGCTGCAGAGATAGGTTACGACATAAAAGAAAAAGATCTAACACCTGTTTATCTTTATTTAAATTCAGTGATAGACATAGCTGAAAAGAAAAAACCTCGTTTCGATCCATCATTATTTAAAGATAAGGTAAGTAGAAGCTGGGGTTACGATTTGTTACTGGAATGGACTGATGGTGCTATTATTAATAATGAGCAAAAAATACAGATACGTGATTTAACCTTTGCTATGGAAAAGCTGCGGTGAATCATTTCGAATTAAAACGTGTAATATGGACCTTAGTGGCGATTTCGGGCATTGAGACCATGAGATTCCGAGGCGAATTGACCACTTTAAATAAACCATAAAAGTAAGTGAAAATGGTTTTGAGACTTTTCAGCGTAACATTCAAATGTTCAAAATTGCCCGGATTAACTAGTCATCGGTTTTCGAATCTGGATAGTCAACTGCCCTGAAATCTCCAGCTTGGCTAGAGGAAGGCGAATACTCGCTTTTCAGAACTAGAAATATTGAATCTTATGTTGATTGAAAAAAATTGCTAGATTTGAATGTAAATTTTATCTACTTAAACTGAAAAGCAAGAAGTCGCGCATTAGTTAATGAACTCCGATCAACAGATTTGGCAAATGTTTCAAGTTGGACATGAACCATCGTTCAAAATACTTTTTGAACGATACAACCAACTGTTGTTCAATTATGGGTTCAAGTTCACACAAGATGAGGCGATTATCGAGGACAGTATTCAAGAGCTATTTGTTAAGTTATGGTGTAACAGGGAGAACTTAAGTACAGATGTTGCGGTCAAAAACTACCTATATAAGGCTTTCCGTCGTACGTTGGTGAAGAAAATTGAGCAATCACTTCGGCGGACAGAAGTGACGAATTCTTCCGTTGATTATTTGCCATTTACCATTGAGCTTCCACATGATCTTACTATAATCCGTCAGGAACGTGCTACTGAGGTCCGGGATAGACTCGATCAAGCACTGCAAAAGATGACCGCTCGTCAGCGCGAAATTATTCATCTCCGCTTTTTTGAAGAATTGCCCTATACAGACATAGCCGAAATAATGGGGCTTTCGACCAAAGATACCTATAAACTGTATTACCGTGCGCTAGACAGTTTGAAAAAACACTTTGGCAGGTTTGGTCTTTTGGTACTGCTCTATTTGCTCAACCAGCTACGATATCAATAAATCTTACATCTAACTGTAAGTTTTTCCACAATATATAAAATAACCAGTATTAAATTATCCTGAATGGCGTTTGTGCCTTTTGGGTTGATTTGACTGGCATTGCTATTTTTAAAAAAAATAAAATTTATTGGGGTAAAATTTTTGTGAAGGGTGTAACCTATATAAAACAGTATGAATTCTAGGTTAGCAAAATATAAAGATTATACGGCGACGGACTTTTTTTCGGATGAGGACTTTGTGCAGTCTACGTTTCAGAATGAAGCTGCGCAACAGGATTTTTGGCAGGAACTGGGCAGTCATTATCCAAATTTGGCCGCCGAAATGGATATTGCAAGATCGTGGATGCTGTTAATTAAAGCACAGAAACCTGTTCAAAGCAGCTTAAATAGTCATCAGCGTTGGACGAACATCCAAAGTCAGATTCCAGTTTATGAGAGGAAACAAGTGCAAAAATCGATTATTAGAACAATTCTTCGATGGACAGCTTCAGCGGCGGCACTATTGCTTCTTGGAATATTGAGTTATGAAATTAGCCAATTTGGTACAAAAGCAGCGAATACCGCATTTGGTGAACAACGTGAATTGGCTCTTCCAGATTCTTCTATTATCAAATTAAATAGTAATTCCCGCATTTCCTATGTACGCAGTTGGAAAACCGATAAACCGCGTGAAGTCTGGTTAGAAGGGGAAGGTATGTTTGAGGTAAAACATACAGCAATTAAAAATCGCCTCCGCGAAAACGATCTCTTTGTCGTGCATGTGGGCAAACTTTCATTGACGGTGTTGGGGACAAAGTTCAATGTGAAGGATCGCCGTGGACGCATCGAAGTGACCTTGTTTGAAGGAAGCGTACGCGTTCAGGGGCAAAATGGAGAGGATCGTGTACTGGCACCAGGGGAGATGTTCATCTACGACGAAAATTTAAAAACTAATGAGATCGTTTATAACGATGCCAACAAAGTGCTATCCTGGACTCGGGGCGAATTGAGCATTGAGCACAGTAACTTAGCCAATATAGTAAGTGTGTTGGAAGATAACTATGGCTACCAAGTGGTGGTTGAAGACCCAGCATTGCTCAATAAGCGGTTTACCGGTGTCATTCCAGTAAAAAAGATTGATGACATTCTCTTTGTTATCAAACATACGATGAATGTAAACATTGAAGTGAAAAACAAACAGATTGTAATAAAACCTAACTAAAACAACTATTAATCAATCAAAATTTATGAAAACTAAACTTCTTGTGCCTATAGTCTGCCTGATGAGTACCACAGGTAGCTTTGCACAAAAAAGAGCTAGTCTCGGGCAGGCTCTTAGCGAGGTAACTCGCATTTACGGAACGAAATTTTCTTATGAAGAGGGACTAATCCGCGATTCTTTTGTTAACAGTGATCTGATCCCGAAAAATAAGAGAATTCCTGTGGAGACTGTATTGAAAGAACTTCTCTATCCAAACAATTATCTCTTTCTCTACGTTCAAAATAATTATTTTACCATTATTCGGGACAATAGAGATAAGAGAAGTAAAGATGATGATGGGCTGTATTGGAAGACTATCACAGGTTTTGTAAAAGATAATAAAGGTACACCCTTGGTGGGTGTTACTGTCATGTCCGATGGACATGCTGTACGTACGGGGGTGACCTCAAGTAGTGATGGTGGCTACACACTTCGCCTCACCGAACCAGCTGATGCGCTGATTTTTTCCTACATGGGGATGGAGCCGCAGCGTAGGGTAATCGGCAGTAGTAATCAGATTAATGTAACGATGGAACAGGTCGTCAGTGTGTTGGATGATGTTGAAGTGGTGTCTATGGGGTACACTAAAATCCCCAAAGAGACAGCTACCGGTTCATTTGGAAACGTGACGGCCAAACAATTACAGGAAACACCGGCAATCAATATCCTTGAACGAATACAGGGGCTCGTACCGGGGATGTATGTAGATCCACGAACAAATAATATACAGATACGCGGTATAAATAGTTTTGGTACCGGAGGAACGCCAAAAGAACCATTGATCGTAGTTGATGGATTTCCGATGGCGGAAACCGTTGATGCCCAGTTTTCGCTTACAAATAAAGGCAATACACAGAGCTCTGGTGGTGCGGTATTAAGCCGAATAAATCCGAACGATATCGAAAGCATAACTGTATTGAAGGATGCTGCGGCATCATCAATTTGGGGGGCCAAAGCCGCAAATGGGGTAATCGTTATTGAAACTAAAAAAGGAAGAGTTACCCCAACATCAATCAATTTCGGTACTTCCTTAAGTATCGCCTCTCCAGCTGATCTGAATAAAATGGACAGGATGTCTTCGTCGCAATATATTGACCTTGAAAAACAATTGGTCGAGGAAGGCTTTATAGCAGACAATATCGAAAAAAATAGCTGGGACGCATTTAATAGTAGCAAACCTCACTCTGAATCACTCGAATGGATTTTTCGTGCAATACGGGGGACAGCAACCGAGCAGGAACGCGACGCAGCACTCTCAAGACTTGCATCTACTGATAATCGTAATCAAATCAAAGACTATCTATTGCAGAAAGCGACTTCCCAACAGTATAATCTTTCGATCTCGGGAGGAGCCAATAAGAGCACCTACTTTGTCTCCACCAATTATACAAAAGATGTCCCCGTGTTTCGCGCAAATAAAGCAGAAAGCTTCAATACAACGGCTAATCTTACCAATATGCTTTTCAACGATCGGGTTAAGCTAGCGACGGGTATTACGTATAATTATGGGAATTCCATTGGTAATTCGGCCGTAATCAACGCTCTATCATCAAATATTAGTTCAGGCGGCCTTCTCCCTTATGATCTGTTGAAAGATGAGAACGGAAATAACATACGACGCTATATTCAATTTAGACCTGAGGTCTCGCAGGATTTTGAGAACAAAGGTTATATGGATTGGGCTTATAATCCAATAGAAGAGCTTACTGCTGCAAATTATAATAATCAAAATCATGGGTTGCGGATGCACATGGATATCAATACTAAATTGACCAGTTGGGCAGATCTCTCGGTAATGGGGCAATGGCAGCGGCAGCTGAACAACACGGAAAATGTTGATGGGGTAAATAGTTATAGCCAGAGAAATCAGATCAATATCGGTACTACATTCAATGCTAATGGAAATTATGTATATGGCTATCCGATGGGAGGTCGATTGGGCATTCAAAATTACAATGGCTCCCAGTACGTTTTTCGTTCGCAGCTGAATATCAACAAAGCTTTTGGCAGGTCTATGGAGCATAATTTGAATTTTCTCGCCGGTGCCGAATGGAAACAGAATAATTACCGGTCATCCGGAGATAACTATTTAGGATTCAACGCTGATACCTATTCATTTGCCGTTATAAACCCAAAAGGAAGTTACCCGACAATTTATGGTTGGGATAATTATTTCAGTTCCAATGCTGCCATTGCAAAGAATAGAAACCGAGCGTTATCTTACTATTCCAATGGCGCTTTTTCGGCCTTTAACGGTAAGTATGTACTTTCTGGAAGCATTCGATTTGATGATTTTACGCTAGTTGGTGCTTCTAAGAGTGAGCGCGGTAAGCCACTTTGGTCTGTAGGTGGAAAATGGGATGTTAAAAAAGAAAACTTCTTAAAAGAATCGACATGGGTAGATGCTTTGGGAATTCGTATGACCTACGGAGTCAACGGTATTTTGCCAACAGGTGCAAATAGGGTAGTTGTTATCAATACAAGTAATGATAACATTACAAATGAAGTAACGGCAGAAATTGTATCGCCTGCTAATAGTCAGATTAGCTGGGAAAAAGTCCATACACTAAATATTGGTCTAGATTACGGCATCTGGCACAACAGACTACAGCTTAACGTAGATTATTATACGAAGAAATCTTCTGATATTATTTATGATTTCCCGTTCAACCCAACCTATGGCTGGACGCGTCTGAAATTTAATAGCTCGACAATGTCGGGACAAGGTGTTGATTTAGGCTTAAGGGCTGTTTGGTTGCAATCTAAGGTGAAATGGAATACATTATTCAATTTTGGTTATAATACCAATAAAGTCACAGATTCGCGTTTCAGCAATCCGACTCGGGTCCTTGACTACATCAATGGAACTATTCCGATTGTCGGAAATTCAACAGATTATGTCTATGCCTACCGTTGGGCAGGACTAGATAATCAAGGACGTTCGCAGGTATACAAACAAAATGGAGAAATTGTCAATGCTGACGCACCCGCTACAGCACTTTCACCCGAAGACCTTGTGAATGTGGGGCGTACCACACCGCCCTATTTTGGTGGACTATTCAATACATTCTCCTATCGTAATTTTACCTTGGGAGTGCGTATAACCTACGAATTGGGACATGTATTTAGACGACTTTCCGTACAAAACTATCCAGATTATGCTCCCTATTCTGGAGTGATCGGTCTTCAGTCTGATTTAGCAAAGAGATGGCGTCAACCTGGAGATGAGGCTTTCACAAACGTACCAGGGTTGAGTAAGCAAGGTTACCAATACAATAGTTTGTCCCGTTATGCCAATTCGGATGCGTTGGTAATCAGTGGTAGTAATGTTCGCTTGCAACAGATTGATCTAGGTTATAGTTTTCCATTCAAAACCTTGGAACATACACCGTTTAAATCTGTAAACGTAAATGCGAGTGTTCGCAATCTAGGCTTACTTTGGCGTAAAAATAAAGATGGAATTGATCCAAGTTATCGGACATTGAATAGTTATTCAAATCTTCCGCCCTCACCAACGTATTTTATGAGTCTAAACCTATCTTTTTAAACCTGAAATCATGAAAATCAAAAATATTATCCTCTATAGCCTACTATCCTCGAGCGTATTATTGGCAGCTTCATGTCGGAAATTTGTAGAAGTAGATCAGTATGATAAACGTACCCTGAAGACAACCGACGATTTTCGTTATCTTCTCAACAATAAGGGTAACTTTGAAAGTTCGTATGTACTGCCACTTATCACAAGTGATAATATCGCTACGGAAGTTCCCTTAACAGCTTCATTGTCCTGGGGCGAGAATTACCAAAGAGCTTATATCTGGAATGACTATTTCTATGTAGACAATCAGCAAGATGTAGCCTGGAATAATCTGTATAAACAGATTTACATTGCCAATGAAATTCTTGACGGGGTGATGGAAAGCCAAAATGGCACAACGGCACAAAAGCTTGCTGTAGCTGCTGAAGCTCGTGTTCATCGTGCGTTTGCCTATTTTTCTTTAGCCAATCAGTATGCCCAAGTATATGATCCCACAAAGGCCGAAAGCCAACCCGGATTACCATTATTGCTGAAAGCAGATCTTTTTGAAAACCTAAGTCGTGTGTCGCTAGCTCGGATTTATGAACAGATGATCACAGATTTAAGTTTGGCTACGGAAAATCTACCTAATTATCCGACTTTTAATTACCATCCTTCCAAAATCGCCGCTTATGCCTTGTTATCAAGAGTATACTTGACAATGCGTAATTTTGAAGAAGCTGGTAGATATGCCGACTTGGCCTTAGCTTTAGATCCTACAGTATATAATCTGGAGGACTACGTTTCAGGATCCTATCCTCGGTTGATTGATGATAAGGAAGTACTCTTGTCGAAGTTAAGCTCAGGATTTATACGCGGCCCGATAAATCCTGAACTTATTGCACTGTACAAAGCTGATGATCTTCGGCTGAAATTATTCATTGGTACCGATGTCAATACCTACAAAGGATCGGTATATATCAAACCTTTATTTAATAACCCCTATTATTACAACTCTTATGTAGGTTTGAATAGCCCCGAAATCATTCTCAATCGGGCAGAGGTATACGCTCGTCAAAATAATGTAGCCAAAGTAGTCGAATTGCTAAATCTATTGCGTAAGAAGCGTTTTGCAGCAAGTAAATACATCGCACTTTCACCGACAGATATCAGTGGTGACTTACTACAGTCGGTCGTCGACGAGCGCCGTCGCGAATTTGTTGGAACGGATCTACGTTGGTACGACATGCGCCGCCTTACATTGGATGGTAATTATTTTAAACCTGTTAGCCGTACGTTAAACGGACAGACTTATACCTTGACGGCTTCAAGCCCACGTTTGATATACCCCATTAACCAGGAAGTGTTGACTCTCAATCCTGAAATTGGCCAAAACCCTAGATAATTTATATAAGATGAAAAAACAGATGATCTTTTTAGTGCTGTTGTTTGTCCAGGCTGTGTTATATGCGCAGCCTCGATTTGACAGCAGCGTTTTCAAGCCGGCAAAACCCCAAACGACAGCGCCTGTTCAGGTGGTCTACAGCGCCAAAGACAAGGATCTTGAATTTAGTGATGCAATACATGCGACATTCTTTTTGTTTGAAGATTTTGACTGGAAGCAGATAAGCCTTCCCATGCAGAAAAATGCGACAGGGCTATGGAGAGTAGCGGTACCGGTTAAACCGACGACGGCTTTTATAGCCGTAAAATTCTATCAGGGAGAAGCTGATCACCCGGATGCAATTGACAACAATCAGAATCGTGGCTATGCTATTGCTCTAGCTGATGGAAAAGGAAATTCCGTAGCGGGGGCATATTTGGGAGAAGCTGCTTTTCAGGTACCTGCAATAGCAGGTGGTGGAATCTTCTCTTATTATAATAATCAGCCTCCTGCGATGCCAGCTGTCTATCTGAAAGGATTGGCTGAAAAAGAATTTGCTTTGTCTGGAAAACTTTACCTGCGCTATTTTCAGCCTTTTATGAACTTACAAAAATTGGCTTTGGAAGGCGCATTTCCAGCATACGCCAGGAAGCTGATTAATGATCAACTTAAACAAAAGGCTATCTCGGATCAAAACCTTAACCAACTTTATAGTTTTGCGAGCGCGCGGCTTCAGGATAAAGCCTTGACTCAATTGATCGAGCAACGTGTAAACACCGATTTTCCAACTGGTGCGACGGCCCGGTTTATTGCTTACAGCAATACCATGGGAAGCAGTCCAAACAAAGCTGAGGTAATTGCTTCGTATGAGAATTTTTTACAACGTTTTCCTGTTCAGCAATGGCGTCAGCATCCCAACGGTCAGGGGTTTATCTATTATGCAGTATACCGTGGACTCGGATCGGCTTACTTTGACTCCAAACAACTTGACAAGTTCGCGAAACTGTATGACGATATTGATTTCCGTACAGGAAACGAATTGATGCGCTGGAATATCATGCGTGCATATATGTTTAAAATGGTTGGTAGAGATAGCCTTTATCAAGTATCCGAAGCAATTCTACCCAAGTTGATCGCGCGTAAAGGAGACAACTCTTATCAGGAAGATTTTGATCGGCAGACTCAGGCAGATTCCAATGTCGTTAAAAATTTGGATGACCGTCTTTTTACCCATATTTCTTTATTAAATGACCTCAAAAAGTATGAAGAAGCCCGAAAATATTTCTTACTGCTTTCCGAAGATGGTAAATACAATAATGCCGAACTCAATGAAATTAATCTTCAGGTGCTGGAAGGCTTAGGCGATGACAAACAAATCTTACCCTTACTTGAGATGAGTGCAAGATACAATGCAATGACACCGCGTATGTTTGATAAGCTCAAAGCAATTTACTTAAAAGGACATGCTGGCGATGAGGGTGGTTATCAGGCTTACTTGACGGGATTAAAATCCGCCGAGGAAAAAGCTGCAATGCAGGCCTATGTGGATCACAATTGGGTCAATCATCCTATGCCTGATTTTCGATTGGAAACTGCCGAAGGTCTATTTATTACGCCAGAAGATTGGAAAGATAAAATTGTTGTCGTGGATTTTTGGGCTACCTGGTGTCGTCCATGTATTATGGCCTTTCCAGGAATGCAGCTTTTGGTCGATAAATATGCGCAGGATAAACATGTTGCCATTTATATGCTAGGTACCATGCAGACCGGAAATTATAAAGATAAATCAGTGAACTATGTTCGTGGAGAAGGTTTTCGTTTCAATTTGTTACATGATTCGGTCAATCCACAGACGAATGAGCAGGATTTGGTGTTCAAACAATTGGTCCCGCTGTTCGGCGATTCATCTATTCCACGAAAAATCATTGTGAAAAATGGTCGGGTGCGTTATTGCTCGGGAGGTTACTCAGGAAGCCCCAGCAAATTGATGGATGAACTTTCCCTGGCTATCGAGATACTTAAAAACGAAAAATAAAATATTAAAATATTACGCAATATGAATAGGAAAGCAACGAGTTTACTCGTCGGCATGCTTGGTCTAGGGCTGTCTTTGCAGGCTCAGATGAATCCAAAATATAAATTTGAGGAGGCACTGAAGCTTATTCAGCAGAATTATGTCGACCAGGTCAATGAAGAACATCTGGTGGATGCGGCGATCAAAGCGATGATAGCAGATTTAGATCCCCATTCACACTATACCAGTCGTGAGGAGGCTGAACAGATGCGTGTCGCCATGAGTGGAAGCTTTGCTGGGATAGGCATTCAGTTTCTAAAAACAAAAGAGCAGACTTTTGTCACCAAAGTCAATCCTGATGGACCTGCCATGCGTGCAGGAATACGTGTCGGTGATCAGATCCAAGGGATAGACGGAGAAAGCATCCTTGAGCAAAAATGGGGCAATAAGGAGATTATGGAAAAATTGCGCGGTGAAAAAGACGTGCCAGTACTCCTTACAATTGCGTCTCCGGGAAGTAAGGAAAGCAAGAATATCAGTATTGTTCGCGAAAATATATTGGAGAAATCGGTTCGAGAAAGTTATATGGTAGATCAGGAGATCGGCTACATTGCGCTTTCAATTTTCAATAGAACGACACGTCAGGAGATTGATGCTGCTCTAAAAAATCTGAAAGAACAAGGAATGAAAAAGCTGATCCTTGATTTGCAGAGCAATGGTGGAGGCTATGTCGAATCTGCTATTGGTGTTGCCGATGAGTTTTTGCCTAAGGAGAAAATTGTCTTTTATTCAGTGCCCAATGAAGGCGGAAAAGACTATTACTTTACGGGCGGATTTGGTCAGTTTTACGAAGGACAGCTCGTAGTCCTTATTGACGAATCAACTGCTTCGTCCAGTGAAATTGTCACTGGAGCACTTCAGGATTGGGATCGTGCTGTAATTATCGGGCGCCGCAGCTTCGGAAAAGGCTTGATGCAGAAACCGGTACCGCTATCGGATGGCTCAGAAATGCAGCTTACCGGTGCGAGATACTATACTCCATCAGGGCGTTCGATCCAAAAGCCCTACAATAAAGGCAAGGATGATTATTTCCAGGATTTTAACCGTCGAATGGAATCAAAAGAATTATTGGAAGAAGGACATATTTCCTTTCCGGACTCTTTAAAATACATGACACTTGGAAATAAAAGGATTGTTTTTGGGGGTGGTGGAATTATGCCAGATCGTTTTGTTCCCATAGATACCAATGAATATAGTACCTGGATGGCACAACTGATGAACAGTGGGCTCGTTGCCAAAGGTGGATTTGAGTTTGTCCAACAAAATCGTGAGGCTCTGCTCAAAGCGTATCCAGATTTCAAAGCATTCAACATAAGGTTTAAAGTTCCAAAAGAAGTACACCAGCAACTGATCACTGCCGCTAACAAAATTGCTGTAGCAATTCCACCTGCACAACAGCTTGACGCGCATGCTACTATTGATGTTGAATTTAAAGCACAAGTAGGTTCATTGTTATATACTGGCGGTGATTATATGGCCCGGATCCGGAACGAATCCAACCAAAGTTTTAAAGAGGCATTGTCTGTACTACGGGATGAAAAACTTTACAAACAATTATTACAGACAGGAACTGTGGGACAGGCTGCTAAAAACAGTCTGACGAAATTAGTGAAATAGATTTTTGAACGAGAAAAACTAAATAATTATGAAAAATATGAAATGGGCGCTAGCTTTAGCTTGCGTATTGCCAGCATTAGGATATGCACAACAAAATTATACACTGCAAGGAGCAGTGGGCAAGTTAGACAAACCTGCGAAGGCATATCTGCGTCTTAATTATGACGGAAAAGAACGCATTGACTCCGTTGAAATAAAAAATGGAAAATTTGAATTTAAGGGAAGTATCCCTTCCCCGATGGAAGCGCATTTACGTATTATCCACGATAATGCTCCTTTTGACCCTGCTAAACCACCGAAACAAGATATTCTTCCTTTTTTTATTGAATCAGCAACGATCAAATTTGTAGCGGCAGATTCAATTAAACATGCAAAAATCTCCGGATCCCCTTTAAATACAGAAAATGAACGGGTAAATACGATGTTGAAACCGATATATGATCAATATGAGGTTTTAAATAACGAATATAAAGCTAAGTCGCTCGCAGATCAGCAAGACCCTAAATATATCAAGTCTTTGGAGGATCGTGCAAATGCTATACAGCAACAGACCATCGATGCGAAATTGGACTATGTGGCCAAAAACCCAAAAAGCTATATGGCTTTAATGGCTTTTAATTCAACGTTACCCCCTGAATTTGATGCGCTCAAAGCCGAGAAGATATTTGCTACACTAGATCCTAGCTTGCAGAATTCTATTCTGGGTAAGGACTTGGCAAAACGTATAGCGTTAGTCAAAAAAACAAGTGAGGGGGTCGAAGCCCAGGATTTCACACAGCCTGATGTTGATGGCAAGCCTGTGAAATTATCCGATTACCGCGGCAAGTATGTCCTGATCGACTTTTGGGCATCCTGGTGTGCACCATGTCGACGGGAAAATCCGAATTTAGTAAAATCCTATACTAAATACCAAAAGCAAGGATTTGAAATTCTAGGCGTATCCATGGATAAAGCGGCTGATAAAGCGAAATGGTTAAAAGCGATCCAAGATGATGGACTTACCTGGAAACAAGTGGGAGATCTCAAGGGATGGGAAAATGAAGCGGGGTTAATGTATGATGTGAAGGCTATTCCCATGAATTTCTTGGTGGACCCTAATGGTAAAATCATTGCGAAATATTTGCGTGGTGAAGAATTGGATAAAAAATTAGAGGAAATTTTTTCCAAATAGTTTTCCAATATGCTGAGTCCTAACCTAGGTTTGCATATGTTTCGTTAGAAAAAGAAGGCTGTCGTTGAGTACAGCCTTTCTTTTTGATTTTAATGCAGAGATAGTTGATTACCAGCTAAAACAGGATTTCTCCAGAGGAGCTCGTTAGAAAAATATGTAAACATGTTGCTAGACTAGTTGTCCATTTTATTGTTGCAACTCTAAGAAGAATTGATTTAATGTAAAAATAAACATGCGTTAGCTTCTATTGATTATGAAATGTAAATAGTTTTACTAAATTCAAAGACAAGCTTTAAAGGGGCTATTTAGATCAGCGTTAAGACATGGTTTAGTTAATATAGAATCAAAAAATAAAATTTAAAATGGAGAAGAAAACCTATCAATATAACATTCAATTGGAATATTTAAAGAATAACAAAGGGGAAATAATGGAACATCAACCTTTGACGTTCGAATTCCAAAATCACGATGACATTTTTAAAATTATTGAAATGTCAATACAAAGGAATAATTTTCCTACACAACAAGACAATGTAGAGTTTGCGTTGGGATTGAAGCTTTTTAGTGAGGTAATGCTGAGAAATAAAGATAATTCTTTGTTTGAGGATTTTATTCCTGCATTCCAGCAATTGATGAATAAAATAAAATCTAAGTAATAAAATACGATCATGTATAATTCTTTGTTTTTATTTTTCTTCTTCTGGGCAAACATCCTATTTGCTCAAAAGAAGCAGTATATCCTGGCTCTATCGAAGGGAGATAGTTCATTGGTTGTTTTGGATTATCAAACGCTCAAGGCTATAAAATCAATCCCCATTAGTTCAGATCCCCATGAGATCGTAACCAATAGCGAAGGAAATGAAGCATATATTTCACATCCGATTTTGACAGGGATTGGCTCCAAAATTAATGTGGTCGATCTGAAAAAACTAAATTTAAAAAGGACAATAGATACAAAGCCCTTTTTTACCCCTCACGGCTTATCCTATCAATCCAATAAGCTCTGGGTTACAGTACAGGGATCGAAAGCTGTGGTCTTATTGGATTTAAAGACGGACCGAGTTGAACAAGTATTTGGAACCGGTCAAGACTTTACTCACTTGATATCCGTTCAGAATGATGGTTTAACATTCTATACAACCAATGTGGAATCCGGGACAGTGAGTGTTTATGAAAAAAAAGATATTGCTCCCTATATGCCTCCAACAGGAGTTTTGCCTCCCGATGCAAAAATACGGAAGGAGTGGCGGCAAGATCTTATACAGGTCGGTCTTGGTGCTGAGGGATTTGATATATCCTTAGACGGCAAAGAATTGTGGACAGCTCGTCCAGATGGTCATATCATCGTGGTGGATTTGGAGAAAAAGCTTATCAAGCATGATATAAATAGTGGTGTATTGGGCTTACATCGTCTCAAAATAACACCCGATGGAAATACAGTATGTATTGTGAGTGTTAAAACAGGCGATCTACTTTTTTATAATCGGACCACATTGCAACTTGAGCAAAAACAAAAAATTGGTAGAGGTGCAGGTACCTATATGGATACTGAACAAGAACGTATGTTCATCTCTTGTACCCCAGATAATTATATTGCTGTAATAGACCTAAAGACTCGGCAGGAAATTAAGAGAATTAATATAGCAAGGCCTGACGGAGTTACTTCCGTGGAGGTTCTTAAATAATGAGCATGAAAGTGAGTAAATTTAATAATATAAGGGTGTGTTGGTACATCTACTTTCCTGGACATTGCTTGCATTTGCTTTGCTTGGATACCCCTATACATTAAAAAAGGAAATATCTTATCCCGCTGAATTTTTGATTAAGCAGGTTATTCACCTTTGTATTATGGTGATAGCTTATTATATGAATTCGTATTATTTTGTGCCCTACTTTCTATTTAATAAGAGATATGTATGGTATGTAATAAGTATCGTATGTTTTGTTCTATTTGCTTCTTTTTTTATGTCTTTTGTGTCTCGGCTACTTGATCTCCATAACAAGGAACCATTTTTACAGATTCCTACTATCTGGCATAGATTATACCTTGACCGTTTTGCAACTTGGACAACTTTGATCATGCTGGGTATTAGTACCTCTATGTCGATTATGACTAAATGGAATAAAGACAGTAAAAGGTTAGTGCATTTGGAACACGAGCAAGTTCAAATGGAACTTACCACGTTGAGAGCACAAATCCATCCGCATTTTCTTTTTAACACCCTTAATAGCATTTATGCACTTAGCTATTTAGATGCAGATGCTTCACGAAAAGCGCTTGCGCAGACTTCGAGGTTGCTCCGCTATCAATTTTACGAGGTAAAACATACAATGACTCCATTAGCAAATGAGTTGGCGTTTATAAAAGATTATGTGTCTATTATGCGATTACGTACAAATAACAATATTCATATTGAATTGTTGATCCCCGAAGAAACTGGAGATTTTCAAATTGCACCCATGCTTCTGATCTCGTATATTGAAAATGTTTTTAAACATGGTATTACTGATGATGATGCAACTATATTCATTAATATTGCATTGGAGGGTGATATATTGACTTTGAAAACAAAAAATAAAATTGGTACTTTGTCCAATAGGCTAGAGGACCTTGAAATAAAAGGGGTAGGAATGTGTAATACAAAAAGAAGGCTAGAATTATTATATGCATCGCGATATGACATACTGACTGAAGTAGATGAAATCAACAGGACTTATAATTTAAAACTTGCAATTCAACTGACATGATATTAAATTGTGTGACGATCGACGATGAACCATTAGCACTTGGTCTCCTTAATTCCTTTATCGAAAATACACCAGCATTGCGGCTGATTTCTACCTATAATAGTACAAAGGACATTATCGATAGAATTTCTGAAATAGAATTTGAGTTGTTGTTTTTGGATATAAATATGCCTGGCATTAATGGAATCGAAATCGCGCGATCTGTTAAGGAATTAGAGGAATCCAAACGGCCAAAGGTTATTTTCACTACAGCGCATAATGAATTTGCTGTCGAAAGTTATGAAGTAGAAGCTTTAGGCTATTTATTAAAACCTTTTGAATATCATGAATTTTTGAAGGTTGTCGATAAAGCTTCTAAATACTACCAGTCAACAATCGCAGCCTTGCCTAATCTTCTCGGGGAGGGGGCACTATTTGTCAGATCTGATCATCAACAAATAAAGATTGCATGGGAGGATATTAAATTTATTCAAGGCTTAAAAGATTATGTTGCTATTCATTTGAAATCCTCTGACAAAACAATTGTTACGTTAGCTACATTGAAGTCACTTGAACAGAAATTGCCGTTAGAAAGATTCCGGCGGATTCAAAAGTCGTATATCGTGGCATTGGATGCGGTCACGTCTTTATCCACCAATAGTGTATGGATTGAGGATTATGAAATAACAATTGGGGAGCAGTATAAAAAAGGACTTCACGCAATCTTTAAAAGGTTGCTTACTTAAGATTGATTTAATTTCTCAATTGCTTTATCATTTAATGTTTTAAAAGCTATCCAATTTATATAATATCATCTTGAGCAATTTCTTCATTATGCTCAATTTTTCTTGGCCATTTCTTTAGGAGTAACATCGAAAGTTCTTTTAAAAATTAGAATAAAATGAGAAACGTTTTTATACCCCAATCGAGCCGCAATATCGTTTACACTACAACCATTGCATACTAAGGCTTTTGCTTCTATCATCCGGAGATGGATAATATAGGACTTTATCGTTGTTCCAAATTTTAACTTGAAGAAATATTTAAGTTTAAATTCATTTAACAGGACCAACCTTGACAACTGTTTGATTGTCGGAGATAGTTGATAGCTTGTTAGTAAGTAGGCTTTTGCGATGGCTAATTTTTGTTCAACTTCATTTGGAATTGTTGAATCAGAAAAATTCAGGGGAGGTTGTAGAAGTAAGAGATATAAAAGTTCTTTTATTTTTAACTCAAAATAATATCTTTTAAATGGATCATCAGTATGTTCATTTAAAAGGGTATCAATTATATTTTTTATGTTGGGTTCGAGAAAATATTCAAAGACAATTATTGGTGCGCTCACCAGCTTTTCAAAAAAATTATCCTTATTGATCCAAGTTTCCTTTCCAAAAAGGTTAGTAAATAAATCTACAGAAAATAAAACCGTACAACGGGGTACTCTAGTTTTTAGCGTCATTAGCTGTTGTGCCTGAGTCGTTAACTTATTGGAGATTCTAACTACACCTTGTTGACAGACTATTGATATATAGGGTTTATCTATGTCGAATTGTGAGACAATTAAGCTTTCTTCCTCTATTATGCATAATCCGGGCATTACCCATCTTCTCAGCGACAATTTACTTTGATCAGTTTTAAATTCCTTTTTGCTATAAACTAATTCATCCCTATCGCTGCCTCTTACAGGGAGTGTAATTTCCATTATTTGTCTACTATTATCAGCTGGTCCCAAGAGACGAATCGTGATACAATTTTTCATTTTATTTTTAATCATTCTAAACAGAACAAAATTGCAGCCTCTAAATCTTGTAAAAAAGAGTTTCGTCGATCTAGGTTGAGCTTTGGTCGAAAATATCCCTATAATCCCTAAAACATGATTTTTAATCCCATTTCCGTTATACTACGACGGCTGTCATCTCTTAAATTTGCGACAGTTTAAAATCAGTCTAAATAATAATAGTATTACTTGAGCTGATCCATATCAATTAATCATAGTCATATAATGAGAAAATATCTACTTCTATTTATTGTGTTTTTTACGATTCAAGCTTTTGCTCAGCATCGTGCTTCTGTGAAGATAATCGGTTATGTTAAAAATGCGGATGGAAAAGCATTATCGGATGCGACGGTATATATTAAGAACACGGCGTATAGTACTTCAACGGATAAAGACGGACACTATATATTGGTGGTTGTACCAGGGAAATATGAAATTATTGGTTCTAAAGTCGGATTCTTAGCTCATAAAGAATTTGCTACAGTGAATAATGGTGAAAATAAGTACCTACAATTTGATTTAAATGCAGATCCGAGTACAACATTGGACCAAGTCGTTGTTGCTGGCAAATCTGGTATTCAGGAGGTTCGAGAGTCGCCTTTTAATGTTGTTGCATTGGATGCTAAAGCATGATATAATTCGACGATGAACCTTACAGACCTCTTGGCAAAAGCTTCGGGAGTCAAAATAAGACAGGCTGGAGGTCTGGGATCGGATGTTAATATCGCGATCAATGGATTTACTGGGCGTAACATAAAAATTTTTATGGATGGCGTACCTATGCAAGGTACAAGTTCCTCCTTCCAGCTCAATAATATTCCGGTGTCTCTAGCTGAGCGTATTGAAATCTATAAAGGTGTAATACCCATTGAATTTGGATCTGACGCTTTGGGAGGAGTAATTAATATTGTAACCAATCAGAGTACAAATTCTTTTGTGGACGCGTCCTATTCTTATGGTACATATAATACACATCGGACCAATATTATTGTGGGACACACAACTCCCAAAGGGTTCTCCTTTCAGCTAAACGGGTATCAAAACTATTCGGATAATAGCTATAAAATCAAAAGTAGATTAAAAACGAATGGAAATACGAGTCGTGATACGATGTGGTTTAAACGTTTTCATGGTGGTTATCATAATGAGGGGATAGTAGCTAAAGTGGGGTGGGTGAATAAACCTTGGGCAGATCGATTTTTTATTGGTGCGACATTGAGTCAGGATTACAAAGAAATCCAGAATGCTCCTGGGAATATAGAAACGGTCTATGGAGACGTATTTCAAAAATCAAAAGGGATACAGCCGACAATGGAGTATTATAAAAGAGATCTGTTAATAAAGGGATTGACGGCGCGCGTTACCGCTAACTATAATTTTAGCCGAAATAGTACAGTAGATACGTCTAGTTATTCTTACAACTGGTTGGGGGAACGCATCATTGCTGTGTCCAAAGGAGAGCGTGGTGTTGCAGGCCTTTCAGACTCAGATAATTCTAATTATTCTGGGACGGCTAATTTAAGCTATCGAATTAATGACCAGCATGCCATTACCCTGAATGATATTCAGACAGGATTTGTTAGAAATGTCGTCTCAGATCTGCCCGAAGAATCGCTCAGTGAATTCGAAAAACTAAAAAGGCACAGTTCAAAAAATGTACTTGGTTTATCTTATCGCTACAGGCACAGCCGTAGCTGGAACGTAAATGCATTTGGCAAAAATTATCTACAGAAGGTTAGAGGACCATATAATAACGGAGATGAAGCGCATCCAGACTATCAGGAAAAATCAGTATCCTACAATAAAATCGGTTATGGAATCGCCAGTACCTATTTCTGGAGAGAATTTCAGTTCAAGGCATCTTGGGAGCGGGCATATCGTCTACCTTCTGATAGGGACTTGTTTGGAGATGAGACGGAGGAAGTCGGTAATACAGCCCTGAAACCAGAGAGTTCGATGAACTATAATCTTGGTGTGACCATCAATAAAGAAGTCGGCAGTGCGCATGTCATCTATGTGGATGTCAATGGATATTATAGAGATACCAAAGATTTTATCAGAACCACATTTATGCCACGTTCGCAGTTAACTGAGCTTGTCAATTTTGGTAAAACGCGAACGCTAGGAGTGGATCTTGAAGCCCGTTATTACTTTAAGAATATCGCGACTATCGGTGGAACATATACTTTTATGAACTTGTATAATAACGAAAAGACGAGAGATGCTGCTTCTGGTACAATAGAAAATTCTACTTACAAAGATCACATGCCGAATATCCCGTACAATTTTGGCAACCTTGAAGCAGGATATTATTTGCACCATCTAGGAGGTAAGGATAATGTACTAAATCTGACTTACTCCTTTAATTATGTAGGGAAGTTTTATCTGAATTTTGAAAGTCTAGGGGATGCGGTCAATGGAGGTGAGAAGTATGCTCTTCCAACACAAATATCACATGATTTTGGCGCTACTTATATGGTCAAAAACGGGAAGTACAATTTTACGCTTGAAGTGCAGAATTTAACCGGTGCCGAATTGGCTGACAATTTTGGAATGCTCAAACCGGGCCGTGCCATCTACGGGAAGATGAGATTCTATGTGATGAAAAGAAGTAAAAATCAACAAAATAAATAATTTTTAATTAAATAGTGATGAATAGAACAAAAACCAAGTTTTTTAGCTTCGCCATCGTTTTACTGGCTTTAGCGTCTTGTAGTAAGGATAAAAATATTAACGACACAGATCCGACACCAGTTGATCCAGAGAATCCTGAAGTTGTTGTCAAGGATAAATATTTCTTTGCTGGGGTGAATAATGGATTTACCTATGTTATGGCATTGGATGATCTTGCAAAAGATACCGTTATTACCACAAAATATCCCGGTACGATTGAATATAATGGAAGCTTTACGCAATGGGGATATAATGGAACAAGCGCGTTGTTTGCCATAGAATATCGTCAGGGTAATCCTGCTCCTGGTTCAGTGTTTCAGTTAAGTGCATCGGGAGCACTGAAGAAAATAGATGACTTTACATTGGATAAGGGATTCAACAGTATCGGTTCTTTTAGTCATTACTTGGTAGCTATTGCTAATGGAGAAACATTGACTGCTCCAAATAATGGTAAAAAAGGATCGGTATTTTATTCAGTGAATATTTCGAATCAAAATCAGATCACGCCATATCCAGTACTTGGTGAAAACTATGTGAATGATTTTACAGCAAGTTTTGTAGGTTTAGTAGATGCCGGCAATGAAACTTTCTTAAGCGGGGTCAATTTAGCGGCAGGGCCTAGTGCTGTAGCCCCTCCAACTGATAAAATATATGTCGCAAAGTTTGATGCGTCGATGAAAGTTTTAACAAAATATGAGGATAGTCGCCTAAGTCCAACGGGTGGGCAATTTAGGTCGGCAAGATACGGTCAATTGGCGAATGACCAGGAAGGAAATACTTATGTATTCTCTTCAGGCTATCAAGGCGTAAAACCTTCTGGTGCATTATTGATAAAAAAAGGTGCTACCGCCTTTGATGCAGGCTATTTCTTCGATATTTCAGCAGCATCAGGAGGTTACGCGCTTCGCAAAGTTTGGAATATCAAAGATGATTATTTTTTATTAGAAATGTATAATACCGCAGGAACTGCTTCAAGTGCGGGTACAGCAACACAGTATGGAGTTGTTAAAATGAGTGATAAATCTTTCAAAATGATCACAGAGGGCTTTCCTGCTATCGACAAAATTTCTAGCGTTGGTTGGCCATTTACAGCAGACGGGAAAGCTTATATTCCTGTAGTCACAACCGATGCGTATCCAACAGTATATGTCGTAGACCCTGCAACTGCTAAAGCAACAAAAGGTGTCTCAATATCCGATGCAACTTCTATCCCTGGATTGGGTAAATTGACTCCTCAGGTAGATATAAATTAGTTTTATTTACGCATTTGCACTATTCTAAATTGCTCAAGAATATTTGAGCAATTTAGAATACGAATAATAAACTGAATCCACCGTGAATCAATATTTAAAAATATAAGAAACTATGGCGTACAAAATGATAAAAATTGCACTAGGTTGTTTGCTTTTCACAGTTATTGGACACAATGCATCTGCACAAGCTGTGAGAAAATCTACCAAAGTAGGAGATGGGGTGTACGAACTCGTCTACAATGAAAAAAACAATCAGGTTTATGTAACCACGACCCGTGGAAATGCCAAAAAGCCAACAATATATGCCTTAGATGCAAATACACTAGCGGTGAAAGATTCCATTACACTCGAAAACGGTGCTTTTGGTCTTGGGATCAATCAAAAAACACAAATTCTTTATGGTACAGTTACACGTGGAGCCGCTGTGATTGCAATTGACATAAAGACGGGCAAAACACTGGCCTCGATTACTAACGGATCGGAGAAGGGGCATACTCGAGAGGCTGTCGTAAATGAGAAAACCAATAAGATTTATGTTTCTGACGTGGGTGCTGGCGTATGGGAAATTGATGGTAAATCAAATACGTTCACACATATGCTGAATGGAATAAAAGGAGCTACTGGATTAGCGGTAGATGGAACACGCGATAGACTTTATGCCATCAGTAAGGGTAAAGTAGTGTTTTATAATCTAAAATCGGATGCCGTAATTGATAGCTTTTCAACTGGAGCCGAAAAGGCAATTAATCTAGCTTTGGATACACAACGTAATCATTTATTTGTCTCGCATCAGACCGGGGCTGTCAGCGTTCTAAATGCTAAAAATGGAGAGCTGCTGAAAACTATTCCAGTGGGTGAAGGTGCTCTGGGTATCGTTTATAGCGCACAAAAGGACGCTGTTTTTGTAGCTAACAGAGCTGGGGGCAATCTCACGGTCATCAACGCAAAAGACTATACTGTCCTTGCTACGGTAGAGAGCGGTTCTTTGCCCAATACCGTCGTGGTCGATCCCAAAGGGAATGCCTTTGTCAGCAACAAAGCGCAGGGAGGTGGACGTCCAAAAAAAGGAGAAAAACCAAAAGCGTCTAATGATCCTAACGGAGATATAGTTACCAAAATCAGTTTATTGAATTGATTCTTTGGTAAAGGTTATCTAATGCGGAAAAAATATTATTTATGAAAGAGGAAATTATTGAGACGATGAAAAATCGCGGATGCATTATCACAGATAGGCAAAAATGGATCGTCGAGGCTGTTTGTCAGGTCGAAGTCATAGACAGTATTGATGATTTTTGGATAAAATTACGAGAGAATCGGTCTGTTTCCTGGTCTACTGTACGTACTACCTTCCGTTTTATGACCTTATGTGGGATTTTGCGTAGGGAATCGCGAGGCAACCGATCTGTATCTTATCGTTTAATGACCCAAGACAATACTTAGTATCTAATTTCCGCGAAACAAGCTCAGTTATCTAAACACAATTTTAAAAAATGAAAAAAATATTTGTTGCAGCGTCATTGTTCTTTGCAATGCAGGCACAGGCACAGGAAAGCACTTTGTTGAATAAAGAGTTTTGGACAGGTAATCCAACGATAGAGGCTGTAAAATCTGAATTCTCAAAGAAAGCTTTTAATTTTAAAGAAGTCATGGCTGGTGATGATCCACTGAGCTTAGCCATTAACAATGATGCTCCCATTGATGTGATCAAATTTCTTGCTGGCCAGCCCGGTGTAGATTTCAAACGCGGGATTCATGAGGGGCGTACTTATTTACATGCTGCCGCGTCCAAAGGAAATGGCGAAGCGGTGGATTGTCTTATAAAGAGCGGTTCAGACATTAATTTTACCGATGCCCATGATCAGACAGCATTGAGTTATTCGGCCTATGTAGGTAAAACTACACTTCCTGTATTGGAGGCTTTCGTTAAAAATGGATTCGATGTCAATACAAAGTTTGAGAAAAAGGGCGGAGCAAATATTTTATTGTTGGCGGCTCCAGCAGATCATGATTTAGCGATCACGGATTATCTTGTTTCTAAAGGTGTTTCACTTCATTCAGTAGATAACAATGGTGCTACCATAGTTGACTATGCTGCTAAGTTGGGGAATGTGGATATTCTGCGGAAGCTGATACAGAAAGATGCGAAGTATACAGATAACTCGCTGACAATTGCAGCCCAGGGACCTTTCCGCAGCGCTAACACCATAGGTATTTACAAGTTTCTTGTTGAAGATCTAAAACTGGATCCTAAAGCGACTAATAAACAAGGGCAAAATGTTTTGCATCTTATCGCCGGTAAGCAGGACCAAAGTGATATTATCGCTTATTTCTTAGAGAAAGGAGTTGACGTTAACCAGAAAGACCGAAATGGTAACACTGCTTTTATGGGAATCGCCGGTATCAAAAGTGCCGAAATTGTTGAGGGGGTATTGCCAAATGTAAAAGATATCAACGCTGTCAATAATAAAGGCGAATCTGCACTTACGAATGCCGTGAAAAGTTCAACGGCCGAAGTAGTATCATTATTGGTAAAAAGCGGAGCAAATGTAAAGCTTGAGGATAACGATGGACACAATTTAGCTTATATTGCAGTGGATGCATACCGTGGTGCTGGCGGCAGAGGTGGTTTTGGTGGAAGAAACGCAGGCGGACAAAGTGCTGCTCCAAAAATTTCTCCAGCAGTAGATTTAGGAAACAAACTGGATCTCCTAAAGGAAAAGGGACTGAATGTGGCTGCTTCTGCTTCTGATGGAAGTACTCTGTACCATTTGGCCGTGACCAAAAATGATCCAGATCTACTTAAAAAGGTCTCAACTCTGGGAATAGATGTCAACGCGAAAAATGCTGAAGGGATGACCGCATTGCATAAAGCCGCCATGCTGGCTAAAAAAGATGATGTACTCCAGGTTTTAGTTGCCGCCGGTGCAAAAAAAGAACTGCAGACTTCTTTCGGAGAAACAGCATATGATCTAGCTTCTGAAAATGAGTTATTGAAACAAGCTAATATTTCCGTTGATTTTCTAAAATAGAGACGTATGATCCAAAAGTTAAAATATGTATTGATTTTTATTGCTGTTGCATCCGCGGTGATACATGTGAAAGCACAGTCCAGTACCAAGTATAAGTGCATGATTCAATTAAATAATTATTCTGGTCCCGCATCTTATATTGTGGTTTCTCTTGTGAATAAAAACGATGAGTACGAAAAAACACTTTATATTCTAGGAAGCGATCAAAAATGGTACCCGGATCTCAAAGCCTGGCACAAGGCTTTTAAGAAAAAGCCTACGGATATCAGTGCGATTACTGGCGCATCTATTTCTGGTGGCGATCGCACTGTCATGAGTATTAACATCGATAACTCGAAACTCAATGCGGGGTATAAAATTCGCTTTGAGTCGGCTGTTGAGCACAATCCCTATCATCAGAAAGACGCGGAAATACCTTTGACTGCCGAAGGGCTTTCAAAAAAGACAGATGGTACGGGATATATACGTTATGTGAGATTTAGCACAAATTAATTTTTCAATACTGCATGATCATTTCTGTATGGAGGTATAGTCACTTAACACTGGCTATATCTTCGTTTTTATTATTAACTGTAGCATCGATTTCTGGATTTTTCTTGGCGTTCGAACCAATTTTAATGCGATCCCAAAACATCCAGGTTGACAGATCCGATACTATTTCTTTAGCGTATGCCATTCCATTGCTCAAGGAAAAATTTCAAGGTATACAGGAAATTGAGGTGGATGATTACGATAATGTTATTGTTAAGTACGCTGATGCTAAAGGTGTTGATCAGAAGAAATACGTTTCAGCTGTAACTGGTGAGATTCTTGGAACCCCTCAAGCACAACAACCCTTTTTTCAGTGGATGACAGTTGTACATCGATCCTTATTTTTACATAATACCGGGCGTATTATTATGTGCATTACGGCTGGAGCACTTTTATTAATAGCTGTTTCGGGAATATTGTTGGTCGTACAACGGCAGAAAGGATGGCGGCGTTTCTTCTCAAACGTGGAAAAAACCGGTCTTTTTCATTATTATCATGTTGTTCTGGGAAGACTCTCTCTATTTTTTATTCTAGCGCTTTCTGTTACGGGAATTTACTTGACCATTTTTGGTTTCACATACAAAGCGACTAATATTATTTCCAGTATCGATGAAAACTCGCTTAAAGAAGAGCCTTTTAAAGAAGTTGCTAATTTTGATGCATGGAAAGCTCTGACGTTGGCAAATCTCAAAAAATTGCAATATCCATTTTCAGAGTTTCCAGAAGACTATTATTACGTCAAGCTAAAAGATCGCGAATTTTATCTCAATCAATTTACAGGTGAAGTATTAGCCTTTCAGGATTTTTCAACTGCCTATCGTATTTCAGATTTAAGTCTGCGTTGGCATACCGGTCGTTCGGGAATTATATGGGCACTTATTCTTGCTGTCAATTCGGGTTACATACTGTTTTTTATTTACTCTGGTTTTGCTATCAGTTTAAAACGGAAGAAAGGCAATATTAAAAATGTATTTAGAGAAACGGAAGCGGAAATTATCTTTTTAATTGGATCTGAAAATGGAGGTACCTTTCATTTTGCAAGCGCTATTTACAAACGACTAATTGAGCAAGGAAAAAGAGTTTATCTTACCGATATGAATAAGTTTAATCTTTTTCTCAAGGCAAAACATTTTGTCATTATGACCAGCACTTACGGTCAGGGTGAGCCACCTTCAAACGCAAAGCTATTTGTTGAAAAACTAAATAAATATGCGCAAGCTAATCACGTTACGTATTCTGTTGTGGGATTTGGTTCCAGGAGTTATCCATTGTACTGCAAATTTGCTGATGATGTGGATGACGCTTTGAAGAAACAGTATTGGGCTACCGAAATGTTACCCCTTCATAAAGTAAATGATAGATCACCACAAGATTTTGGTAATTGGCTTACAGCCTGGACGCAGCTTATTGATTGCCCCATGTTACTTCCTAGAGAATTGCTAACACCGAGTTCCCAGCAATTGAAAAAGCTATCAGTTGTCGAGAGAACTCCACTAAACTCAGAGCAAGTATTTATTATTAAGCTGGAATCTAAGCATGTTTTCTCAGGGGATTTACTGGCAATTTATCCACGAAATGATCATCGAGAGCGTCTTTATTCTATTGGCAAGATCGGTGACCAGATCCTGCTAAGTATTAAGTTATATGAGCACGGTCTAGGTTCTAACTTTTTGTATCAGCTCGATAAAGGAGATGTATTAGATGCTAAACTGATCAAGAATGATCATTTCCGTTTTCCAAAATATGCCAGGGAACTGATACTTATCTCTAACGGAACAGGAATAGCTCCATTTTTAGGGATAATTGATGAAAATTATAAAAAGATTCCCATCCACTTGTATTGTGGTTTCAGAAGAGAATCTTCATTCGACATATATCGTCCATATATTGAATCACACCTAGAGAATGGCAATTTAAGTGCCCTATGCCTCGCTTTGTCCCGAGAGGGCGATCAACGATATGTTAGTGATTACCTATTGGAAAATAGTGCCCGTATTTGGGGCTCATTAAATAGAGGAGGTGTGATTATGCTTTGTGGCTCGCTTGCCATGCAACAAGGTGTAGTCAGCATTTTGAAAGAAATCTGTTTCGTAAATCACCCCGACGCCTATGATAAATTTATTGAACAGTCACAAATTCTTTTTGATTGTTATTAGTTAAATAGATATGAGGTTTATTTTATTGCTCGCATTGTTATGCTGAAATAGGTTTATCCTCTAATTTAAGAATTAATGTGGATTTTTTTTGTTTAAACAATTGATATTCTTACAGTCAACCAAGTTTGTGTTCCTACGATATCATGGGCTTTATTTTATAATGCACAGACAAAATATATCGCTGCTGGGGAGTACAACTACTCTAGCGTGTCGATTGATCCCCAACTTTGCTGCTTCTTATCCAGTTTTAGATCTTTCAATGAAATAAACATATAACTATACCAAGGTGATACTATGATTTCGAGGCCAAAGCAAAATTTGGACTAATTTTTTATTTAAAAATTTTATATATCGTTTTATACATTTATAAAAAAATATTAATATTGTATTTATGTAATACATAATATTGTTGGCATTTTTTCTTAATCTAACCAATTAATCTTAAACATCTGCTAACCTTTGAAAGAACATTTTAATTACCGATATGGAATCGAATCAAGTGGAAAGTCGAATAGAGCATAAAATTTTGCGCTGTCTAAAAGACGGAGATATGCAAGCATTTTCCTTAGTTTATAATTTTTACTGGGATGGCCTCTATAGCTTTGCTTTACGATTAATGAAGGAAGAATCGCTAGCACAAGATGTTTTACATGATGTCTTTACCGAGTTGTGGGCCCGTCATAAACGATTAAACATCCAGTCATCGTTAAAAGATTATTTATTCATTTGTACAAAAAACAGATGTTTTAAGCTGCTGAGGAAATTACGTAGGTTAAATGAAGTAGAGGATCACCTGTTGTTAGACATCGCGATTGAGCATGATGAGCTTTCGTATAAAGAGCTTTCTGATCAGCTTGATGGCTTACTAGCAAGACTTCCAATCAAAACAAGGGCAATATTTATTATGAGTCGAGAAGATGATTTATCCTACAAACAAATCGCAAAAAAAATGAATCTTAGTATTAAATCTGTCGAATATCATATATCAAAAGTCTTGAATAAATTACGAAAAGCCTTATAATTATATTCGCCTTTTCGTTAACTTGTCGTATTAACAAATTAAAATCTTTCAAATTCATCTGTATTATAAACACATGCCCCTAAACGATAGCGAACATATAAAAAAACAAACTTTTGATCGTATTCTAACAACGATTAGCACAAAGAAACGTAAAAAGCGTTTGTTGAATGGTGCTATCCTATTTTTTGTTTTATCTATTTGTTCTGTTAGCTTCTATATTTTCTATTCTCGTTCCATTGACCTGTCCCCCCAAAAAGCTGAACATCTTTATGCCGATATTACAGCAGGTGATATCACAATCTCAGGATCAAGGCCCATGTCGCTTGCTGAATGGGAGAATAATAAAAACAAACCTTTCAAGGTCAGTAAAAAGAAAGATATGTTGATTATTGAACAGACAGAATCATCAACCTC
The DNA here is from genome assembly GCF_002337775.1 of Sphingobacterium sp. UBA1897. Lineage (NCBI taxonomy): Bacteria > Pseudomonadati > Bacteroidota > Sphingobacteriia > Sphingobacteriales > Sphingobacteriaceae > Sphingobacterium > Sphingobacterium sp. UBA1897. The sequence goes on from NZ_DDGR01000023.1 coordinate 437,882, forward strand.
CGAATTTGATGATGTTGTTTTGCGTGTTGGGGTTGGTGGATTGTATAAGGTTTTGTTAAAAGATGGAACAACGGTATTTCTCAATTCCAATTCTGAGTTGAGCTACAAAGGTGATTTTTTAAAAAATCGGATTTTAAGTTTAAAAGGAGAAGCTTTTTTTGAGGTTGCTAAGAGACAACAGGCTGGTATTAAACAGGATTTCATTGTTCTGACAGAGAAACAGCGGATAGCTGTTTTAGGTACAAAGTTTAATGTTTTGTCTCGTGAAAAAGTCGAGCAGACTGTATTAACAGAAGGAAGTATAGCTTTGAAAAGTATTAAATCAGGAAAAAATAAGTTACTTATTCCTGGAGAGATGGCCATGCTGGATGATCAAGGGGCTATTGGTAAAACAATTGCTATAACCGAAGATTATACATCGTGGAAAGATGGTAATTTGTATTACGAAAATAAAAGCTTGCGCGATATTCTTTCAGATCTTGCTAATATTTATCCAATTCATTTTGATCCCAATAAAGTTCCAAATCGGAATTTCACACTTTTTCTTAAAAGAGATCGCTCTTTTTCTGAGATTTTGGATCTCATAAAAAAATCAGGCAATTTGAACATCACGTTAAAAGATCATGAAATAATTTTTTAAAAAAGTTTTTAGGGTAGTAGCGTTTAGGAGACTCTTTATTGTAAGAATGGGGATAATGCCCCTTTTACAATAAAACCTAAAAACATGAATAAAGAATTTCACCTGAAAAAAAACAAATTTGGGTTTGTTCGGGACAAATCCGCTTTAACTCTTCTTAAGCGATCGTCAAGAATAGGGACTATCTTTGGTTTAATCGCTCTCCAAAGTCTTCCTTTAGTCAAGGCACAAGAATTAAACCTGAATCTAAAAAATGCAACCTTAACTGAGGCCCTAAAAGAAATCCGTAGACAAACAGGATATCAGATTATTTATGATTCGGATATTCTGCAAAACAAAAAATTAATCACTTATTCAGGTTCCAAACTGGATCTGAGATTGGTGTTGAAAAAAGCGCTCACCGAGCAGAATCTAGATTTTGTGATTGAAGGCAACACTATTATTGTTAAACCACAGGAAAGAACTAGTTTAAAAGATAGCCCAAATCAAAAATCAGAACGGATAGAAATTAAAGGTACAGTGTTAAATGTATCGGGAAAACCAATTGCAGGTGTGACTGTAACGGAGAGAGGTACTTCAAATACTGTATTGACAGCAGAAGACGGAACATTTATTTTAAAAGTAGCAAATGAAAAATCCATTTTGGATTTTTCCTATGTGGGGTATGCTTCTTTAAGTGAAAATGCGAGTCGCAATCCAATGCTGTTGACAATGGCCAATCAAGATAGGGCCTTGGAAGAAGTTGTCGTAGTGGGGTACGGAACACAAAAGAAGGCAAATTTGACCGGTGCGGTTTCTTCTCTTGACGGTAAAGAGTTAGAATCAAGACCTGTGCAGAATGTTGGACAGGCCCTTCAGGGCATGATCCCTGGACTGAATTTACAGACAACCGGACTGGGGGGTGAGCTAAATCAAAATTTAAGTGTCAATATTCGTGGTGCAGGAACGATAGGCGTGGGGTCAAGTTCATCAGTTTTGGTTTTAATAGATGGGATGGAAGGCAATATGAATGCACTTAATCCTCAGGATATTGAAAATATCACCGTACTTAAAGATGCAGCAGCTTCGGCTATTTACGGGTCCAGAGCACCTTTCGGAGTAATCCTCATTACGACAAAATCTGGGAAATCGGGGAAGATAACTGCAAATTATAACAATAATATCAGACTGGGCAAGCCAAGAGGACTACCCACGATGTTAGATTCCAAAACATTTGCTTATTATTTCAATGAAGTCGCAGCAAACGATGGTGAGGGAGCAAAATTTTCGCAGGAGGTATTGGAACGAATTGATGCTTATCAGAAAGGCGAAATTGAAACGACGACTACCCCAAATGCTAGTGACAGATTTCAATACTATACAGGATCTAATGGGAATACAAACTGGTTTAAGGAGTTTTATCGGAACTTTACAACTTCCCATGAACACACACTCAGTTTGAATGGGGGGACTGAAAAACTGAATTTTTATAGTTCTGCAAATTACATGAATCAAAACGGTTTGAACAGATTTGCCAATGATAATTTTCAACGATACTCGATAGCTACGAAAATCAATGCAAAGATTAGCGATAAGTTAGACTTGATGTACAATACGCGTTTTGTACGTGAAGACTACGAAAAAGCAAGCCATATGAATGATTTATATTATCATAATATAGCTAGAAGATGGCCTACGATACCTTTGTACGATCCAAATGGAAATTATTCCGAACCAAGTGAAATCTTGCAGCTGCAGCAGGGGGGGCGTTCAAAATTTCAGAAAGATTTTCTCTATCAACAGCTGCAATTGCATTATCAGCCAATCAAAAACTTGAATGTAACAGGAAATGTCAATTATCGCATTACGAGTCAAAATGATCATGCTGAAATTTTGAGAGCTTATTCAAATGATGCAAAAGGAAATCCATTTCCCGTTGCGGTAGGATACAATGCGGCAGGATATACCAATGTGTCCGAATACAATCGAAAAGATGAATATTTCAGTACAAATTTCTTTTCAGATTATTCCTTTGACATCAACGATGATCACCATTTCAAAATTTTGGCTGGTTTCAATTCAGAGCTCAATAAGTATAGAGATCTTAATGGAAGCATGAGCGATCTAATCACAGATAATATACCGACATTGAATACTGCGACCACTAATCCAAGAGCTTCTGGGGGCTACCAACATTGGGCTACCGCTGGTTTTTTTGGACGTTTAAACTATAACTACAAAGATAAATATCTTTTTGAAGCGAATGGGCGATACGATGGCTCTTCACGTTTTCCAAGAGACTTGCGCTGGAATCTCTTTCCCTCCGTTTCCGTTGGATGGAACATAGCGAATGAATCATTTTGGCCTATCAAGGAGCATGTTTCCATGTTTAAGTTGCGTGGTTCCTATGGCGAGCTGGGAAACCAATATACGGACAATTGGTATCCTTTTTATGCAACAATGCCAGTGAGTATAGCTAATGGTACCTGGCTTTTGAATGGACAAAAAACAAATACAGCCAGTGCACCTGGGCTTATTGCCTCTACATTGACCTGGGAGCGTGTATCAAGCTGGAATGTGGGGCTTGATTTGCGGGCACTTTCCAATCGTTTAGGTTTATCTCTTGAAGTCTATCGTCGGAATACATTCGATATGATAGGACCAGCACCAGAACTTCCTGTTATTTTGGGCACGGCTGTACCGCGTTTAAACAATGCCGAGATGAATTCCAAAGGCTTCGAAATTGAAGTAAACTGGAAAGATCATATCGGTAAACTGAATTATAGCGCACGAGCTGTACTTTCCGACGACCGTCAGACAGTAACCAAATATCCTAATCCTACTGGTACGTTGAGTACTTGGTATGATGGCCGGAAGAATGGGGAGATCTGGGGATATCAAACTTTAGGAATAGCACAGAGCGCGGAAGAAATGGCTGCACACCTCGCTAATGCCAAACAGTCTTTCGGGACAAACTGGCAAGCTGGCGACATCATGTATGCTGATCTCAACGGAGACGGTCAGGTTAATAATGGAGCCAATACGTTGGCTAACCCAGGGGATCTGGCAATTATAGGAAATTCGGCCCCACGCTATCGTTACAGTTTTGATTTAAATTTCAATTATAGCGGGTTCGATTTAGGGATTTTCTTGCAAGGTGTTGGAAAACGCGATTATATGCCCAATGGCCCATATTTTTGGGGAGCGAATGGCGGGATGTGGCAATCTGCTGGATTTGTTGAGAATATGGACTTCTACCGTGATGAGAATTCCACTATGGTACAAAATGGTATATTAGGTGTTAATAAAGATTCCTATTTACCAAGACCTTATTTTAATACCTCAAAAAATCAGCAAACGCAAACGAGATATTTGCAAAGCGCCGCTTATTTACGTTTAAAGAATGCTCAGTTTGGATATACGTTTTCTCCACAGCTATTGACCAAAATAGGATTTTCCAAAATTCGAATTTATGCATCAGGTGAAAATTTGTTGACTTTTACCAAAATGGCCAAGGTTTTTGATCCGGAAACCGTTGGACTTGGAGGGTGGAACGATGGAAAAACATATCCATTTTCGACGACTTATTCTTTTGGACTTAACTTGAATTTTTAAACAGATAGATATGAAAAGAACATATTATTTCTCCACAATTTCTTGGTTGCTATCAATGACCGTGTTGTTCACTTTGCACTCCTGCAATAAGTATTTGGATAGAGAACCCTTATCCAATGTAACACCACAAGAATATTTAAATACAGAAGCGGACTTAGCTGCATATACTGTTGGACGTTATGCCTTTCCATCCCATTCTGGCTGGGGGCTTGGAACATTTGCCAACGATAACGGTACTGATAACCAGGTGACTTCAAGTTATTCGACACGCTGGGTCCCGGGAGAATGGCGTGTGCCAAGTTCCGGAGGTGAATGGGATTTTACCCAGATTAGACAGTTGAACTATTTTCTTGAACAAGTACTTCCAAAATGGAAAAATGGTAAGGTAACAGGAAATTCCGCAAATATAACCCATTATGTGGGAGAAGCTTATTTTTTGAGAGCGTATGAATATTTTACTAAGGTACAGGCGCTAGGTGATTTTCCGATCATCAGAAATACACTGAAAGATAATATGGAAGAGCTGACCGCTGCTTCTGTTCGACAACCTAGGAATGTGGTGGTTAGATTTATTCTTTCTGATTTGGATTCGGCGATTACACTGCTGAACGATGTTGCTCCGGACGGGAAAAACCGTATTTCAAAAAAGGCTGCTTTACTTTTTAAATCTCGTGTAGGATTATTTGAAGGCTCTTGGCTAAAATACCATAAAGGAACTGCTTTTGTCCCTGGTGGTACTGGCTGGCCGGGTGCAAAATCGCATCCAAATTTTTCGATCAATATCGATAATGAGATCAATTATTTCTTAGAACAGTCGATGACAGCCGCCGCTCAGGTAGCCGATGCAGTCGAACTTGTTGGAAATACAAAGGATGATGGTTATAATTCATCTTCAAATCCCTATTTTAAAATGTTTGGTGATGAAAATCTAAACGGTTACAGTGAAGTCCTTTTATGGCGGAGTTATTCAATGCCTTTAGGAATTACGCATGCTGTAAATCACTACATGAACCGTAATGGCGGAAATTCTGGATATTCAAGAGGTCTTGTGGAAAATTTCACCATGAAAAACGGACTGCCTATTTATGCTTCTAACGCTGGGTATGCAGGTGACGATTCCATCAGCCTCGTCAAAAAAAATCGGGATAATCGCTTACAGCTCTTTATGAAAGCACCTGGGGAATTGAGTTATACCAACCAGACTTCTTCGACAGGTGCTGTGCAGACAGAGCCGAGACCAGATATTATCGGACTAGCCGAAACAAGGTACGTGACAGGTTATGCCTTGAAAAAAGGAATGAGCTATCTTTTTGCCCAAGCTGAGGGACAGACTGGTACCACAGGCTCGATTATATTTCGCGCAGTCGAAGCGTATCTAAACTATATTGAAGCAAGTTATCTTGCAAAGGGAGTGATCGATGCAAAAGCCAATAGTTACTGGACAAAAATCAGAGAAAGAGCAGGTGTAAATACAGATTTTATGGCAACCGTAAATGCGACCGACATGCAAAAGGAAGCTCAGGGTGACTTTGCTGCATATTCAGCAGGACAATTACTATCTGACAAACTTCTTTATAATATTAGAAGGGAGCGCCGTTTGGAACTAGTTGCCGAGGGATTTAGATTTAATGATCTTAGGCGTTGGCGGGCTCTTGATCAGCTAGCAAGCAATCCATACATTATTGAAGGGATGAGGCTGTGGGGGCCTATGCAAGACTGGTACAAAGATAAAGGCGTCTCGACTTTAATCGTACCCGGCACAGCAGGAAAAACCGCAAATGTGTCTTCACCACAGGAAAGTCAATATTTAAGACCCTATCGGATTAATCTTTCGGCTAACAATCTTGTTCTAAATGGCTATAGCTGGACCAGTGCCCATTATTTGTCTCCCATAGCAATAAGTCATTTGAGCATAACTTCGACAGATGGTAGCCCAGCTGGTTCAATTATCTATCAAAACCCGAATTGGCCTTTAGTTGCCAATCAGGGGGCCAATCAATAATTGGTCGGAACCTTTACGAAAATTTTGAAGATAAGATAGTTCGGAGATTATTCCGGCTATCTTATTTTTGTCAGATAAATATCAAATGAAGAAAATTAATACAATTACATTACTGTTATTGGCAGCGGTTTTTCACGCTTCGGCTCAAAATATGATTGCATTACAACCCGGAGAATCAGAATCTGCTATTGTAACCAAAGCTGCCAACGTGATACCGACCCAAAGACAGCTTGATTGGCAAAAGCTGGAAGTGACCGGATTTCTCCATTTTGGGATCAATACCTTCACAAATAAGGAATGGGGTGAAGGGAAAGACGATCCAAAATTATTTAATCCGACGCAATTAGATGCAGAACAATGGGTTAGGACAGCAAAGGAAGGTGGAATCAAACTTTTGATTCTTACCGCGAAGCATCACGATGGCTTCTGCCTCTGGCAAACGAATACAACAGACTATTCGGTTAAAAATTCTCCTTACAAAAAGGGAAAAGGAGATATTTTTGGCAAACTTGCTGCGGCCTGTAAAAAATACGATATGAAGTTGGGGGTATATCTTTCCCCTTGGGATCGACATGAAGCTTCTTATGGGTCAGAAGCTTATAATGATTTTTTTGTTGCCCAATTGAGCGAATTACTGACCCGATATGGTCAGATTGATGAAGTTTGGTTTGATGGTGCTAACGGAGAGGGACCTAACGGTAAAAAGCAGGAATACGATTGGAATCGTTATTATCAGGTTATACGTGAAAAACAACCTGAGGCCGTTATCGCAGTTATGGGACCCGATGTAAGATGGGTCGGTACAGAAACGGGGTATGGACGGGACACAGAATGGTCAGTTGTACCGGCTAGTAATCTAGCACAAAATCAGATAGCTGCAGGATCGCAACAGCAGATGAATATTAAACCGGCCGGAGATATGCGTAATAAAGATCTTGGGAGCAGAGAAAGGATCAAAGAGGCAAAAGGGCTGGTATGGTACCCAGCGGAAACTGATGTTTCTATACGCCCGGGATGGTTCTATCACGAGGAAGAGGATAACAAAGTCAAAAGCCCGGGTAAGTTGATGGATATTTATTTTAATTCGGTAGGGAAAAATGGTGTCTTGTTGCTTAATATTCCACCAACAACTGCAGGTTTGATTCATTCGGTAGATGCTGCAAATTTAAAAAAGTGGAATGACTGGCGCACAGCATTGTTTTCGAAAAATCTTTTAAGCAAAGCTAAACTCCATACTGCAGGCCTCGTTTTAAAAAAATGGAAAAAAATGCCATTTTGGACGACGAAAGATGAAAAAAACAGTATAGCAACTTTTGAATATACCCTACCTAAAGCAACCGCGTTCAACGTTCTTTCCTTACAGGAAACCATCGCTTTAGGGCAACGTGTCGAGCGATTTAATTTGGAGATCTGGCAAGATGGAGTCTGGAGAGAAGTGTCGAAAGGAACTACTATCGGTAACAAACGTTTATTGACTTTTCCGACAGTTAGTGCCCAGAGATTAAGAATCAACATTTTACAATCTCGCCTAAACCCACAAATAGAACAGCTGGGACTCTATTTCAATGAAAGAGGAGCATTTGAATAGCACATCATGATTTCAGCTTTAATTCCAATCACAAAAGATCTGAATAATTTTATTATGTTATACATAAGTTGTATTTTCGGATCTTCAATTTGTTTTTATGAACAAACTCAACCTTAAAATGCTATAGATGCAAAAAGAATCTAAATCTTATTTATCCATTTTTTCAACCCGAGGACTGAAATTTATACTATGTGCAATAATATCTATTGGACCAAATACTTTATTTGCTCAGGAACGAATAGTAACCATGCTCGAGGATGGATGGAAATTTACAAAACATGATCAGCCAAACTTCGCTGATATCGGATTGATTACAAGCGAATGGCAGACTGTTCGTGTTCCGCATGATTGGGCAATTTATGGCCCATTTAGTGCCAACAATGATAAGCAGCATATGGCTATTGCTCAAGATGGACAAAAGGAAGCATTGGAACATGCAGGTCGGACTGGTGGACTTCCGTTTGTAGGCGTTGGCTGGTATCGTAAAGAATTTGAATTGCCACAAAACGTTCAAAATAAGCGCACGGTTTTACAGTTTGATGGTGCTATGAGCAATGCTGTCGTTTTTGTGAATGGGAAAAAGGTCGGCAATTGGCCTTATGGCTATAATAGTTTTTATTTTGACGTTTCCGAGTATGTGAGTCCGGGTCAAAATTTGGTCGCGGTAAGATTAGAAAATAAGTCTGAGTCATCCCGCTGGTACCCTGGCGCAGGATTATATCGAAATGTTCGATTGGAGATCACTGAAAAAACAAGTATTGCACATTGGGGCACCTATATTACGACGCCTGAGATCACAAAGGATTTCGCGCGAATTCAGGTTCGGACTGATTTAGCCGGTATAGATCTATCGAAAGATTCTCTTTCCTTAGAAACTATTCTTATCGATAGCCATGGACGCATCGTGGCGAAGAAGAATGATCAGATAGGCAACTACCAGATCCAGCAGATGCAACAGGAATTGTTCGTTGAGAAACCACAATTGTGGGAATTGCAATCCCCCAATTTATATAAGGCTGTCAGCAAGCTCTATCAGAACGGCAAATTAATCGATAAATATCAAACCGTATTTGGAATCAGAAGCATTGCTATGGTACCCAATAAAGGGTTTTATTTGAATGGAAAGCTGACCGTATTTAAAGGAGTGTGTTTGCATCATGATTTGGGGCCTTTGGGAGCAGCTGTGAATGATGCCGCTATTAGGCGGCAGTTACGAATAATGAAAGATATGGGCGTTAATGCCATTCGCACTTCCCATAATATGCCGGCTCCGGAGCTGGTGCAAGCCTGTGACGAAATGGGTATTATGCTAATGGCGGAAAGTTTTGATGAATGGAAAATTCCCAAAATGAAGAATGGGTACAATCAATATTTTAACGATTGGGCCGAAAAAGATCTTGTAAATCTGATACGGCATTACCGCAATAATCCAAGCGTTGTGATGTGGTGTATTGGAAATGAAGTACCCGAACAAGGAAGTCCTGATGGATCTAAGGTCGCGAGATATCTGCAAGATATTTGCCATCGTGAGGATCCATCTCGCCCCGTTACCCAGGGGATGGACAACCCTGATGCGGTTATAAATAGTAGCTTTGCCTCAACGATGGATGTTGCAGGCTTTAATTATCGTCCATTTAAATACCCCCAAGCCTATAAAAAGTTACAACAGCAGTTAATTCTTGGTACTGAAACTGCGTCTACTTTGAGTTCTAGAGGTGTTTATAAATTTCCCGTTGAACGAAAATCGATGGCAAAATATGACGACCATCAGGCTTCGAGTTATGATGTAGAGCATTGTTCCTGGTCGGATTTGCCTGAAGATAACTTTATTCAGCATGACGATCTACCTTACGCAATAGGTGAATTTGTCTGGACAGGGTTCGATTATTTGGGCGAACCGACACCCTACTATACAGATTGGCCAAGTCATAGTTCTTTGTTCGGTATTGTAGATCTTGCCGGTATCCCTAAAGATCGATATTATCTTTATCGTAGCCATTGGAACCAGGAATTGCATACACTTCATATTCTTCCTCATTGGAACTGGAAGGGACGCGAAGGACAGAAAACGCCAATTTTTGTCTATACAGATTACCCTGCAGCGGAAATTTTTATCAATGGAAAAAGTCAAGGAGTAAAAAAGAAAGATTTTGATGTTACCTTGGAAAATTCTAACGATAAAAAGGCACAAAATGATTTTATGCGTCAAAAGCGCTATCGTTTGATGTGGATGAATACTAAATACGAACCGGGTACGGTTACGGTAGTTGCCTATGATTCTTTAGGAAATATAGCTGCAAGAGATAGTGTAAAGACGGCAGGTAAGTTATATACTGTACGTTTAGACGTTGATCGGAAACAATTGAAAGCAAATGGAAAAGATATTGCTTTTATCACAGCTACGCTGGTTGATAAACAGGGGAATATAGTGACAGGCGAAGACCGAGAATTAAAATTCAAGGTAAAAGGGCAGGGGGCATTTAAGGCTGTGGCGAATGGAGATCCAACAAGTTTGGAATCATTTCAGAAGCCTTTCATGAAGTGCTTTAATGGTCAATTGGTTTTTCTTGTTGAAAGCAGAGACTCTGTTGGGGAAATTATAGCAGAAGTAGAAGGAAAAGGATTGAAGAAAGCAAGCGTCAAATTAACGGTGAAGTAAATGATATGTTTCATCCTATAATGCTGTACAATCAGATAATATAGGTGTGTGTATAGATGGAATTTGCTTGTGGGGCACGATAATCTCATAAAGGTCTATTAAATATTGTAGAGAATTATTTGGCCTAATTAATGCATCAATTAATTATGTTTAAAAAAATGCTTTTGATACAACCTTTTTAATATCTTTGGTGAGTAACTTCATTTTATGAAAAGAGCTATTTTTTACCATTGTGCTCAGCTATTTTTCTTAATTCTAATTTTATTAATTGGAGGATGTTCCAAGAAGGAGAATATTGCGAGCAAAACCGATGAATATATTGATCAGGCAGAAATATTAAATCCTTTGAATCTTGTTGTAAGTGCTGCAAACAAAGATTTAATAGAGTTATCTTGGGATAAGGTGAACAGTTCGCATTTTAAGCCAGTATCCTATGCGATATATGTCGATAATAAGCTTGTAGCGAAGGATCTTAGTATAACAAAATACAGCTTAATTAATTTGCTTGGCGATACAAATTATAAGATCCGTGTAATTGCGAGTTCCCAAACGGGAATAACACAAGAACAAAGCATCGATGCAAGAACTGTTGGAGGCAGCACAACTAACGGAAGTACTTATGTTGAATACAAAATTCATACGCAATCACGTATAACGGGCAATAATAGCATCCGTCTTCTGGAAGATGGTGGACATTTAATCTGTACATTTTTGCAGCATGAGGGTGGAGAAACAAATTTTAAACTGATTGTATATCGTACAAATAATAAAGGCCAGATTATATGGTATCGCTTGATCCAGGATCTAAATTATTATGATTTACCACCACATGTAGTGTTGCCTTCTAAGCAAGATGAAGCTTTCATTATTGTTAAACACGATATTTATGTCATTGATCAGACGAATGGTAAACTGAAACTGGAGAAGCCCGTTTCGATAGATTTGTCTCCGAATGATTACGTTTCATCAGTTCAGTTTGACGCGTCACATAACATGATCATGGGTACAGGTGGGGGAGAGCTGTTAAAGGTTACTACCAGCGACTTTAAAGTTGTTTGGAAACGTAAAAATAGCTCCGTTGGCATTTCTTCAATTCAGTTAGACAATGCGCAACAGATCTATTATAGTTTGCTTGATTCTGAAGCAACAAAAATTAAGGTGCAAAAAACAGATCGGGACGGTAATGTGCTGGCTACTTTTGAGTTTGATGGAAAGCTTCCTGGCGATTACGAACGTCAATACCATATGCCTATTTTACTGAAAGATAAAAATGATATTTTTTATCTCTGGGGTTTTGACTTCTATTCCTATTCGTTAAGGTATGTCAAATTTGATAAGAATGGCGATGTCAAGGCAAAATTGGGTGAGTACGTCAATTTAAAGCCAGCAGGAGCTTTTTTTGATAATGATAACAATATTGTGGTCTATGGACAGCAAGAAGGTGGTGGAATATCCACTTATGGTACTATAAATAAGTATGACAGTGATCTGAAGCTCTTATCGACTTTACAATATCCTAATTTGGAGATGCATATGTTTAAAAATATGACCCAGAATGTCGATAATTCATACAACCTGTTTTTCTATTATATACAAACCTGGTCCTATGAAAATTTGAATTTCATTTATATTAAAACAAAATCAAATGGGCAACTTTAACAAATACCTTTGTCTACTGGGGCTTGTTTTTCTTATGTCGGCCTGTAAAACTGAAAAAAATGAGGTTTTTCCAAGGATTATTAATGAGGCCATCACTAGTGTCCGGGATAAAGAAATTTCAATGACCTATCAGATTTCCAGTCTAGGATATACAAAATCGGGCGTCAGGTACTATAAAAAAGATAATCCCAGTCAAGGAAAAAGTGTTGAAGCTGTTCGTGAAGGCGATATGTTTCGACTCACATTGAATGAACTGGATTCCGAATCTACTTATATTTTGGTGCCTTACATCGAGTATAATGGCAACACAATAGAATCTGAGCGTAAAACTGAAATAACCACAACTGCTCCATTCCCAGAAGATTTTACGCTCTTTTGGCCAAATACAGAGGCAGAGTATGATGAAAGGGGCCAGTTTAGGACTGTGGTTGAAGGGAAGAATCTTAATAATATTAATCTGAGGGATATTAAATTTCTATTTGGAATGGACACGCTTCACATGAACTATCCCATTGCAACGAAAAATGGAACCTATCAGATCAGTCTAACGGGTTATTATCCGTATCGAGACGGCAATTATATGTTGCGCGTGATTTATAAAGAGAAAGAGATCATTGGTCAGGCTATTGATTTTATTTATAAGGGAAATACATTGGCCATAGGACTGAAAAAGACGAACTGGAGAACTAATTATCCTTCGATCTGCAATGACCAAATCTATTATTTTTGGAACAATTCTGTTTCACATTTTGATCCTGAAACGAGCCGGTTGCAGAATATTGCTCATATTCCCGATACGATGGGGGTTATTCCGCCAAAGTCCGTATCCATTGGAAATCGAATATTTTTTCTTGCACTGCCAGTTAGCCATATTTTGCCTTCGCTAGAGCCGGACCTTTTCAATGGTTATGAGTTGTTTTGTCAAGCTTTTGACATTGAAAAACGCGAATTTTCAAAGTACTATTTTAGCCGGCCCCAACTTAAAGAATCGCACGGTTATAGTAATCATAGTATCTTTGTGCACAATAATGCGGTCTACCAAACGTATACACTTACAGTGAATTCTCGTGGAATAAAGAATATTGTCGCCAAATATAACCCGACAAAAGATAAATTTGAGGAGATCGCCAATTTCGATACTAATTTTTCCAGTGAATGCTTTGTCTCAGTTAAAGGCAGATTATATGCACTTGGAGTTTCAAATGTATTTGACCAAGGTTTCAATATCGGGTATACCTTAACGATATATGCTGTTGACGCGAACACATTTAAACTTACAGAATTATATCGTGTCGGAACAACCCATCAAACCTATCCTTATGCGCCAGTAGGTGCCATAAATTTTAATGGTGATATATTACTGGCATTGGACGTCAATAATTTTATGATGTACAACATAGTAAAAAACACGCTAAGTCCTATCTATTTAAGTATTAATGGAAATCATATGTATTTTGGCGGAATGTTCACTTATAAAGACAAGTATTACCTCAATGCTGATATTAACTTTTTAGAAGGCTCAATTTATGAAATGTCTATCCAATAACAACTGTATATGCTGGTTTATAGGAGTTTTATTAGTCCTTATGAGCTCCTGCAAAAAGGAAACCGTATATAACGAAATAGATGCTTTTGCAGATATTCAAAATAAAGTTACTTTAGATAAAGGCCAGTACATACTGTCTTTTACACTTGCTTCGTATCCATATAGTAAAGTTGAAGTATATGTACACGATGATCTTGCTGTTATGTACAAACAGACCGGAGGAAAAATCTACAATGCCGTGAGTCAAAATAACAATAAGTATAGTGTGTTCTTTTCCCCTTTAGAAAAATCGAAAAAATACTATTATCAACTGATTGTTAACGACAGCAACGGGAATTCAGTACGTTCAGCAATATTTAATTTTACAACTCAACCTTAATATCCATGTATAATAAGTCTACATTATTTTGGTGTTCATTTCTTTGTGTTTTTTTTGAAAGCTTTTTATTTGTAGCCTGTTCAAAGAAGGAATACCAGGATGTACTGAAAACAGTATATGAACCTAAGGCCGAGCCCACTGAACTATATGACGAATTCACCGTCCAGCTAAAGGGTAGCGCCTTACAAAAAGGGGAAACAGGTACATGGAGTATAACAAAAGGAACTGTAGTGGAAGATTATGTGAAAATCGACGATCCTAATAACCCTAATTCGTTTTTTAGGGGAGTGCCTGGAGAGGAATATATCCTTACCTGGACGGTAAAAGGTAGCGGTAATAGTAATACGGCCACAGTCGATGTTAAAATACCCGAGTTACATATCGATATTAAAGAAAACACACCTTCATCCTTTAAGACGATACTTCACTTTGCCGTGGATCCGAAATATAAAGGTAAATGGTCTTTCGATAAAGCTTATGGTCATCTACATAGCACATACCACGACGGATGGGCTAGGCCAGTAGAAGAAAACCCTACTATTGAACTGCATGGTTATTCCAATACCAGCTATCAAGTTACCTATACGATGACTTATGCTGGGAAAAATTATCAGTTTACCAAAAAGGTACAGACTGGCGAATATCAAGAAGACGAGGCATTAAATGAATTGCAAATGGGGCGCGGTGGGCGTGTTGTTGAAGATAAGGATGGACATATTATTGAAATGAATATGCAGGCTTCAGGTATTGCACATCGTTTTAATGACCCGGGCTCTTTTCCTGCGCTTAAGGCATTTAAATATCTGAGGAAGCTTATTTTAGGTGGATCTTCATTGAAAGATGTTCCGACTATTTTCGGCGATCATTACCTTGCTCTTGAAGAACTTAGTCTGGATCGGGTAGGCTATTATCTTACCATTCCCGATAATTTTGGCAATCTAACCAAATTGAAATCATTTCACCTCACACCGATGCGAACCCCCGATTTGGGATATACCGTGGTATTGCCAAAAACTTTTGGAAATTTAAAGTCGCTCGAAACCCTTATTATGCGGTATGTCGGCGATGTAGACTTCAACGGCACGTTGGGTAAACTGGTCAATTTAAAACACCTCGATTGCTTTGTTACCCAGCTTCCTTCAGATTTTGGAAACTTGACCAAACTGGTGTCTACGGAAGTTCTCGCGCAACAGGCTTATATCCCATCAAGTTTGAGTCAATGCCGTAATTTGAGGTTTGCACGTTTTAGTTTTGTTTATCCGGGATCATCACCAGTTACCTTGCCTTCGGATATCGATAATTTGACTAAGTTGGACACGCTTGAAATTTACGGAGAAAGTAGGCTTCAGCAACTGCCACAATCTTTTGGTAACCTCAAGAGCTTAAAACAACTTTGGATTCAAGGAGAAAGCTTGCAATCTATTCCTGATAATATTGGGAACTTGTCTAATCTTAGATTCTGGTTAGTGGGCGGTAATTTTAAAACTTTACCGGCTTCGATAGGTAACCTTAAAAAATTAGAAGATCTTTGGCTATCCCCTTCTGTAGAGAAGCTTCCAGATGAGTTCGGCGGATTAAGTAGTTTATCCTATCTGAATATGGAGAATAGTAGACTGACAAGTCTACCGGAAACATTCGGAAAACTTAAGAGCCTGAAGGAAATCAATGCAAGGGCATCTTCGATTACTGATTTTCCAAGCAGTTTTGGACAATTGGACGGTCTGCTAAAACTGGATTTCAATTATAGCAAGCTCAAGAAATTTCCTGTAGAGATTTGTGCTTTGAAGGCCGTGAATAACGTTATTTTGAACGGTACAAATTTGGGTCGACTTCCCGATGAAATTTATTCCATGCGCTCAGGTGTGATTTTTACGCTATATCAATGTTTGAATATAGACTATGATCAATTAAAGGAAATCACTGCGAAAAGAGATGGTCTTGTATTTTATTACTGATAAGCGGATCATGATTGCCTGTAAATATGTTAATTTTTTAAGGCATGGCCCACAGGAAGTAAACATAAAGTCCGATAGCACAGGGTGCTCCAGATGAATGTTTACAGAATATTTTTGGACGGAAACAAAGGGGTATAACGTAATACTATTCAAGCTTAATGAAGTTTCAAAAATTTCTTTTCGGACGATCAATTTTGGGTAAATTCCAAAAGAATAGAATAAAATGATAAAGGAGCTGACCGCATGATCATCCTTTTTTTGGAAGTATTATAAGGATAGCGAATGCGAGAAAAAAAAGAATTGTAATAACCGGAAAAATAAACGGTACTAGGCCATCAAAATTCACACAAAGCCCAAAAACTGTTAAAAATAAAATTGGTAATACTATTAGTATTATTGAAAAGTTTTATGGAGTCCAGTACTTTTTATAATACTCTAGCTGCGATTTTACATTGGGATCTTTCCCCTTTAATTTCCTATAATAACTTGTTAATATGATGCCAGACATGTCGTCAGGATGCCTTATTCCCCGTTTAGTGAAATATGCGGAGAGCCTTGAACCTCCCCAGAGGCCCCAATTATTTCTCATCCACATTCCAAATCCGAAATGTGAGCCGGCCATAAACTCTGACTCTGTCATTTCTCTTATTTTATTTTTGGTGCTATCATCCCAGAACGAGTCTATTTGGACAAAACAATCGTCAAGGTTTTTCGGGATATAAATACCGGCAATTGTGTCCGCATTCATCCGCTGTCTGATTTCCTTTTTCAATTTGTTTTCCTTCAGTTTGAATGCCTTCAGGAGAGAATCTTCTTTTACATAACCTGCTGAGAGTAGCTGTTTATAGTATTCCAAAATCACATCTTTTTTAAAGTTGTGGATTCCTTTATTATTTAAATATGTAAATAATGGAGATTTTCCAGTCGAAAGGAGCGAGTCAATCAATTCAAATTCACTTTCAAGTTCATTGTCGGTTAATTCACTTAACTCTACCTCATCACTATATTTGATTACGTTTTTTAGGCTATCCGAAACGTTAAGATTTAAGAATGAGGCTGTTTCTTTCAGATTTCTAGGAAGGGAGTTTTGAGCAGAAGCAGAGGGCAGTGACCAAACAACTGATATAAGTGCAAGCAATATAAATCTTAGGGTGGTCATATTATTGGTGTAAAGCAGTTTTAAATTCAACTAATTAGATCTAAATAATTCTTGAACTAATTTAAGAATTTATTCTTTTCTAACAGCTGTCAACTTAGGTAACGTTGCACAAGAAATGTAATATGCTTTCAAACAGTTATAAGACTTAAGTGATCAATTTAATATTAATGAATAAGATTATCGAAAATGGCTGGCAGCCTGTTCAATATTGAACGGCTAGTGTTCAATAACAGTCAGTATTAAGAAAGAAATTCGTTCGTAGTGTATTGGCAAATAGCGTGTTAAATTTATTGGCAAACTATTTGGAATCCCCATTCAAGTACAAAATAAA
>NZ_DDGR01000038.1:0-587 GCF_002337775.1 Sphingobacterium sp. UBA1897
CGATTTTAGCCAAACCAAGATACTGGGTAGGATTTTATGTGAGCGTGTGCCATTTGACCCCACTAAAATCGCGAGTTTAACCGCATCTCAACTGAAACAACTTGCCGGAACTTACCTCAAGGTAAATGACAACAACTTTAAAATTCAAATAGATCCCTCCTCAACAGGCCTAACGCTTACTCAATTGTGGGATAACAAAACAATTTCATTTACCCCACGATCGGAATTTTTCTTCCTCAATGATGATGGCACCTTTCCATTGACATTTTCTGTTGCCAATGGAAAGGTAGAGCAGATGCAGTGTTTCGAAAATGATCTTTGGCTAAAAACTGATCAATAATCCTAATAAAAAAATATTATGAACAGATTTATTGCCTGCTTATTCCTGCTGCTGGGTACAGCTCAGCTTAGCGCCCAACAGGTGGCGGATGAACAGTTTCATTATCCCATCACCGATCCGCACCACCGGATCGGTGATGGACCTCTACTCCTATTTGACGAGGCACACAACAATCCGGTTACTTTGAGAGGAGCCTACGCTCCTTTTTCAGATCTCCTTCTGGCTGATGGATATCGCCTCCGAAGTG
>NZ_DDGR01000038.1:804-26572 GCF_002337775.1 Sphingobacterium sp. UBA1897
ATGGATATCGCCTCCGAAGTGCTAAAGAAAAAATCTCTTACGATCAATTAAAAGAAGTAAAAATCTATATCAGCATAAATGCCTTATATAATCCGGAAAACTGGAAATTACCCACCTATTCAGTCTTTACCGATCAGGAGATAGAAACTCTCCGCCAATGGGTATTTGATGGTGGAAGCCTATTTCTAGTCACCGACCACATGCCTTGTGGCGGATCTGTACAAACGCTCGGTGCAGCATTTGGTATTCATATCGTGAACGGTTTTGCCTTACCTAAGAATGGACGTCCCGAGATCTTTTCAAAGGACAGAGAAACACTGTTATCAAATTCTATAACCACTGGATCAGGTAAAGAAATAGACAGTATTATGTGCTGGGGTGGAACTGGCTTTATCGTACCAACGACGGCACGTATTATTTCTTTATTAAATGAAGAATATGACATCTACCTACCCAATGATGCGAATCAGATAAAAAGGCCTATTCCAGACAATATTCCCCGATTGTCGGGCAAAGGGTTTGCAAACGGTGCTTACCTGCAGTTCGGGAAAGGGAGAATTGTGGTATTCGGAGATGGTGCTCCTTTTTCGGCACAACTCCATGGCATCAAAAGTGAAAAAAGAGGAATGAACCATCCGGCCGCAAAACAGAATGCTCAATTTTTGCTCAATATAGTTCATTGGCTTGACCAATGAACTGATTTGGCTAGGCTAATGCTGATTCCTCTGGGAATAAATTTGTCATATAAATAAATTTGTCATATAATTGATATACGATAGTCGAGTGGACTAATTCTTGTTTTCTTTTTAAACAGTCTGGTTAATGACTGAGGTTGATCAAATTGCATTTTTTTAGCGATTTCAGCTACTGATAAATCAGTTTCAGCAAGTAATTCCTTTGCTATTTTAACAATAAAATTGTCAATATGATACTGTGCTGTATTTTTAGAAGTTTTTAAAGAAACATCATTGAGAAATCGTGTTGTACAATTTAGTTTCCTGGACAATAATGTTAAACTAGGAAGTAGGGACAAGCATTTTCTTTTGCTATCAAAAAGAGTGTGCAGCTCGCTCATGAAATCTTTTTGTAACGCTCTAAACTCATTCAGCTTATCTTCCATTAACTGTTGATAAAACCTTTGCATATGTTGTAAAAGCAAATCAAGATAAGAAATAAGTATTTTAGACTGCGTTTCACTCATGGGCATCTTAGTCTCGAGGTCTATCAGTTCAAAGATATTTTTTATAAGTCTGTAATCGTTATTCGATAAGATCATCGATTCCTGAATGGAGTATTCTAGAAACCCAAATTCTTTCAATTTATTTCGCAGACTATATCCTGTAAATAGATCTGAACGGAATGCAAAATAAGCCCCTTCTTTAAAATATCCTCTTATTTCTTGGACCGGAAAATACTGGCTGCTGAAAAATAATAAGATATGTTGTCCACGATGATCCTTATTTGAACATCCAAACACAATCAAGAAATATTTATCATCAATCCATCTTTTGGCAGAATCAAAAAATTGCTCCTCATTTCCAAAATTGTCAAAATAATAACTGAAGCTTGCACTGAAAGCATTTTGAAATTCATTATTATTACCAGTATTTATCATATTTTATTTTTTCTTCGAGACTTTGCGCGTTATTTTTTATTGAATTATTCCCTCAAGAAAAACCCTCTTTAAAACAATATTGTTTGTAAAATAGAGGGTTTCCTAAAGGATACATCCAGCAGCTTCGTTTTCAACGTTATTTTGTCTTCTATTCAAGAAACCAGATTAACACGGATTTCTAATTCTTTTTTTCTAAGATGGCTAAAAAAGCACGTTTGACACCTAAGACTAGCAGTTACTTCTTTTCATGAACAATTGCTTTACCCGATTTTTCGAGCTCTTTCACAAAATCCCGCCCCCAGTAATGGATATCATAATGCTCAATATGCTCGTACAGCCGGCGCGCCCTGACCTGAGCCTCTCCGGGTTCCATGACCAAGGCTTTCAACAGTGCATCTTTCATGCTCTTACGGTCGTAGGGATTGGTCAATATGGCATAAGGCAATTCGACCGAGGCACCTGCAAATTCTGAGAGCACAAGAATCCCGGGAGTCTCCAATAACCCATGGGTCGCAATGTATTCCTTTGCGACTAGATTCAGTCCGTCCCGTAGAGGCGTGATCCAGGCAATATCGCTCAGCGCATAGTATTTGACCACTTCCTCAAAAGGTAAAGCCCTGTAAAAATATTGGATCGGGGTCCAGTTCATCGTTGCATATTTACCGTTGATCTCACCCACGGCCTGATTCACCTGATCCCGAATTTCGTCATAGATCGTCATCCCCTGTGATGGCGGCGTACAGACATTGACCAGTTCGATCTTGCCCCTAAATTCTGGGTATTCGGCCAGAAATTCACCAAAAGCCTGGATTTTTTCCAAGGGGCCTTTGACGTAATCCAGGCGCTCGATGGATATGATACGCGTTATTCCCGATCCGGCTTTGTTTTCTTTGAGGGCATTGATCTCGGTCTTAACCTTATCATCTGTCAAAATCTGTTCGATATGATCCCTGTTGACCCCCACCGGCTGTGCGCCAAGCCTAATCTGCCGGCCATCCACCTCAATGATCTTGGTCATCTGATCGACGCCGAGCGCACAGCTATAGGTCAGGAACTGATTGGCGACATCAACTTTTTTGACCACTTTAAATGGTGTATGGCTACGGATCACATCCACAAAATTCTCGACATAACGCGGAATATGAAAACTGATAAAATCACAGAGCAACAGGCTGCCGATAATCTCTTTGCGCCAGGGAATAATATTGAAAATATCTGCTGCCGGAAAAGCCGTATGGTGAAAAAAGCCAATTTTCAGATCGGGGCGCATGGTCTTTAAAAAAGAAGGTACCATCCACAGATTATACTCATGGATCCAGACCAGCGCCTCCTCGTCGGCCTCGCGGGCAATCCGCTCGGCAAAGCGCTTGTTTATCATCAGGTAATGTTCCCAGTCCTCGTGGTTGAATTTTGCCCGGTCCACAAAGGAAAAGATCGTCGGCCAGAACGCCTCTTTGGAGAATACACGATAGAACTTATCGATATCCTCTTTAGACAGTGATATGGTCGAAGCGACCAGATTAGGGTATCGGCTTTCGTCCACCAACTGATTTGGGACCGGCTTTCCGTCCTGCTGGATGACTTCCTCCCCGATCCAAAGACCGGAGCGTCCCTTTTCAAATAAGCCCAGCAGCGAGGGAATAATGCCATTTGGACTTTTGGGTGCTACCCGCACCGTCTTACCATTGACCGATTCCTTTTCAAAAGGCAGCCGATGGTAGACCATCACCAGCTGATCGGATTTTTTGGACTTTCTTTTTTGAGGCACTAATTTTTGTTCTCCACGAATCAACTGCTGAAACGGGCGGTATTTGCCCATATATTCCAGTATACCGCCCGCCCCGGCAGCTTCTGCGCTGTACGCTGTATCCAATTGATCAATGGCCTGCAGCAAACCCGGTTCGGACTTTCCAACCGCAACACCCCGAAAACCGATCTGAAATAAGGCCAGGTCATTAAGGGTATCACCGGCCACCATCACATCATCCGGATCGACAGCCAAAAATTCAACCAGCTTCTTTAATGTTGTCCCCTTATTGACACCTCTGGGGAGCAAGTCCAGGTATTTATCGGCCGAAGTAATAATATCACAGTCATACCTGTCAGCCACCTGCTGCACCAGACTATGGTCAACCCCTCCTTCATAATAAAATGAACTGCGGCGCTGCTGCGGCACATGTTGATAATTCAACTGCGGTATTTCCTCCAGCGCTGCCCGGATTGCATAAGTCTGCGGCCATTTTTCCTCAATCTCACTTTGCAGCGGTTCAATTGCTTCCAGGCTATGGCCGTTAACGACTGTGGCGCCCACATCCGCAATAATAAAGTCCGGCACCGGAATGAGCGGATCGCTCAGTAGCGGCAATACCGACTCCAGTCCTCTTCCGGTTACAAAAACCAGCTGCATATTCGGGCTGGCCTTGATCAGTCTATATAATCTGAGGCGGTCTTCCATCTTTCCGCCTAAAAAAGTTCCGTCTAAATCTGTTGCTAATAGCATATTATCTTATATTCCTTTCTAAAAGTTTAAATTCATCAATTGCAGCCATATGGTTGTATAGCACACGGTAGGCTGTCTGTAACAAGGGTAAATTGAGTCCAAGGCTCGTGACCGTCGCCATCAGCCCCTTGGTTGCAACATATCCTTCGGCGACCATGCCCATGAGCTGACGGGCTTCGAAAACCGAATACCCCAGGCCAAGGTATTTACCAAAAGTCCGGTTGCGGCTATGTGCGGAGTAACCCGTCACCAATAAGTCTCCCAAATAGGTAGAGCTGCCCAGCCGGACATGGGGTGCACCGACGGCACGCAGTAGCAGTCCCAGTTCGTCAATGGCATTGGCAACCAGCACCGCCATAAAATTATCACCATAATGCAGTCCTTCGGCCATGCCACAGACAATACCGACCACATTTTTGTAAATGGCTGCGTACTCCACACCCAGGGTGTCGGGACTATAATTCACCTGCATATAGCTTGAAGCAAACCCGTTGGAAATCTTACTGATAAAGGTTTCATTCGGACCGCACAGCGTCATATAGGTTTTCTTGTTCCGCGCGATTTCTTCGGCATGACAAGGCCCTGCAATGATCGCCTGCTGAAAATCTTTCAGTTCAAAATACCGGGCGAGATAAGCACTTGGGAGCAGATTGTCAGGGCCGACGGTCCCTTTGATGGCGGTGATGACAAATTTTTCAGCAAGGTCCTCTTTGGGGATTGCGGCGCAAACACTGTCCAGATGCGCACTGGGCACGACGAAAAGAATTACTTTCGATCGAGCCACGATCTCGTCCAGCTGATCGGACGCATAAATTTTTGTATTGTCAAGTTTTAAAAACGATAGGTAGTCAGGGTTAATAGCATCCTGGTTTATCGCGCGCACCTGCTCGGAACGCCGCATGTACCAGTTGGTATAAATGCTATTTTCTGTCAAAATTTTAACCAGGGCCGTGGCCCAACTCCCACCACCTATCACACTAATCTCATTCAAATCGTTGGGGGTTTTAAAGACGCGAAACAGAAAATTTTCGCCGTCGGGTTATCTATTAATTTACCAATATACGTAAAAATTAATCAATAAGCAAACTTTACGCGTAAAAACAGGGTTAAAGGGGTATTTTCCACGCCAAAATCCGTGTTTATATTTCTTCGTAAATTTGTTTGTTCATATGAAAAATTTAAACATACTTAACTTCAGTGAACAATCATCAAGTTCAATTTATCAGTACATTTTTAATCTCTTTGCCAAATTGGGTTTACCCGAGCAGCAGGCACATATTGTTACGGCCGCCGGGTTACTTTTTGCTTTTGCGGTGCTGCTCTATGCGCTCGATTATATCATGCGCAAAGTATTTTATTCCGCATTGAACCGGATTGCCCGGCGGACCTCGACCAAATGGGATGATTATCTGTTGGAAAACAAGGTGCATGTACGCGTGAGCCGTACCCTGCTCGTGCTGCTTACACGGCAGCTGCTGCCGGTGATCTTCGTTGGTTTTCCGGTGCTTACAGCCGCTATTGTCAAGTTTCTGGATATCGTGTTATTGTTCACCATCTACCATCTGGCCAATAGCTTGTTAAAAACCTGCCGCGATATTTTTCGTGGTTCAAATGCGTTTAAGGACAAACCTATCGACAGCTACCTGCAGGTGGTACAGATCTTTTTAATTTTTGTGATCGGTACACTCGTCGTTTCCCTGCTGACCGGCAATTCACCTTGGTCCTTTCTAGTCTCACTTGGGGCGGCGTCCGCCATCCTCATGCTCGTATTTAAAGACACTATCCTGGGCTTTGTGGCCAGTATTCAGGTGTCGGCGAATGACTCGGTACGCGTAGGAGACTGGATAGAAATGCCCAAATACGGTGTGGACGGCGACGTCCTGCAGATCAACCTCAACAATGTGAAGATACAGAACTGGGACAAGACCATTGTCACCATTCCGACCTATACCCTACTGAGCGATTCATTTAAAAATTATCGTGGAATGCAGGAGACTGGTGGCCGTCGGATAAAACGGGCATTGAACATTAAAATGTCTTCGGTGCGCTACCTCAGTGCGGAGGAAATCACGGCATTAAAAACAATCCGGCTGCTGGCTCCCTATATCGAAAAAAGAGAGAGCGAGATTGCCGAGTACAATAAAACCTGGCATACAGACAGCTCCTCGCCCGTCAATGGTCGCAGGATGACCAATATCGGCCTGTTCAGGGCCTATATACTCGCCTATGCCAAACATAACCCCAATATCCATCAGGAACTTACTTTATTGGTCCGTCAGCTAGCCCCTAGTGAATACGGTATTCCGCTGGAACTCTACATGTTTACCAAGGGGACACAATGGGCCTATTTCGAAGATACGATGGCCGATATATTTGACCATCTACTGGCTGCCATTAAACACTTTCACCTGCAGGTATTTGAACTGCCGGCATCCGACGACCTGCGGCTGCTCGGCGCGATGGAACCTCGCTCCTAACAGTAGCTCCTTTATTGCGATAAACCTAAGCTTGCCCGGTGGATTCAATCTTATTGCCGCTGGGCAGCTATCAAAAGACCGGCATCTTACCAAACTGCCTGTTACCTGCCGTTTCTTATCTTCGCAACATTTTTGTTCATCTTGTGCCTAACGATATTTTTGAAAACAAACCTTTCAAAAACGTTTAATTTTTGTTGATGTTGTTCGTAAAATTCGTCAGGCGTATCGAATAAACCAAAATCCTGATTGATTCCTTTGTCTTGAATAAAAGTATTGTTTAAATTCCAATCAATTGGCGGATTTTTAAAATTATCAGTGTAAGCTCCATAACCACAAAAAGTAGTTTTACAATCGCTATTTTTCTCTTGTAGCTTGGCTAAATATATTTTGCCCAAAATCACACCTTCTAAAAAATACCATTGTTCATCGACCAATATTTCAACCCAACTATGCAGAATGTTTTTAGGCGAAAGTTTATACCAAATTCCCGTAATCGCTCCTTTTTGTAATGCTTTATCAATTGTAAATCCGTGAATACGATTCGGTATCTCCGTAGCTCTCAATAAAGCCATTAACAAGGTGGCTTTCGTGTTGCATTGTCCATATCCGTCTTTTAAAACAGCTGATGCTGAAATGTTATCTGAAAGATTATAACCGAATTTTATTTCATCTCTTACAAAATTATAAATAGCTTTTATCCTTGAAATCATATCAAGTTGATTCCATTCGCTCTCTTGGACTAATTTCTGAATCGAATCGTGAGAATAGTCAAGAATTTTAGTTTCTTTAAAGTAATTGTGCATATCGATTTTTCACACTACAAAGATGAACAGCAGCAATAAAACAAACTAGTATAAAGTGGCTATTTTAACGATGTCAAAAATTTTGGCGTAAGTCCAAATGTCTCTTTGAATGTTCTGCTGTAATGAGAACTATCTGTAAATCCAAACTGATGTGCAGTTTCGGTAATCGAATGTACTTTTAAGTAAGGTAATGACTTTATGAGTTTATTCCAAAGTTGGTATCGTCTGAAATTAAGATTGGTTTTCTCTTTGAAAAGATGTAAAAAACGTGTTTCGGAAAGAAAACAAATATTCGCAATTTCTTTAAGCGATACAATTCGGTCAAAATTTTGTTCTAAATATTGAATTGCTTTGTAAATTCTCTC
Source organism: Sphingobacterium sp. UBA1897 (assembly GCF_002337775.1). Taxonomy (NCBI): domain Bacteria; kingdom Pseudomonadati; phylum Bacteroidota; class Sphingobacteriia; order Sphingobacteriales; family Sphingobacteriaceae; genus Sphingobacterium; species Sphingobacterium sp. UBA1897. The sequence continues at coordinate 8,565 of NZ_DDGR01000038.1, forward strand.
GTCTTCAAAGTGATTTTTAAGTTCACATTCGCATCGGAAGTTTACGAAATAATTGTTGATCTTATTCGTCAAATTGACAAAGTCAGAATCATTTTGTGAATAATCTGCAAAAATTTCTACAAGTTGTTCAAAGTCTTCATCCAAATTCGTAATCTTAATGTTTCTGTATTTATTGTATAATTGATGACCTATACTACTAATCGGGTTTATAAGAATAATCAACGAAGTTTCATTACTTTTAAATTGGTGTAGTACATTGCTGTTAATGAAACAAGTCGAGTAAGAATTTTGGTTATCTTTCTCGTCTGTGATTTTAAATTTTCCCTGTGAAGCAACACTGATTTGCAAAGCAAAATGTTTATGCAAAACGTTGTCGTTAAACTGTCCAACGAACACTCCCATTGTGCTTTCGATATGTATTTTATTTTGAGCGGTGTCGTTCATTGAAATGGCGGTAACAATTGTATTTGCGAAATCAATATACAAACTATTTTTTAAAGCGTTTTACTAAATGAACTGATCGTAAAATCAGCGAATTATTAGTATTTGATAAATGAAATTTATTTGAGAATCACTATGTTTGAGAAGATCAAATTACAGTATTATGCAGAAGCTAATAAATTCTAAAGATGGGACGCTTATAAACTACGATATTTCAGGGAATGGTACAACAGCATTGGTTTTTGTTCACGGCTGGTTAGGGAATCTCCGATGGTGGGACTATCAAGAACAATATTTTAATGATAGCTATACGGTTATTCGTCTAGATTTAGGTGGTCATGGGAAATCAGGTAAAGAGAGAAAAACATACACACATACTGACTATGCGGAAGATATAATTACTGTGGTTAATGATTTAGATAGTAAAGACATTATACTTGTCGGACACTCAATGTCTGGGCCATATGTTCTGGAAGCCTCACTCAAACTAGCCGCTGTTAAAGCTGTGGTTCTAGTGGATACAGTTAAGGACCTGGACCAAATTTTTACTCCTGAACAAGCTGAGAAATTAATGTTTAGTAGTTACAGACAAGATTTTAAATTGGCTGTAAAGGAGCTACTTCCACAATTCCTATTTGTAAAAGAAACTCCAAATGATGTAAAATTGCGATTACAAGAAGAATTTCTAGAAAACTCTGGTGAATTTGCTTCAATTGTTTTGGAACCATTATATAAAGTTGATGTCCAAAAATTAGCTAAAAAAATAACTATTCCAGTAAGAGCAATTAATTCGGATGCAAATCCTACAAGTATAACAAACAACCAAAAATATTTTAAAGATTTTGGTTGTAAAATTATACAAGGGACCGGACATTATCCAATGCTAGAAAAACCTGAAGGTTTTAACTTATTACTTGAGGAAGTACTTCAAGAATTTAAATCTTAAATATTTGCAACCTTTTTATGGTCATCAATATTCAATAAGATGAACTAACTATAGGATATAAACTTAGCAAAAGCAATTAGTTACTCTAATTGCTTTTTATTATACCTTAAATCGGTAATGAAAATCTAAATAATTTGCAAATTAAGTAGCATAAGAAAGAGAAGGCTTTTTAAGAATAAAACGGATATTACGCCTCAGATTTATCTGAATACCGTTAGTTTTAACAGAGGTGCGGAATCTAATTAACAGGAAAAATGGAAAATTACAATCAATATATGCTTGAATGCATAGAACTGGCAAAACAGGCTCTGGAAAAAGGAAATCCGCCAGTAGGTTCTGTCTTAGTTTTTGAAGATAAAATTATTGGCAAAGGTATCGAATCGGGAAAATCAAGTGGAGATATTACGCAGCATGCTGAGATTTTAGCAGTAAAAGATGCGTTGAAAAATGGTTATCGAGATATTTTAGAAAAATCGGTTATGTTTACCACGCACGAACCATGTATAATGTGTTCCTATCTTATCAGACACCATAAAATTGCGAAATTGGTTTTTGGAGCTTCCGTTCCATTCGTTGGTGGGCAGTCTTCGGAGTTTAAAATTCTTGAAACGGAAAATGTTCCGAAATGGGGAAATAGACCTGAAATTGAATCGGGAATTTTACAACACGAGTGCGAGATGTTGAATCAACAATTTATAGAGTATCTTTCGAAGCAAAAATAACTAAAAACTTATCTATCCATTTACGACTTCTCCTCCATTGGGATGTAAAACTTGACCGCTCATAAAATGTGAATCTTCGCTAGCTAGGAATAGAAAGCTTGGCGCAATTTCATTAGGCATTCCTGCCCTTTTCATTGGAGAGTCGCTTCCAAATTCGGAGTTCTTTTTAGGATCAAAAGATGATGCTATCAATGGTGTCCATACCGGTCCTGGAGCAACAGCATTGACACGAATTCCTTTAGCTATGAGACTTGCTGACAAGCTCCGTGTAAACGAAATTATTGCACCTTTTGTTGCAGAATAATCAATCAACTTTGGACTTCCTCGATAGGCTGTCACCGAGGATGTATTAATTATGCTTGCTCCCTTCTTAAGATAAGGTATGGCATACTTAGTAACCCAGAAATAGGAAAAGAAATTATTCTGAAAAGTCTTGATTAACTGTTCAGTGGAAATTTTTTCAATTGATTCTGTTTCCCAGTGAAGACCCGCATTATTAACAATAATATCAATTTTCTTATGCGCTTTTATTGCAATTTCAATGACTTTTTCACAGTGATTTTCTTTTCCCAAATCACCTTTAATCAGTGTACATTTTCGAGAGAAGGATTCAACCTCTTTCTTGGTTTGTTTTGCATCTTTTGTTTCACTAAGATAGGCTACAACAATATCAGCTCCCTCCTTCGCAAATAACAAAGCTACAGCTTTGCCGATACCGCTATCTCCGCCGGTAATCAATGCTACCTTATTTTTTAATTTTCCTTCTGCAGGATACTTTAATGGAGACGTGTCAGGAACTGGTACCATATTTATTTCCAATCCCGGTCGCTTTTGTTTTTGCAGCGGTCGAATCTTTTTACTTGCTTCTTTTTTCATGCTACTTCTTGTAAATAATTATAAACAATTTCTGATTTCCAGTCCTACTTCTATTCGACTGTTAAACAAATAGTCCTTCTACCGAAGAACTATTCGTTGTATATCAAGAAGGTACCTTTCTTGATTTTTCTCTCTCCCAAACACGGTGGCCTTTCATTACCGCTATGAAATCGGCTGTTAAATTGTCCTTGCTTTCGAAAATAACGCCTTTATCTTTTTTAATAAATGACCGTTCAGCTAACCCTTCAGCATCTTTGGCAAATGCCAGGACCTTACAGTGTCGGTATCCTTCATTGATAAAATGGAGATAATCGGCATTTTGCGCAAGAGTCTTTACTGATTCGCCTGCTGGTGTGAAGAATGCATCGTAACAAACTGAGGCTTCTGTAAGATAGGAATGTTGAATATCTTCTTCTGCCCCTTCCATGAACCGGATCTTTCCGACATGAGATGCAATTAACACGGCCTGCGCTCCTTCGCTTTCAAGTGCTGTTTTCATTTTATCTATGGAAGATTTGCTAGCCCCATTATCAACAAGGAAAGCGACCTTCCTACTCTTGATTGTACCCTCGCCGTCTTTTACTTTCATACTCAAAGCAGCAGACTTGTCAACTTCTGGTTTGACTGGTTTAAGAGGATATTGAGGATGGTTCTGCCGTGCGAATTTAAGGGTTAATGGATCGAGTTCTTTTGGCGGGGTAAGCCCGAGGTTTGTACCAACATTTTTTGCTAATCCCTGGTCTATCTGATTCAAAATAGCCAGTTCTCGCTTTCGTATATTGACATCATTTACTTTCGAAAGCTCAAAACTCAGGGCATTGACCATGTGATCCTGTTCTTCTGGGCTTTGAGAATTAAAAAATAGTCTTGCTTGTGTAAAGTGGTCTGCGAAGGAATCTGAGCGGGCCCTAATTTTCGAGCCATCGATAGGTTGCTTGTGAGATTCAAATCCTACCCCATCATTGAGCATTGCATGATAAGGACAGCCCACAGCTTTACTATTGGGGAAATAACTCACAGCACCTTTAGGGATCTCAGACCGCGCAAAACCATCTTTTTGATTATTGTGCTTGCCGGTCACCGGACGATTGATAGGAAGCTCATGAAAATTCGGACCACCTAATCGATAATTTTGGGTATCCATATATGAAAATATTCGCCCTTGCAAAAGCGGATCATCCGAAACATCTATACCTGGCACTAACCTTCCGGGGTCGAAAGCGGCTTGTTCGGTCTCTGCAAAAAAATTCTCTGGGTTGCGATTTAGTGTCATCGTTCCAATAATCTGAACAGGCACCAGTTCCTCTGGGATAATCTTTGTCGCATCAAGAATATCAAACGAGTATTTAAATTCATCGGCCTCAGGAATTAATTGAACGCCGAGATCCCACTGCGGAAAATCGCCCATTTCAATAGCTTCATAGAGATCTCTCCGATGAAAATCAGCATCAAATCCTGAGATCTTTTGAGCTTCGTTCCATGCGACTGAATGTACTCCTAATCTCGGTTTCCAATGAAATTTAACGAATGTGCCTTTTCCTTGGGCATTCACAAATTTAAATGTATGGACACCAAAACCTTCCATCATCCTTAAACTTCGGGGTATTGCACGATCTGACATCGTCCACATGACCATGTGTGCAGATTCGGGCATCAGTGATACAAAATCCCAAAAGGTGTCATGGGCAGATGCCGCCTGCGGCATTTCGTTATTTGGCTCTGGTTTTACCGCGTGGATGAGATCTGGAAAATTCATCGCATCCTGAATAAAAAAAACTGGAATATTATTCCCCACAAGATCGTAATTGCCTTCTTCGGTATAAAACTTAACAGAGAAACCTCGTACATCTCTAGCAAGGTCGGTAGAGCCTTTGAAACCTGCTACTGTGGAAAATCTAGTAAAAAGAGGCGTTACTGTTCCTTTTTTTAAAAATGCTGCGCTTGTATATTGAGATAGGTCAGCGGTCGCTTCGAAAACACCATGGGCTCCTGATCCACGCGCGTGAACGACACGTTCTGGTATACGTTCGCGGTCAAAATGCATCAGCTTATCAAAATAAATATGATCCTGTTGTAATGATGGCCCCCGCTCACCCGCCTTTAATGTATTGTTGTTGTCTGAAATAGGCACACCATCATTGGTGGTCATAATCTTCTCGGAATTGTCCACTAAATGCTGATCTATCTCAGCAGTTTTTAAATTCTTTTCTTTTTTCATATCCAATGCTGTTCTGGTTTGATCCATCAGGTGAACAAAACCAAAGTCTGAAAGGTTTGGCAGGTATTTACATTTGCCGTTTGAGGAAGGGATTTGATCACATTTTGAAATAATATCTGTAAATTTGTTTCAATATCCAGTAACGGTTCGGCAGCTTGGCGAAGGCGGCCCTTTCGCAGCACCAACATGTCAAGCTACGACATAAGTTTTTTCAGAGCCGAAAAGTTTCTGCCCCCACGTCCTCCCCGCTTTTGCCAATACTATTCTATTTCCTCAGAATTGGATTTAGTAAATTTTCTAGATTCTTTAAATCAACTTCTTTGGTTGATTTATCACTAAACTCTCTTTCTCTTTAAAGAACTCACATTGACGTAATTATAATAATGTCCCATAGTTTTTTAGATTTAAATTGTGAAGATATTATTTATTTTGGTTGAGCTTTGGTTTAAAATTACAGCCAACGGGCCACGTATTGGCGATAGCGACGGATTAGAAATCTTTCAAGAACCTAAGCAACAGCCTTTTATTATCTTTTAAATTTATAAAAAAGGAAAGATAAAAAGCCATTTCGACTAAAAAAGAATAAAATGATAATGTTCAGTATAAATATGCAAATCTTGCCATAAGATAAGAGTATTGATTTAGCATTTTGATTACTTTGTATAGTACCTAAAGTCACAAAATATGAACACAAAATTTGAGGCAGGAATTAATATTGCCATAAAAATTCCCAAAAGCAAATATGAAAAGACAGTCGTTTTTTATAGGGATGTTTTAAAGTTTAACGTAGAGGAAAAGCCGATTAACAACCCAACTGTATCGAGGACATGTGAAGTAAAATTCGGCAATAATATTATATGGCTTGACTGCGTGGACAATTACACACATTCTGAAACTTGGTTACAGCTTACGGTTCCTGATGTAGAAATGGCGACAGCATATTTACTATCCAATGGGGTGGAAACCTGTGATGAAATTGAAGAATTACCGGAAAATATGCATTGGATTACTGACCCAGCCGGGACGGTATTCAACCTACAACAAACGAAAAAAAAATAACAAAATCCACTGGGTAGCGTATTTTACAGATTTAAACAATTTTATTGCTGAATGGTATTATTGTTCATGGTACTAAGATTCATTATGGCGGCATAGCTGAGTTCTTGTTCAGCAGGGAATTGGTTATAAGGCGATGCCAACAATAATCGAACTCCTTGGTGGCGAAAAAGCCTATGCCGAAATTATCCACGCACTTCCTTCAGAGATCACGATTACGGTGGGTGAACATTCAACCGATAAAGGAGAGAAAATCTCTCAAGAAACCTGGCTACTTCAATATGATAAAAAAGAGGACAATTGAAAAAAAAGTTATCTGTTAAGGATATTCTTCAAAATGTGCAGATTCTTTTCTGTCAATCCGCTATAAGGAGATGTCAATACTAACCTTGATTTTAATGCTTGTGGCAATTCATTTAAGGATTTGTCATCATCTATAATGACTATTTCTTCAGTTTGCAGGCCTTGATGCACAATCTGACCCAATATTTCATCCTTACGCGTATAGCGATGGTTAACTTTTGCAACAACATCTTCCAACAGCGTAAATGAATCTATTCGAATATCCCTATCACGAAATATCTTTTTCCATTCTGCTATTGTATATCTAGAACGGTGCGAGCTAGAAAGGATCACCTGATCTTTCTCTGCAATGAATATCGTATTAAATGTTTCAACAGCTGCTCTACTGAATACATAAAAGCCATCGGTTGCCTGCGCTACTTGCCTATGTGGATTGGCATGTACCATGACACCGTCTATATCTAAAAAGAAAATCATATTGCACGAAGCTAATAATTAAATGGGCACTTCGACTCCCCCGTTTGCGATTTAATAATAAAAAATATTGGCCATAGATTGATAGTCCAGCCTAATTTTGTAAATTCAACGCATAAGCCATAGCATGAAACAGTTCATAAAACTATTCCAGATCTCTGCCCTTACTATCCTTTTTGTTGGGTGTAACGATCCTTCTCGCACAAAGACAATGGATTTTGGTCTATTTACGCTTGAAGTTCCTTATAAATGGCAGCAGGTCAAACAAAATGGAATCGACAGTTATGTCGGCGCAATTGCTGTAGACAACACAGATACGCTTTACTTTGATCTGGGTTTGTATTCAAATAGTTTGACAGAGCACAACATAGAAGTCATTACCAGGCAGATGATGGAGGAAAGCGTAACAGACTCTTCGGACTATATTATTGTAAAAGATATGCCGATACTGGACCTGGATCTTGATGCCGATCTATACAGAAAACAAAATGTGTCCTGGGATACGATCGATAATAGAAGAGCGAAAATCGTATTTCCGAGAATATCGGGAAAGGGAGTGACCGGAGTATATATCGGCAGCCTATGGGGAGACTCTTCAAAAGTCCGATTTAATCTTCTCGGTTCAAACCTGAAAGCGCAAGCAGAACAGGATCTTCTTAAAGCGATAAAGACATTGAGATTCCACAAACGTAAAATGGATAATGAAGAGAATTAACGCTCCCCTATTTGTACATCTCAGTTTTATGGCTTTAACATTTTATGTAGTATTAACAGACAATGATTGGCTGAGATATTTTACGAAGAATCTAAATTTTAACCTGATTATTTTTGGATTGCAAGTTGCAGGACTTATTTATGCAGGATACCTACAAGCGGAAAGAAATAAAAAGATATTCTCCATATTCCGGCCAGCATTGACTGGCTTGATAATACTTATATCGTGTATACTCATCACGGGAAATTATCAGTTTAATAAAAATATCGATATCACCATTTTATGGGTGATTCTTGAGGCCTATTACATAGCATATGATGTTTTAATAGCTGGTCTCTTCAAGGAAATCCCGCTCCCATTGAATATAAGTTGGCAAAAGAAAAGCTTCCTTATAAACAGTAACTCAAGTATACCTCATTTTATCGCATAATATATTCTCCTATAGAGGACTCATATCGGCCTGAAAGGTCTAAATCAAAATATTTCTGTCCGTAAATCATGCATGAGAAGCAAGACAGACCAATAATTAGTATCATCAAAAAAATAGTATTTATTGATTTTATCATAAGGAACTGTTGCATCAGGATACAAATTAGTTATGTAAATTAGCTACTTAGTTATATAGAAAAACAATGGGAATTTCCTGGGTTCGTAAGCTATTATTTATGTGTATTGTATCGATAAGTATGTTATCACAGGCTGTCGGTCAGTCCCTTGTTTCGGATGACTCTATCGCGGATATTCCTCCTCACATGAATGAAGTATTTCCCGAGCCGCCATATGGTACGAACGATTTTAAAGATTGGATTATTAAGAATTATCAGATACCAACCGCAGCTAAGAAAGCAAAAGTAAACGGCAAACTGATTATCAATTTTACGATTGAGAAAGATGGAAGGCTCAGTAATTTTCAAATAACCAAGAACATTGGTTATCATACTGGTGAAGCTTTAATTAAATTGATTAGAAAATCTAGTCCATGGAAACCGGGATATCAAAATGGATATGCTGTAAAATGCGGCTATACATATCCCCTATTATTTAGTGATGGTGACTTGAAATTAAAAAGTGACACAAAAAGACAAAGATGAAAATCCATATTGATGAACCATATAATGGGTTTAATAATAGCCTTTCTATTGATATATAAATCTACTTCCTAAATCGTAACATCTTGTGCTCTCCAGCCGGATTTTGTAAATTCAGAGCATAAGCCACAGCATGAAATAAATCATTGTGTTCTTTTACATATTAGCATTTAATAGCCTTCTAGGTCAAAGCATCCGAAAGGATGTCGATCTAGACTTTTCTTTGGCAAGCGATCCCAGTTGGAGGTGGTTTAATGGCCATAGATAGCAACGATCGAACGGAGTAACCTGAGAAAAGATAAAAACTCCTATCCCAGCATAACAGCTAAAAAACCAAAATCCTACACAACCCAATATATATGCATATTTCTTCATATCCAATTAGCGGATGTTTTACTTTAAATTCTCTCTTGCAAATGCTGCGATCTCCAGAACAGCCTCTCTGGTTTCTTTTAAAACAGCTCCCATATGCATAAAGCCATGAACCATCTCTTTGTAATGAGTAATTTTGACCCGAATTTCACAAACTTTCATATTCTGTGCCAGTTGTTTTCCTTCGTCCCGCAAAGGATCATGTTCAGCTAATAATATGAACGTTGGAGGTGTATTTTTAAAGTCTTTAATCAATAAAGGGATTGCCATTGGGTTCTGTTGATCCTTTGAATCGTTTAGATACCAATTCCAGGCTTTTATTCCTTCATCTTTATTAATAATCGGACCATATTCATAGTCTTTCCATGATTGTGTATTTAATTGATTATCAACCGCCGGATAAATTAACACCTGAAATCTCAATTGCTGACCAAGCCGTATCGAAACTCCTACGGCTAGGGCTGCACCAGCACTGTCGCCAATAATTCCAATATTATTTTTATTGATGTTTAAAGAGTCTGAGTTATTGAGGATCCATTCAGTGGCCGACTGAGCATCATCGAAACCAGCTGGAAAAGGATGCTCTGGAGCCAGTCGATAATCAACAAAAACAATAACAGAGCCTGTAGCATTGGCCAATTGACGAACAATAGCATCGTGCGTCTCAAAACTTCCTGAAATAAACCAACCGCCATGAAGATAAACGATAGCCGGTGATTTCTCGTTTATAATTCCATTGGGTCGGTATATTCTCACAGGAATTTCGTGATTCTTATTACAAATATTAAATTCTTCTATAATTTTCACCGCTTCTTTCTTCCCACCAAGTTGAATGGCCATTGTCTCATATCCTTTGCGGCTTATGTCTAAGGGGTTTAAACCGTCAAACACATGAAGCTTGTTCAGGTTTTCAATTATTTTAGTTATTTCAGGAGTCAATTTAATTGTATTCATTTCTTTATTATGATTTATGTTTCCATAGAAAATCAATCCCGGTATCACGCGTATTCCGAGAATCTTTTTCATATCCTATCAAAATTATATAGAAGTCATAAATTTACCACAGTATACAGTTGAATGTATGTTACTAACAAATTTGTAAGTAATGGGATTTCTTCTTTCTAGCCAAGAATCGATAATTTGGGCAATTTCGTTTAATTTGTTAGCTGAAATAACTTTTCAAATATCGGTTTCCGCAGCTATTTTGTGAATCCCTTTGGATCTATTCTTTGAAAACTAAATACCGAACAAATGCTTATTGACGAGCTGGAAATTTCAGAAGAAATCTCATTACAAATATCTTAATTTTTAAATATTGGTAAAAATGAGAATTAGTTCTAAAACTGGTACACCTCCCAAACTACCCCACCTAATACCAATTTGACAAGAGTCCCGTCTTCAACCAGTGGATATAGAACTTCATGTAATTCCGATTCCTCTAATTTATTTATTCCATACCCCTTATTGGTCAAAATAAATTCTTTCATTTCCCATAGCGAAAACTTTATGGGATATTCATTGGTAGGCATAAAATCAAATTCACATACGATACCGTCTTTCTCTAAACGGCAGCCCGCACCATGAAACTGATAGTTAAAACCATCGATATGTCCGGAACGATTCCAGCGGCTCCTTTGTTCAAATTCTTCCATTTCTGGAGAGAACTGATGTTTGAAGCCATCTATAAAAGCAACATAATCATTCAAGACTTTCCTTATAGCAATATTAATCATATTCCGTCAAGATACTCAATAGCTATGTAAATTATAGCTACTGAGTTATATATTTTGTCTATTTAAAACGTCTTTAGTAAATTCAGCATTTCGTTAACAACATTCCTTGGAAATGAAAAAAGTAATCCTTAAAATGGGCTATAATTTTAGGCTTCGCTACGGGGAAATTTATTTTTTATGAGATGGAAATGATCATTTATTGTGGAATACAGGCCAGCGGAAAGAGTTCTTTCTATAAAGAAAACCATTTTAATAGCCATGTGAGAATTTCGATGGACCTCCTGAATACGCGTAATAAGGAAGAGCGGTTTATAAAAACTTGTTTGGAAAGCCAGCAAGCGTTTGTAGTAGACAATACAAATCCAACAAAGGCAGAACGAGCAAAGTATATTAATCTAGCCAAAACGTATAAATACAAGATCGTAGGGTATTATTTCAGCTCGAGTCTGCGGTCTTCGCTTGAAAGAAACAGTGCTAGGATAAATAAAGAAAGGATTCCTGATATTGGCATCAGGGGAACCCATAAGAAATTACAGATCCCCTCGCTCGACGAAGGTTTCGAAAAATTATATTACGTGTCATTAGATACAAGAGGATTTACAGTTAAAGATTGGGAAAATGAAGTTTGATGATCTAGATAAGAAATTACGTATTTATGAAACTTATCAGGACAGGCAAGTCTTGCCTGGAATGTATATGGTCGCACGGATTGATGGCAGGAATTTCACGAAACTGACAAAGGAGACACATGCTTTCCAAGCACCATTCGACGAGAAATTTAGGGATATGATGGTTGAAACCGTCAAACACCTCATATGCTGCGGGTTTAATATAATATATGGATTTACGGAAAGTGATGAAATCTCTTTACTATTCCACTTGCAGGAGAATACTTTCGGGCGAAAAACCAGAAAATTGATTTCTATCTTGGCAGGTGAAGCGAGTGCAAAATTTTCATCTATGCTAGGCGATGTTGCGGCTTTCGATTGTCGAATTTCTGAACTGCCCAATGCATCCCTTGTCGAGGATTACTTCAGATGGCGGAATGAAGATGCTCACCGGAATGCATTAAATGCGCATTGTTACTGGAATCTACGACAAAACGGTCTTAATAAAAATGAAGCTACTAAAAGAATTGAAGGTCTCAGTGTTGCAATGAAAAACGAACTGCTGCACAGCTATGATATAAATTTCAATGAGCTGCCCAACTGGCAAAAAAGAGGGATCGGAATATACTGGGGAAAAGTGAAATCAACAGGTATTAATCCTTTGTCGAATGAAAAAGTTGAAGTGGTTCGTAGACAATTGGCCGTAGACATGGATCTCCCCATGGGAGACGCCTATAATCGTTATATTGCAGAGCTGATCCGAAAGAATGAAGCCCTGTAAATAGAAGATGTTAGGCTATTTACTCATTAATTATTTGGGTGTTAACGACCCTAGCAACAGTTGTCAATCGTGTTTTTTCACGTTGGAAAAAGAAAACTTAGCTATCGTAGTCATGGAAAAAGGAAGTAGTCAGAAAACCTTACTATTTGCTTTTACGGTTTCTTTATTTTGGAAGATTGAAACGTACTTAAAATAATTGAAACTAACACAAGTAAAATTCCAATTATTAAAAATGGAATCCAAAATATGAAGCAAAATTCTGATAATTCTATTATGAATTTGCTATAATCACCTCTCGAAGAAAACATTCCAACACCAAATAATAACATTAGAATTGACGAAATACATAATGTTATTCCTATGAAGAATAATTTTCTACGATGTGACATTCTCGACCGAAAACTTTGTGCCTTTAACAATATCAGCTATGAGTAATTCATCTCTCCTATCTCAAAGATAAGACCAAATATCCTGTTATCCAAAAATAATGGTAATCTATCCATGGTACTCAAGTGTTTAAGTAAGTACAACCATTGATCCATAATTGTCTTGAGCTCTTCCGGCTGTTTATTAAATAATGGAATCGAAATCATTTGATATCCCAATTTATCATAGAATATTTCTTCGGTCAATTTGTCTCATATATAATCCTATGGTTAAGTGTTTTTAGACGGCCAACTGGAAAATCTATCGGAGCAACAATCCTCGTCGATAAACTTATCTTAGTATAGTTCTTTAAATTATAATGAGGAAATCTCGTGACAATCGTGGTTTTTAAGTAATTTTAGATAATAGACAAACTGAAGTGATGGCTTATAACAATGAACTTGCCGACCGCGTCCGTGAAAGACTTGCACTGGAAGAAGATATTGAAGTTGCAGAAAAGAAAATGTTTAGTGGCTTATCTTTTCTTGTGAATGGGAAAATGTGTATCAATATCAGCCATGACAATCTGATGTGTCGCTATAGTGCAGAACTGGAAGATGAGGTCTCGGAAAAAAAAGGCTTCTTGCCGATGATTATGAAAGGAAAGCAACTAAAAGGCTATTGCTATGTAGAGCCTGTTGGTTTTCAAAAATTTGATGATTTTGAATATTGGATAAAAATCTGTCTTGATTATAACCCAACGGCGAAGGCTTCAAATAAGAAATAAAAAATGAACTCAATTTTGTTCAGACCTTTATCAAACCAATTGTTCAGACGTTAAAAAATATTATTTCCAAATATCCTGTTGTCGTTTATTAAGAATGGAACAATTAAATCTTCATTGCAAAACAACTAAACAAGAATAAAGACAATTTTAAAAGATCACATCAAGGGGTTATAAATTAGAACTCCTTGATTTTACAACAACATATGAAATTGAATAACATCCTTTTTAACGAATTTTAAACGATAGTCAGCGAATTGTAAACGGTTTACACTGCAAAAATTGATATTTTTATATTTGACAATTACCAATACTTCTTACGCTATACGGCTAGTATATCGGAAAGCTGTCTAATAGCGTTGGCCGAAATATTAAACCAACGCGCTCCAACAGAATTGACTTATGAAAAAATATATGTTATCAATTATTGTTTTACTGACTTTAGCCTCTTGCAAAGGACAAGAAAGTAAGACAGAAATTTTGGATAAACTAAAGTATAATGCGGACAAGAGCAACTATGGTATCCAACCGACGTTTTATTATCCTACTGAAATCTCAATAAATGATTATCCTGTAGTCAAAGGGCTTGAATTCTTTGGAAACACAATTCCAAACTTTATTGACATTGCGATCAACAAAAATGGCGAACAAGAGTTAAAAATACTAATTGACTTATCCAATTATAAAAAGCAAGGAAATCCGATTTTAAAAATTCTATTAGTTAGGTCAGCCAAAGGAATATCAATCATTTCCAATGAATCTGATTTTCCCGAAGAAAACATTTTAGTAAATTATGAATTATCTGATGATGATATAACTCAAGAAAACATTAAAAGTGGTTACTTCTTGAAAACGCTAAAGTTTAATGCTAAAATCCCTGTCGAACTATCTTCCTTAAATAAATCAGTTCAATTAAAGAACTCAACAGAACTACTTGACAAACTGTATAGCGCTCTTACCAACCTGACGAAAGATTTAAATGATAAAAATAGCAACAACGTTTTGGAAATTATCCAGAACGCAGAATTTGAGGTGGCACAATTACGGGGGATGAAAAAAGAATGGATGTTAAAAGAAAGAGAAGCTCTTCTATCAAATACTTTTACATTGCTACCAAAGGATAGTTGCGTCGTCAAAATTTATGGAAACGGAACAATGGCAACTCTTGTGAAAAAGAATTCAGAAATAATCAAGCAATCGGCAATAACTTCAAAATTTACCAAAGGTTTCCCTAGAGGTAAAGTTGTTCAATTTTATAACTTTTATTACAACATACCGAAAGGAAAGGAAGAATTAGAATTAATAAGATTTGACGGTTATGCAATAACAAAATACAAAAAATAATAAACGCTATCTGCAGAAAGGCTGTTGTGCCTGGCTAGCTAAAGTGGAATCGCATGATCTCAATAGTTGAAATCTCCAATATAAGCTATCTCGTAGAAACATGATGAAAGCCATCAAATATTACTGACTGATTAGAGATACAATTCTACTTTTTTAGTATCTTAACAGTAAACTACCGACCAATGCCAAAAAAAATTATAAGAAATCTCCAGATAGGTGTAATGCTTTCTTTGATACTACTGATTGCGGGTTCTATAGCATCTTATATTAGCATACATAACCAGATGGAGAGCAGGAAAAGCCTCTTAAAAACGAAGGAGTCTATCAGTTTAATAAAAGATATTTTAAACACGCTGTTAAATGCCGAAACTGGCAATCGGGGATATCAGCTTACCGGCCGTGAAAATTTTCTTGAACCTTTCAATAAAAGCAGGAATGAATATCCGCTGCTTGTTGCTAACAAAGATAGGTTTAATCTTAACGATAAACTCCAGATTAATATCCTTCATGAACTGCTGCATACCTCAGACATGTTGATGAAACAATATGTCTTGTTGATTGATAATCGTACAAAGGGAATATTAATGACTCCAGAAGAACTTGTTCAAAACAAGATGGCCATGGATAAATGCCGAATGCTCGTTCAGGAATTTGTGAAACACGAGGAAGTTCAGCTTGCCCTAAAAAATGAAGATCTGAACAACTCCACCAAACGGACCGTTTTATTCATTATCTTTTCAGCGGTCGCGGCCATTGGCGTCACCATTTTCGTCTATATTCAACTAAAATCGGACATTATGCGCCGGGATAAATTGGAAAAAGATCTGTTTTATACGAAGGAAATGCTCGAGGAAACAAGCGCGGTTGCCCAAGTGGGAGGCTGGGAAGTCAATATGAAGAGCGGAAAGCTCACCTGGTCTCAAAGTGTACGAGAAATTCATAAAACTAACATTAATTTCCAACCAACTTTTGAAAATGCCCTTGGATTTTACGAAGGAAAAAACAGAGAGAGAATAGAATATCTATTCAACAGAGCAGTACAACAAGGGATTTCTTTTGATGAGGAGCTACAACTTCTGCGTAATGACGGCGTTACAATCTGGGTAAGAGTAAAAGGTATTCCTGAATTTCAAAATGAAATTTGCTACAGGGTTTTTGGAATTATTCAGAACATTGATGCCTTCAAAAAAATGTTTCTGGAAGTTGCTCAGAAGGAAGCTATGATGCAGTCCTGTGCGACAGATGTTCCTATTCCTTTGGCGATGTTTGACAAAACCCTTAACTACGTTGCTGTAAGCAGCAGATGGCGAGATGAATTTAGTATGAATAATGTCGACCTTATCGGCAATAATCTGTTTACAACATCGCCTAGTATTCCCGAAGAAAGAAAAAAGATTTACAAGAATGCGCTTTTGGGAGAAACGTATATCGATGGGGATTTTGCGCTAAAAGTGGAAGGAAAAGAAGAAATTCAACATTACGATCTTAAAGTCGGACCTTGGTATCTTACAAAAGATGAGATTGGAGGTATAATTATTTCCATACAGAATATTACAAATGCAGTAAAAATAAACGAGGAGCTAAAAAATGCGAAGGAAACTGCAGATATAGCCAGCAGGGCAAAATCTGAATTTCTGGCCAATATGAGTCATGAGATTCGTACTCCTTTGAACGGAGTTATTGGTTTTTCAGACCTCCTCCTCCGGACACCGCTGAATGAAACACAGACACAATATCTGCATTACATCAATGAATCCGGGGAAAACCTACTTAGCATCATCAATGATATACTGGATTTTTCTAAAATAGAATCCGGAAAAATGGAGCTTTTGATTGAAAAAAGTGATGTGTATGATATGTTAAGCCAAGTCATCAATGTTATTCTTTATCAATCCCAGAAAAAAAACATAGAACTTCTTCTCAACGTTGAGCCGGGCCTCCCAAAAATGCTTTTCATTGATGAAGTCAGGTTAAAACAGATCTTGATCAATCTGTTAGGAAATGCTGTAAAATTCACAGAAAAGGGCGAGATCGAACTAAAAGTAGAGAAATTGCGCATGGATGATCATACGATTGCCTTGCGCTTCTCAGTAAGAGATACAGGAATCGGCATTCCTATAGAGAAACAGAAATATATTTTTGATGCCTTTACCCAGGAAAACAGTTCAATCAGTAAACGATTTGGCGGCACAGGATTGGGACTAACCATCTCGAACAATATCTTGGGATATATGGGAAGTCATTTGTCGCTGACCAGCGAAGTGGATAGCGGTTCTGTATTTTTCTTCGATCTTGAGGTTCCTTACGAAATGTCTGAATGGAAAGAAGAGGATGAAACGACAATTAAAACGGCCTTAGTGGTGGACGATAATGAAAGCAACAGGATTATTCTTGAACACATGCTTACCTATAAAAATATCAAATCTACGTTAGCTTCTAATGGAATGGAAGCCTTGGATATCATGTTGAAAGGTGAGCGGTTCGATGTCATTCTGATGGATTATCATATGCCTATCATGTCCGGATTGGAAACAATAGAAAAAATAAAAGGCTTGTTAAATCAGCGAAAAGAGGTTGCTCCATTTATAGTACTTTCGTCTTCTTCGGAAGAACTGGATATACTTACATCGCTTAGGAAAATAGAAAATACACATTTGCTATTGAAGCCTATAAAATCACATGATCTATACAAAACCCTTAAAAAGGTAGACCGAAGTTCAGTAATAGAAATTATTCAGGATCAGGCTGAGAAAGATTCGCATGCATTTGTGCGAGAATTAGACGTGCTTTTGGTTGACGATAACCCAGTGAATATGGTCCTGAACAATAGGATAATGAAGTCTCTTGCTCCCAATATACTTCTGACGGAAGCAGCTAATGGTTTACAGGCTTTGGAAGAATGCAAGAAAAAGCAGTTTTCCCTTATTATTATGGATGTACAAATGCCCATCATGAGTGGTATTGAGGCAACACAACATATTAGAATGTTGCCAGCATATCAACATATACCTATCATAGGCGTTACAGCTGGAAATGTGTTGGGGGAAAAAGAAAAATGCCTTGAATCCGGAATGAATGACTTTCTTCCCAAACCGATACGCCGGGCAGACCTTCTTGAAGTACTCAAAAAATATATTAGTGTTTAGTAATTATGGCTGTTGAGACTGTAACGTAAACTGTG
>NZ_DDGR01000022.1:0-32234 GCF_002337775.1 Sphingobacterium sp. UBA1897
TGCGGGCTTTTTTATGAAAGTTTATTTTTTTATTCTACTTCTTTGATTTTAGCATTGATTTCTGCAGTTTTAGCTTCGTCTTGCATAAAAATATAGTAGTTCTTTAAATTCGTTAAAGCATCTACATTTTTGGGTTGCAAAGAAACTGCTTTCTCCAAGTACGGAAGCACTGGCTTTAATTCTGCTTTAATCTTATTTAATTCTGCATCATATTGTGCCTGCGTCAATTTTCTGTTATTATTAACAACATTTAATTTTTCACGTGTTTTGTTCATCAACGTGATCGCCAAATTTGTATTTGCCTCAAAAAAGTTAGGGTCGATTTCTAAAGCCTTTTTGTATGCTGCAACTGCTGCATCCTCATTTTTTGCTGAAGATTGGGCAATACCTAAGTAATAATTTAAGCTTTTATTGTTTGGATCTTTTGCTAATTGTGCTGTAATGGCATCAATTGTTTCTTTTTCGTGACCTGTAATCAAATTCAATTCGATGTTTTGAGTCATTGCTGCATTGTCATCTGGATAAGCTTCAGCTGCTTTTTTTGCATATTCAAGTGCTGAAGTCGTATCTTGCATAGAGAGGTACAATTTAGGTAAATCGACCATAATCGTTTTATGCGAAGAGAAATCTTTTCTTGGAATTAGTTCTTTATAACGTTCCACAGCATTCTTATAATCTTTGTTTGATAGTGCTGCAACGCCACTGTAATAAGTAACTAATGTATCTCCAGGAAGATATGTCAATGCTTTTGTAAAGGAGCTATAAGACTCAGCATATTTTTGTGCTTGATAGGCTTCTGCACCCAAATTGAAATTATATTGTCCCAGAATTTGTTCTGCAACAGTAATATTCGCTTTATTTGCACCGTCTGTATCGAGCTGTTTTGCTCTAGCAATTCCGTCCTCAGCCAATTTCGCTAATTCAGATGACTTATCTATTGTTGATAGGTTTGCATTTACCAATGCGTATACCGTCCATGCCTCAGCATTATCTTTTGTTTTGTCATTGACAACAGCTGCGTCAATAGCTTCTTTTGCCGATTTCAAATTGGATATACCCAATTGAACTGTACCAGCGTCTTTCAATTCTTGGAATTTCGCTAGGGCTGACTTCGCCTTTTTAACATTACCCGTCTGCGCAAAAGAAACTGAGGTAGATACAGTACCTATTGCTGCTAATAATAATAGAGATTTTAAATTCATATCTATTTAACTGTTAATTGATTCAATAATAAATTCACTCTGTCTAATTGTGATGCGTCATCAATAAGCTTATAATATTTAGCCAAAGCTTTAAGCGCATTGACATCATAAGGCTTAATCTCATTTGCCTTCAACAGATACTCGATGGTCAATTCTTGTATATCTTGGTTGGAAGGTTCCTTCAATAAAGTCTCCAGATTAATTAGCCCTAATGCAAGATTAGATTCATAATTATTCGGATCCAACCGCAATACATTATTATAATACTCTTTCGCTCGTTTTATATCATTGGCGTTTTCATAAGAATAGCCCGCAATATAGTTCAGTTCGACATTTTCAGGTTCTAAACGAATGGCATCAGCAATGACATTTAAGATAGCGTCATAAGAATTATTGGCTGAATACACATCAATTAATCTAAAAAGTATCTGTTTATTTTCAGGAAATATAGCATGTCCTTTTTCAAGAACGTTCAAGACATCCTGTTTAGTACCTCCAAGCGAATAAATCTGTGCCAATTCAAGAAAGTAATTAGGTTTTGGATGTTCACTTTTAATCAGTTCGTCATAATATTTGATCGAATTCATATAATCTTTATTCTTGCCGGAGAGTACGGCCAGATTATATTTGAGATCATTATTTTTGAAGCCAAGTGAATCTATTCGAAGGTAAGCTTTATACGCTTTGTCAAACTTGCCATCTTTTAAAGCCAAAGCTCCCTGATAGGAGATGGCTCCAGCAAGATTTTGACGAATATAGTCCATCTCTGCAGGAAAGTTTCGACGTGCTTTTTTTTGATCCAGAAGCTTAAGTGATTTGATGGATACGTCGATAGGATCCATTTTATATGGCTGCTTCCTTGTTGAATCTGCAACTGCCAAGGAGCTATATACCAATGCTCTTAAAAGGTTATTGTTGACAGAAGCCGAATCTTTCTTCGATTGGAAGGCGGCGTCTGCAAACTTTCGCGCATTTTCAAGATTTTTAAATTCGCCAGTTTTGGTATATAAAGCAAAACTGTTGCTGCCCTCTTTCAGATTAGATTGGGCAACAACAGTTAAACTACTTGCAGATATTAACAATGATATCAGTAAGTTTTTCATTAGACTATTTATTCTTCGTTTGAGTCCGTGTTTTCTTCAGAAGTTGAATCGCCATTTTCCGTTGACTCTTCGGTCAGTTCAGACTCTTCTTCAGATTCTTCTTCACGATCGACTTTCGTAATAGAAGCGATCTCGTCGTTATCTTTTAAATTAATGAGTCTTACACCTTGTGTTGCACGTCCCATTACTCTTAATTCTTCCACAGCAATACGGATAACAATACCAGACTTGTTGATGATCATTAAATCTTCGTTGTCTGTAACGCCTTTTATCGCAACGAGTTCGCCTGTTTTATCTGTAACGTTGATTGTTTTCACACCTTTACCACCACGATTCGTTACGCGATAATCCTCGATATCTGTCCGTTTTCCGTATCCTTTTTCAGAAACGACCAACACGGTAGTTTCCGAATCATTCACACTAATCATGCCAATCACTTCATCACTTTCAGCTCCCAAGGTGATACCACGTACACCTGTTGCCGTTCTGCCCATTGGACGAACTGTAGATTCATTGAAACGAATTGCTCGACCAGAACGGAGAGCCATGACAATTTCACTGCTTCCAGTAGTCAAACAAGCTTCAATTAATTGATCGCCTTCATTAATATTGATGGCATTGATACCGTTTGCTCTTGGACGAGAATAGGCTTCCAAAGACGTCTTCTTAATCGTACCTTTTTTGGTACACATAATAATGAAGTTGTTTTCCAAATATTCTTGGTCTTTCAAGTTCTTCACCAGGATGAAGGCCTTGATTTTTTCTTCTTTTGGAACATTGATGATATTTTGAAGGGCACGACCTCTAGAAGTACGGCTTCCTTCAGGAATCTCAAATGCACGCAACCAGAAACAGCGACCTGCCTCTGTAAATAGCAGCATATAATTATGTGCTGAGGCCGTGATGATATGCTCGGTAAAATCTTCTTCGCGTGTGTTTGTGCCAATTGATCCACGACCACCGCGGCCTTGGCGTTTGTATTCGGATAATGGTGTACGTTTTACGTAACTATTGTGGGAGATTGTGATAACGATTTCTTCATCATCAATAAAATCTTCCATACGCATATCTTCAGCAGAGTGTACAATCTGAGATCGACGTTCGTCACCGTATTTTTCCTTGATTTCAATTAACTCGTCTTTGATAATTTTCATACGAAGCTCTTCGTCTTCCAATATCGATTTCAAATAGTCAATTGTTTTCATCAATTCAGCATATTCCTCTTTGATTTTATCACGTTCCAGTCCTGTTAGACGACGTAATGTCATATCGAGGATCGCGCGAGCCTGAAGGTCGGACAGGCCAAATTTTTCCATTAATCCAACGCGTGCATCTTCTGGTGTATCCGAGTTACGGATCAATTTGATGACTTCATCCAAATGATCTAAGGCAATTAAATACCCTTCTAGAATATGAGCACGTTTTTCAGCTTCTGCCAGTTCATAGCGTGTACGTCTAACGATTACATCATGTCTATGCTCCACAAACTCATGAATCATATCTTTCAGATTCAACAGCATTGGTCTTCCTTTAACTAGAGCAATGTTGTTTACTGAAAATGAAGTTTGTAGCGCTGTATATTTAAACAAATTGTTTAAAACAACATTTGCATTTGCATCACGTTTGATGTCGTACACAATACGCATACCCGTACGGTCAGATTCATCACGGATGGCAGAGATACCTTCTAGTTTCTTCTCATTAACCAGTTCGGCTGTACGCTCGATCATATTCGCCTTGTTCACCTGATAGGGAATTTCGGTAACAATAATCTGCTCTCTTCCAGACTTGGTTGCTTCTATTTCAGCTTTTGCACGCATGACAATACGGCCACGTCCCGTATTACAAGCATCTTGAACCCCGGCATAGCCGTAGATCAATGCACCTGTAGGGAAGTCTGGGCCTTTGATGTGCTGCATCAATTCTGGAACCTCAATATCACGATTATCAATAAAAGCAATTGTACCATCGATAACCTCAGATAGGTTATGCGGAGCCATATTTGTAGCCATACCTACAGCAATACCCGAAGCTCCATTTACCAGGAGGTTTGGAATGCGCGTAGGAAGGACTGTTGGTTCTTGTAAGGAATCGTCAAAGTTATTTTGGAAATCAACAGTATCTTTGTTGATATCGGATAGCATTTCCTCGGCAATTTTCTTTAATCTTGCCTCAGTGTAACGCATCGCCGCAGGTGGATCGCCATCAATGGAACCGTAGTTACCTTGACCATCTACCAAAGGGTAGCGTAAACTCCAATCTTGAGCCATACGAACCATGGTGTCATAAACGGACGAATCACCATGTGGGTGATACTTACCTAATACGTCACCGACGATACGGGCAGACTTTTTGTAAGGCTTGCCACTGGTAACCCCTAAGTCCAGCATGCCATAAAGAACACGTCTGTGTACTGGTTTCATGCCATCACGGGCATCAGGAAGTGCTCTTGATACAATGACAGACATGGAATAGTCAATGTAGGCAGACTTCATCTGATCCTCGATGTTGATTGGGATAATCCGGTCGTTTGCCGGAACAAGATTGTTGTCGTTTTCTGTTTCTTCAGCCATATGAATTTGGTTTCAATAAAACTAGTAAGCAGGCCCTGTAAACTGGCTTGCTACGCATGCGAAGTTACAAAAATTTAACCTCAAAAGCGAATGATTTAAGCCCTAATATACACAAAAAAGACAATCTTTTATGGATTGTCTTGGTACTTATGGGGTATCGTTTTTATTTGATTTTTTTAAAGCGGAGCCGAATCGAATTGCCTATGACAATTAAGTCTGAAAAGGCCATGCTTAAGGCTGCAAGCATAGGTCCGAGAAAGCCCACAGCGGCAAGCGGTATGGCCACAATATTGTACGCGAAGGCCCAAAATAGATTTTGTTTTATTGTCAATAGGGTATGGTGACCAATCTTTAGCAGCTTTTCAATGGATTTGAGATCATTGTTTAATAAAACCACCTTTGCCGATTGAATAGCAATATGTGTCGAATCACCGAGCGAGATGCCAACATCTGCAGCAGCTAATGCCGGAGCGTCATTGATACCGTCACCAACCATTGCAGTAGGGCCATTCTTTTTGAGCTTGAACAATATTTCTAGTTTTTCTTCTGGCGACTTATCCCAGTATACATCAGCAATACCAAGCTTTTGCGCTGTGCGTTCACATTTACTTTGTCGATCCCCACTCAAAAGAATAGGGCGTATCCCTTTATCTTTGAGGTATTGGATGAGTTCCTTTGCGTAGGGCTTAATCTGATCTTCCAATACAATGCCAGCAATTACAACGCCATTGATTGTTAAGGCAAGATCATAGCGATTGGAGTAATCCTTTTCACCAAGTTTTGCATTGCAAATGGAATAGTTATTACCATTTGTGTCTGTAGCAAATATCCCTTTCCCTTTTATTTCATTGACTTCCTTAAAGATAATGCGGTAAGATTTTATCTCCTTGAGTTGTTTTCGGATCGACTTGGCAATCGGATGACTCGAATAACTCTCCAATTGTGCTATGATCGATTCGACTTGCGATTGTTCAATGCCAAAGGTCTGAATTGCTTTGATATTAAAATCGCCAGTTGTTAAGGTGCCCGTTTTGTCAAATACCATCTGTTTGAGATCGGACATCTCCTCAATGGTGCTTCCGCCTTTAATCAGTATTCCTTTTTTTGCGGCTCTTCCCAGACCAACCATGACAGCTGTAGGTGTTGCTAGCCCCATGGCGCATGGGCAAGATACAACAAGTGTAGCTATCGCATTCATGAGGGATTGTTGGAGCGGTAATTGTGCAATAAAGTAAGTAATAAAAAAAGTGAAAAATGATATCGTAACGACGATTGGGACGAAATAAGCGGCTACTTTATCACCGAATTTTTGAATAGGTGGCTTTTTACTTTGCGCATCTTTAATTAATTGAATAATTTGATACAGTACACTTTTAGACCCAACTTTGGTCGCCACGATTCTGATATTTCCTTCAGTTAGTAAGGTACCACCAATGACAGCATCATATTTGAGTTTTTCAATAGGTAGACTTTCTCCGGTTAGCATAGATTCGTCCACCCAAGCCTGTCCTTCCAAAATATCGCCATCAACAGGTATCTGATTTCCGGAATTTACCTTTAAAATATCACCTGATTTAATATCTCGGGCTAATATCTCTACTTCTTGGTCGTCTTCAATTTTAATAGCAGGTATATCCTGATATTTAACCAATTCTTTGATTGCTGATGTGGTTTTGGTAACGGCTTTTTTTTCGAGGACATTCCCCAAAAATACCAATGTTATAATTGTTGCGCATGTTTCGTAGAACTGGTAATCATGCCCTAGATTATAATATGTTCCAATGAGGCTATAGCTAAAAGCAGCTGTAGATCCAACAAAGATGAGTACATCCATATTGGGCATTTTGTTCCAAATGGAACGGAATGCGCTGATTCCAAAATAGGAAAAACCAATGATATAAACTGGGACACATAGCGCAAGTTGGATATAAGGATCATGCAGAATGGGTAAGTCTGTAAACATGTGGCTCCATAGGGGTATGGTGAAGATGAGGCAGCAAAGGAACTTAAAATCAATAGATTTCCAAAAGCTAGGCTTCTTATCCTTATCCGAAATAACTTTGTAACCCAAAGACTCGATACCTTTGACCAGCACAGGTATTTGTCCCAGGGGGATCTCCGAAAATTTCACTTCATCTGAGGCGAAATCGACGTAGATATCCTTAGCGCCGTTGTTTTCTAGGTATTTGTGGATTGAAATAGCACAATTTGCACAATGCATTCCGCTTACGTTAAGTTCAGTTTGCACGTTCGATTCCTTCATTTAATAGCATGTAATGTCTTTAGGCAAAGATAGCTATTTCCTGATAATGCTTTTTACGTAAAGTAAAATTGTTTAGTTTAGCAAGCCTGTTTGTGGCCGTTTTACATGAACTATCGTGCATAGCGAATGGGAGAACATTAAAATTTGACTAGACTGACAACTTAAGCTTGTGTAAAAAATGACAAAACCAATTTCAATATCTTTTATTGTACGAATTATACTGCTGATTGCGTTAACGGCATCATTTGTTCAATTTGAAACCTTTTATATGCAGCGGGAGGTCATCCGGAATATGGCTTACGGCTTAAATACTTTTCTAACAGCTAGTGTCCTGATCTCAATCGGTCATTTTATCCTTGTAAAACTATACAACAGTCGAAATGAACAGCAGGTTGTCCGGGGTAATTTTGTGCTCGGAATTACACGTGTAGCTACAGTAGGTAATGTTTTTTTTATTATAGTCAGCCTAATGATAGCGGTTGGTATTAATCCAAAAGATTTTATCACCAGCATGACAATTGTCGCAATGGCGATTGCGGTAATTTTTAGAGAATATATCACGAATATGATATCCGGTTTGATTATTATGTTTTCGGATCAATTTTCCGTAGGAGATCGCATAAAAATAGGTGAATATCAGGGGAAAATTGTTGATATCACATTGGCCAATCTGGTTGTGCGCGATGAAGATGATGATGCTGTGATGATTCCCAATAATTTGGTGTTTACAGCGACGTTGGTCAATAAGACTTCTCAAAAGTCAAATAAAATTGTTGTAAAGTTTGAATTACCGATTGATCGCTCATTTGCAGTGGCGGAATTGGAACAGTATTTAAGTCCATTATTTCAGAAAAACCCAAATTTAGATCATTCCCAGGGCTTTACAATCAAGGTCGCCGATATGACTAAAGACTATATCAAGTATAAAGTTGAGGTTAGTACAATCTCGTCCAGCAACAAAATACATCAACAGGTCCAGAGCAACATATTAAATGAAATCCTCCAGTTCACAAGAATGCAGGGTTAAATCTTTCTTACTTTGACATTTTTAACAAAGTGGTGGCTTCCTTTTTCTAAAATGAGATCCGCGCGATATCTAGTCGGCAAAATGTTTTTAAGTAGATTGGGCTTATTAATTTCGTTCCAGATATTTACAGCCATGGCATGGCTTTCATCAGCTGTCATATTTGCATATTTATGGAAAAATGAAGCCGGATTTTGAAATGCCGTAGCACGCAGTGATTCAAATCGATTGGTATACCATTCAATAAGATTTTTCTCGCTGGCATGTACATAGATTGAATAATCAAAAAAGTCGGAAACGAATACGCTATGTCCCTTTCGTGGTCGTTGGGAATTGACTTGTAATACATTTATCCCTTCTACAATTAGGATGTCGGGTTGTTCAATCACTTGCTGCTGTTCGTCCGGTAAGACGTCATAGACCAAGTGGCTGTATACTGGTACCGCAATTTTTGGAGCCCCTGATTTCACTGCTGAAAGGAAATGAATCAATCTTTTGGCATCATAGCTTTCAGGAAAGCCTTTTCGGTTTAGAATACCACGTTCGATAAGTTGTTGGTTGGGGTATAGAAAACCGTCTGTGGTCACCAAATCGACCTTCGGCTTGGACGGAAGCAAACTTAGGACACGCTGCAAAACCCGGGCCGTAGTACTTTTTCCGACGGCGACCGACCCAGCTATACCAATGATATAAGGCAGTTTGCTCTCTTCTTTGCCAAAGAACCGGTTTGTACGCTGGTGAAGGCTCTGGAAACGATCAATATGAATCTCAAGTAGATGACTTAAGGGAAAGTAGACTTCTTCTATTTCCTGATTTGTCAAAGGTTCATTCAGTGCATGTAGATTTTCCAGGTCTTCGACACTGAAATTGTGCAATACCTTCCCGTTTAAATTTTTCCAATCTTCCCGTTTGATCGATCTAAAAGGCGAGTCTATTGCTATTTGCGGATCCAATTGCATCGTTTGCTTTATTTTTATTACAAATATCTATATTGCAGGACAAGTAAACCTTTACTATTCGATTCTATCGACTATTAAAGGTCTTTTTTGCGCGGACAAATATAAATAGTGTTATCCGTTATCCCAAGAAACATTATAAATGATTTGAAGTTATTACAATAGGATTTGATAAAATTTTATGAACAGGACACTTTTCAGCTATTTTAAACAAACGCTGCTTTTGAACCTCATCTAAATCTCCTTTAAAGCTAATAAAGCATTGTATATAGGTCGTTTGTTGCTGTTCACTTGTTTGCACCTCATAAGATAAACGCACCAGCACCTCCTCCAGGGGCCAGTTTTTGCGGTCAGCATACATTTTGACTGTAATGGCTTTGCAGCTCCCTAAAGAGGATAGTAATAGTGGAGTAGGGTTTATGCCCTGATCTTCACCACCTACATCTTCGGGTTCATCAACCGTTATTTGATGTTTGCCGTATTGTACTGTAGTTGTATAGGGTGTTTTCCCTATTGAAACGATTACTTCATTGTCCATAAGCGATTAAAATTAGGATTCCACGTTTTCTAATAGCCCTTCAATGATGAGGCTTCCTGTTGCAGGGTTTGTTGCCAAAGGGACATTATAAAGATCACATACACGCATGAGCATTTGAATATCTGGTTCATGTGCGTGTTTTCCGAGTGGATCGCGAAAGAAAATAATACCATCAACTTTTCTTTCGGCCGCCAAAGCTGCGATTTGTGCATCACCACCCATGGGGCCACTCAATTTCAATTCCACAGGCAAGCCCGTCTGTCTGACGTAAGAGCCCGTAGTACCTGTGGCAATGATATTGGCGCGCTCCAATAATTCCTGGTGGTCTTTGACAAATGCGACCATTTCAGGTTTTTTGCCGTCGTGGGCTATTAGTGCAATTGTTTTTTTCATCAGTATATAATTATATGTAAAAGAATCGGCTCAAATCTAAAAACAGAACCTTTCTAGATCCGTTTTGTATACTATTTAAAAAATATATAGGATATAATAATTGCGGCTATCACACCAGCCAATTCAGCTAGCAGAGCGCAGGGTAATGCATGTCGTGTACGCTTTATTCCCACTGCACCAAAATATACCGCGAGGACATAAAAAGTAGTTTCTGTTGATCCCTGAATAACACAAGCAACCCTGGCAGCGAAGTCCATTGGCCCCTTGGCATTCATCAAATCGACCATAAGTCCACGTGCACCGGATCCACTGAGCGGCTTCATAAAGGCAACAGGTAAAGCGTCTACAAACGATGTATCTAGACCACATAATGCGATAGCTTTGGAAATTCCAGCGACCATATAGTCCATGGTTCCTGATGCTCTAAATACAGCGATACCGACAAGCATCGCGACGAGATAGGGTATTATTTTTACAGAGACTTCGAAGCCCTCTTTGGCACCCTCTATAAATGAATCGTATACATTCACTTTACGGAAAAGAGCCAAACCTATAAAAGAGGTGAATAAGCTAAATAAAATAAGATTGCCGAATACCTTGCTGAATATTTCAATTTCTGTTTGTTGCAGTCCCGAAAAGTAATAAAGTAGTCCACCGATAAATAGTCCCATTGCTCCCAGGTATCCTAGAATTACACGGTTAAATAAATTGATTTTTTGGTAGATGGAAACGAGAATCAATGCCACCAATGTGGAAAAGAAGGTTGCGATCAGAATTGGCAGAAATACATCTGAAGGATCTGGTGCACCAGCTTCTTTCCGATAAGCCATAATTGAAATGGGCAAGAGGGTTAAGCTAGATGCATTGAGCACAATAAACATGATTTGTGCATTGGTAGCTGTTTCCTTATTTGGATTGAGCTCCTGGAGTTCTTTCATGGCTTTAAGCCCTAATGGCGTTGCCGCATTATCTAATCCTAGTGCATTAGCCGAGAAATTCATAAGAATAGAACCAAGCGCAGGGTGATTTTTGGGTATCTCTGGGAATAGTTTATGGAAAAAAGGGCCCACGATTTTTGCGAAGATATTGATCATACCGCCTTTTTCGCCAATTTTCATAATCCCAAGTGCAAAACTCATCATGCCGATCAGTCCTAAAGAGATTTCTGCTCCTGTTTTTGCACTGTCAAAGATTGAATTTACAATTTGCTGAAAGATTTCCGTATCTCCGAAAAAGATTAGTTTTACAAGGGCTACGGCAAATGTGATTAAGAAAAATGCAACCCAAACGTAGTTTAATGCCATATAGATTTAAAATATGCGTAAAAGTAATCTTTTAGAACTTATCCATCAACTGGCTCCATGGATTTTTCTTCTTATTTTGACTCTTTTCTTTAATGAGATGCGCAACGATATAATCCAATGTATCCTCATGCTCACTGATCATTTTATCGGATAAGGAGATCAACTTCTGTATATTATTGGGCGAGGCTGCATCTAATGATGCATTGATGCTCGATAGATTGGCTGGTTCTATGCGGAGATAATTCTGTTGCTTACCGTTACTTTGAAATAGTTGCCGAATAAAAAATTCGGTACTTTCAGAAGATGCACTTGTCATAATGTCAACTAAAGCGGGACCGATTTGTATAGCAAGTTTCTTTTTAAAATGTTCGTAATTATAAGCTGTTTTTGACATTCCTGTACCTAAGGATACCATAAACATGTCGTTTATCTGCGTGCTGTTAAAAGCCTTTAAAACTTCAAGTAAACCACATATTGAGGGGTTTTGAGCAAACACACCGCCATCAATCAAAGGGTATCTTGTTTTTGAAAGCGAATAGATCTCTGCAACAGGAAAAAATGTGGGTGCAGCGGACGTAGCCTTGCAAACATCTTTAAGGTAGAAATCCCTTGCTTCGCCGTGTGTAATTGCCTTTTGTTGTCTAAAAAAATGATTCTTCCGTAATTCAATGTTATACGCAGTGATGATACAGGGTTTGATAAGATGGCTCAATCGTGCATTTTGAAAATACTCATCCAAAACGTCTGATAATGTGTTGGACGAGTAGAGCTCGCTGACAAGACCAAATCCACCTAAAAAACGCCGCCATTTGGAAGCGTTGAAAATTTCAGTGCCATGATTAACAAATAGATTTAAGGCATCTCGCGCAGAAAATTTCGGATGGGTGGGATTGCCTTCTTCCGGATACAAAAGAATGCTAGTCAGAATTCCGCCGCTGCTTGTACCTGCAATAAAGTCAAAGTAGGAAGCAATCCGTGCATTGGGATCCATGGTCTGCTTTTGTAACTTCTCTTCCAGAGCGACAAGAACCATTGCAGGAATGATACCCCGGATACCACCACCATCAAGCGCAAGAATATTCTTCATATGCTAAAAACTGACTTAGTTAACGATATGTAAATATAATAAATGTCTCCAATTGACGGGAGTCATATATTGGTGACAATTGTGTCATATATCCTGTGCTTAAATGCATAGCGCATCTTTTTAGCTGCATTACGTTGCATAGCATCGTGCTATCCTCTTAACAGCTTCTGAATTGATGGGGATTTACCATACTTATTGTAGGGGGTTAACAGGGGGGTAGCAGGGGTATAACAAGGGTTTACCCCTGTTAACCCCCTGTAATCTCCCTGTTAATATAGAGGCTGATGAGCGGATTATACAAATCTGATAGGATCGGAGATACTACAGAAAGGAATCTCGGGGTTTGTGGGTCGCATTGGACCATTTTAAACATTTTTACAAGATCGCTCTAAACAAAAAAAGCTGCCTCAAATTTTATTGAGGCAGCTTTTTTAGCGATTATAGATACCGATTTAATTGAACCAAGCAAATACTTCGTCTTTCGTTGGCATATTGATATCTAGTTTCAGTTTTTTACGCATACCACCAAGGTCATTAAAAACCTTGTTCGGATTCGCTTCTTTTAAAGCTTCAATGGTTGTAAAGCCCATTTTTTGTAAGGCAGGAACCCAAGCTGCAGGAATACCTTGTTCCTCATAATCTTTCACTTCTGCTACTTTGGCGACTTTTTCAGGTCTCATTTGTGGGAAGAAAAGAACTTCTTGGATTGACGCATTATCGGTCAAGAACATGATTAAACGGTCCATACCGATTCCAAGTCCAGAGGTCGGCGGCATTCCATATTCCAATGAACGAAGGAAATCCTGATCAATAAACATGGCTTCATCATCACCTTTTTCAGAAAGGCGCAATTGATCTTCAAATCGTTCGCGTTGATCAATTGGATCATTAAGCTCTGAATAAGCATTGGCAATCTCTTTTCCACAAACCATCAGCTCAAAACGCTCGGTTAAATCAGGATTATCTCTGTGCTTCTTCGTTAAAGGAGACATTTCTTTTGGATAATCTGTAATGAATGTTGGTTGGATGTAGTTTCCTTCACATTTTGCACCGAAAATTTCATCGATCAATTTGCCTTTACCCATGGTTTCGTTTACATCAATGCCCATTCCTTTGGCGGCAATACGGATTTCGTCTTCAGATTTTCCAGTAATATCAAATCCAGTAAATTCCTTTATGGAATCTGTCATCGATATCCGTTTATATGGTGCTTTGAAGTCAATTTTATGTTCCCCGAAGGTAGCTTCAGTCGTACCGTTTACAGCCAAGGCACAATGTTCTAACAGACGTTCTGTAAAGTCCATCATCCAATTGTAGTCTTTATAGGCTACATAAATTTCCATTGCGGTGAACTCTGGATTGTGGGTACGATCCATTCCTTCATTACGGAAGTTCTTAGAAAATTCGTATACACCATCAAATCCACCAACGATTAGTCTTTTTAAATAAAGCTCGTTGGCGATACGAAGATATAATGGAATATCTAAAGCATTATGGTGTGTAATAAACGGACGTGCTGCAGCACCGCCTGGAATGGATTGTAGGACAGGTGTTTCTACTTCCATATACCCCGCGTCGTTAAAGAACTGGCGCATGGCATTGAAAAGCTTCGTACGTTTGATAAATATGTCTTTGTTACTTGGATTTACGATCAAATCCACGTAACGCATTCTATAGCGTTGCTCTGGGTCTGTAAAGGCATCAAAAGTTTTACCTTCTGCAGATTTAACGACAGGTAGGGGACGTAGCGATTTGGATAAAACGGTAAGTTCTTCTACGTGTACTGCAATAGCCTCGGTTTGTGTTGTGAAGACATAGCCTTTGATACCAACGATATCTCCGATATCCAATAGCTTTTTGAAAACGACATTGTATAGGTCTTTATTCTCATCAGGACATACATCGTCACGCTTAATATAAGCTTGAATACGTCCGGTAGAGTCTTGAATTTCAAAGAACGAAGCACTACCCATCACACGACGACTCATGATACGTCCAGCAATGGTAATGTTCTTATAATTCAATTTATCTCTATCGTAATTTTCTAAAATATCAGCAGCATGTGCATTGACGACAAATTCGTTTGCTGGAAATGGATCAATTCCCATATCCAACAACGATTGCATCGCTTGTCTTCTAAGTTGTTCCTGTTCGGATAATACAGTACTCATTCGGTATGAATAATATTTAAAATGTGAAAATCACGCAAAAATAGCCATTTTTTTCAATTCTTTTTATGGATTTTTTTTGAAAACACTGTAGCGAAAGGAAATGGCATTCCGTTATATGGGATAAAAATAGTTAAATAGTGATATTATTACAAGGGGACATTCGACTATTTGATTTTGAGTTTTATAATTTTAATTTCGTTATCTCCTCGAAAAAAACGTTCATAATGAAGGGGAGAATTCGATAGATTGTTTACATGGCATGTGTTATTGATTGCATATGAAAGGCAATTTGTCTAAGTTTGAAACTTAATAATTAAATGGTTTAAGTGGGTATAATTCGGTCATATTTTTATAACAAGAAGCTATCATCTTTACATGATGCCTTAGAGCGTTGCTTGCGCGATCGTGAGGACGGCAAGGCTTTCGTTTATAAGAAGTATTATGGTTATCTCATGGCTATTATTATTCGTTATGTAAAACAGGATGTGGACGCGGAAGAGCTCGTGAATGAAAGCTTTGTTCGGGTATTTCGAAAATTGGAATCATTTAATAGGGATATTGAAGATGAAAATCTCGAAAAATCGTTTAGAGCATGGATAGGACGAATTGCTGCCAATATTTCGATTGATTTTTTACGAAGTAAAAAGCAGTTTTATTCGGTTGAAGATTTGGGAGAAGGGGATATGCATACACCGGCAGTACAATTGGACAGTCGACTGGAGGTCAATGAGATTATGCGTCTGCTCGATCAGCTCCCTGAAATTCAAAAAACTATTTTTAATCTCTATGAAATTGAGGGGTATTCACATGATGAAATTGCCCAGATGCTTAATATACCAGATAGTACGTCAAGGACTTATCTGACGCGTGCGAAACAAAAACTTAGAAAATTATACTTGGATTATACAGGCGTAGTTCAAGAAATAAGATAAATATTGTTGTTACGATGAAAGACAATAAGAAAAAGGAATTGATAGAAGAGATCATTGGACAATTAAAAGACCATGAACTACCTTATAAAGAAGGTTCCTGGGAGAAATTTGCCTCAAATTATGGCGTTTCAGCACATCGTTCCTCTAATTGGAAGTATTGGAGTACTGCTGCGGCTGTGTTATTGTGTTTTGGTGTAGGATATTGGGGGCTAAAGACGAATGTGGAGACTGATTTACCTGCTGTCGTTTTGACACATCTGCCGGAACGCGAAGATGTTTTAGGTGATCATAAGGATTTAAAAGGATCGATACAGCGTTCGTTATCGGATGTTACGGGCGATAGGATTGTGAGTGCAGAGGTATTATCGGCGAAGAAGCCCTATACCTATTCTGTGCCAACGGACCATTCAACTGAAAATTTGGACAATCACCACTTGGTATTGAGTACTGGGCAATTAATGCGGGGCCACGATGTGGCTGTATCAGCCGATTTAAGAAGGCTGCAGTCCATGCAATTGAAAAATAATTCATTTTCAGCGCAGGTTGGTCTAACGGAAAGTGAAGTGGAACGAGTAAGCGCGTCAACAAATACCACTGTGACGAATAGTAGTGCCGTTATTGCTTCGGCCAATTCAGGGTTTATGTCGCCTGTTAATCAAACGCAACGCGATGCTGCAAAACTATCACAATTGTATGCTGCGCAACAAGGTGGGGCAAGGAATAGTGTTGTACACACGAACGTTAACCAAGATAAGAAATGGGAAATGGGCGCTTTTGTATCACCTGCCTCTACGTCAGAAAGTATAACGCTGGGCGGTGGGGTCGCACTAGCCTATAATATTTCGAGTAAGGTAAGTCTTCGTTCAGGAGCTTCCATTCAACATTATGGAGCTGTTTCGGGTAATTCACCCATTACTCCTGCAATGGGATCAAATTCTCTTAATGCAGATGCGCCAAATTATATTTCTCAATCGAATTTGAATAATTCCTTTGCGATGCGGGCAGCAGATGCAAAAGATGCAAAGAGTAATGAACGAGTGTCAGGTAAAATCCTAACAGTTGATATCCCATTGGATGTTAGATATGCGATCAACAAGAATTTCTATACCTCAGTCGGTGTATCCTATGTTGGTGTATTGGATCAGGAACGGGCAACGATCTATGAAACAAATAATACGGAGTACAGACAAAAATCCCAAGACAAAAATGTTGATGATAAAGGTGTGAACGGGTTTATTAATTTTTCAGTTGGTCGGAAACAGAAAGTTGGAAAATTATCCATTTCTGTAGAGCCTTATTATAAAGCTCCAATCGGAAATTTGAAATCATCCGATTTGAACTATAGCAACGGGGGAGTGAAAATAATTACTAGTTTTTAAATAGCATAATGCTATAAAAAAGCCGCAGTAAGCTTGAAGTTTACTGCGGCTTTTTTTATAGTCTGCAAATCGGGATTTATTAAATTTCATCAACGCGAACCCAACCCATTCCTGCGGCTTTCGCACCTTCAACTCCTGGGATCCCGTCTTCGTAGACCAGGCATCTTTCCGGAGCAATATTCAATTGAGCCGCTGCCAAAAGAAAGGGTTGGGGTGAAGGTTTTCCCTCAGCTGTATCTCCAGCACAAACCAGTGTTTCCAAATCATCCCATACACCAATGGTGGTTAAGGTCATGGATAAGGTTGTTCTGGTTCCTCCTGAAACGGCAGCGATGTGTTTTTTACCTTTCTGATATTTTAGATGTTCAACAACGTAATCTACAGGCTTAGTCTTGAAAACATACTCGTCTCGAAAAATGGTAGACTTTAGTGTTGAAAATTCTTGATAATCGAAATCTACGCCATAGCGTTTGCTGATTTCCTCTGCAACAGCCACAGTGGGCCATCCGGCAGTTTCATCAATCAAATTGACGTCCAACTCGACCCCGTATTGTTGAGCTGCAGCCTTATATGATTGCTTGTGTGCATCCATATTATCAGCCAGGGTACCATCGACATCAAATAATAGCGCGTCATAGGATTCGGCAAGAAGGTTTAGTAATTCAAATTTTCGTTGTGATTCAGGTGACATATACTTTTAATAGTGAGCTGTAAAAATAAAAAAATATAATTGGACGAGCAAAAAAGAAGCCTTCCCCTTGTTACAAGGAAAGGCTTCTTGCTGTTAGCTCCGTGTGGATTCTTCACAGAGGCAGCGTATAATTAGTGTGAACTTAAATTTTTCGCTTTCTCTTCATCGAAATTAGCTTCTAATTCAGCCAATTTTTTCTTACCGTATGCCATACGTGTAATCACAACGAATAGCACTGGAACGATAAAGATCGCTAGGAGTGTGGCTGCAGTCATACCACCAAATACCGTCCAACCGATTGTTTGGCGAGAAATTGCTCCAGCTCCATGGGATAGCATCAATGGAATAATCCCCAAGATGAAGGCAAAGGACGTCATGATAATTGGTCGTAAACGCAATTTTACAGCATCTAATGTCGCTTCATAAAGGTTCATCCCAATATCAACCCGTTCCTTAGCAAACTCAACGATTAGAATCGCATTCTTAGCAGCAAGTCCAATGATGGTGACCAGACCAATCTGTGCATAGATGTTATTATCCAATGTAGGGATTAATGTTAGGGTTAATATAGCCCCAAATACACCTAGTGGTACAGATAACAAAATGGAGAAAGGTACAGACCAACTTTCGTATAAGGCAGCCAATAGTAAGAACACAAACAGGATACATAAGGCAAAAATTTGGATGGTCTTTGACCCGGATTGCATCTCTTGAAGAGATAGACCGGAGAACTGGTAGTCAAAACCTTCTGGTAATGTTTGTGCAGCCACTTCTTGCAAAGCTTTCAATGCATCTCCAGATGAGAAACCGGGAGCCGAACTACCATTAATCTCGATACTTCTAAAGATATTGTAGTGGTTGATGATTGAAGGCATTGTCATTAATTCGTACTTGACCAGTGTACCCATCGGTACAGGGTTCCCAGAAACATTGTTGACATACAATTTGTTGATGTCTTCAATATTCATACGGTACGGAATATCAGCTTGTGTCACGACACGGTAACTACGACCATACTTTGTAAAGTCATTGACATAGCTACTTCCCAAATAGGATGATATTGTCGAATAAATACTTGAGATAGGCACGCCCATACGTTTTGCCTGTTCACGATTGACCTCCAATTTGTAGTTTGGAGAATTGGTATTAAACATCGTGTAGGCCATTCCAATTTCCGGACGTTGGTTGGCTGCCATCAAGAATTTGCCGACTGTTGCTTCGAAATCTTTGATATTTACAGTCTGTAAATCCTGTACTTGCAAAGAGAAACCTCCAGATGTACCTAAACCTGGAATTGCCGGCGGTGTTACCGCCAATACCCGTGCTTTGGTATAACCCATGTATTTACCCATAATCATTCCAGCGATATCGTTTGCAGTACGTGTACGGGTTTCCCAAGGTTTAAGAGAAACGAACACTGTTGCTCCATTGGATTTAAACGCGCGGTTTAGGATATTGATACCAGAAATTGCGGTAACATACTTGATTTCAGGGAAAGTCTTGTGTAGATCGGCTTCAATCTCTTTAAGGACTTCATTAGTACGTGCAGAAGAAGAACCTTCCGGCAAAGTAATACCTGCAAAAAATGCACCACCATCTTCCGAAGGAATAAATCCTGTCGGTTTGGTTGTAAACATCCAGCCTGTTCCGATAAAAATACACAACAGAATGATCAATACAAGTGGTGCTTTTTTGATTGCTTGTTTTACACCATTGGAGTATCTGATGGTCACCTTTTCAAACCAGACATTAAATTTGTAGAAAAATTTATTCAAACCTTTGGC
The DNA here is from genome assembly GCF_002337775.1 of Sphingobacterium sp. UBA1897. Taxonomy (NCBI): domain Bacteria; kingdom Pseudomonadati; phylum Bacteroidota; class Sphingobacteriia; order Sphingobacteriales; family Sphingobacteriaceae; genus Sphingobacterium; species Sphingobacterium sp. UBA1897. Next base: position 19,401 of record NZ_DDGR01000022.1, read on the forward strand.
ACCTTCATGTACTGCTGTTGGTTTTAATAAAATCGAACATAATGCTGGGGTCAACGAAAGGGCAATAAATGCAGACAACATAACGGACACAGCGATCGTGATGGCAAATTGTTGGTACAATTTACCGACCATCCCAGGGATAAAACCTACAGGAACGAATACGGCAGCCAAAATTAATGCAATTGCAATAACCGGAGCGGTGATATCGCCCATGGCGCGACGTGTCGCTTCTTTTGCATCCAGCTTATAATGGTCGATATAGTGCTGGACAGCTTCCACCACAACGATGGCATCATCCACCACAATACCGATGGCCAATACAAAGGCGAGCATGGTCAGGTTGTTGACCGAAAAGCCAAACATCAGGAAGAAGATGAATGTACCGATGATGGATACCGGAATTGCCAATACGGGGATTAATGTTGCCCTCCAGCTTTGAAGGAAGAAAAATACCACCACTGTTACCAGGATCAATGCTTCAACTAGGGTATGGATAACCGAAGAAATTGAGGCATTTACTACCGAAACTGTCTCGTAACTGATGGTATAATCTACGTCAGTTGGAAAAGATTTCTTTAATTTTTCCAATGCTGTCACAATACCTTCTGCGGATTCTACGGCATTTCCTCCCGGGGTCTGGTTAATCATCATCGCAGATGAGGTCATACCATTTACGGTAGATGATGTACCATAATTAAATTGACCCAATTCAACACGTGCAACATCCTTTAAAAGTACGATAGATCCATCTTTGTTGGTTTTTACAACGATGTTTTCAAAGTCTTCCGGATTCGAAAGGTCACTATCGGTAATGATTGGATATTCAAATACTGTCGAAGACTCTTGTGGACGTCCACCCACACTACCACCAGGTATGCGGGAGTTTTGTTCCGCAATCGCTGTCGATACATCGGCCGGGGTCATGCTTAGATTAGCCAATTTATTTGCATCTAGCCATACACGCATTGAAAACGGCTGACCAAAAGCGGTTACGTCACCGACACCTTTCACACGTAAGAGCGCATCTTTAACGTATAAGTTATTGTAATTGGCCAAGAAATTTTCATCTCTTGTTCCTTTTGGTGAAGTTAAGGCAACCAACATCAGGATATCGTTATTGGCTTTACGGGTCGTAATTCCCAGACGTCTCACAGCTTCGGGAAGGGCTGGTTCAGCGATTCCCACGCGGTTTTGTACGTCTAAGGTCGCAATATCGATATCCGTACCTACTTCAAATGTCACCGTAATTGTTGCTTGACCATTTGACGTACTATTGGACGACATATAAATCATGCCAGGTGTACCATTGATCTGACTCTCGATAAGAGTTGTCACGGTTTGTTCAACCGTCTGTGCATCAGCTCCGGTGTAATTGGCCGTAACCGTTACTGTTGGAGGTGCAATAGAAGGATACTGGCTAATTGGCAACGTGGATACTGCAATGATCCCGATAATTGAAATCAATATCGAAATAACGATTGCGGTAACTGGCCTCTTAATAAATACTTCTGAAATCATTCTATATCTTTTAGATTCTCTTTAAAAAATTAATGGTGTTATTTTCCTTGAGGTGCTCCTTTGGCAGCCTGTTGGGCAGCGACAGCAGCATCAACTACTTTAACTCCATTTTGGACATTCATGGTACCGTCGACGATAATCTTTTCACCGTCTTTGACACCTTCTTTAATCACAATTTTATCACCAGCTTTAATACCTAATTTTACTTGACGTATTTCGGCTTTACTGCTATCATTCACCGCATAAAGGTTAAATACCCCGAGCTGCTCAAAGACCGCTTTGTAAGGTACAACAACTTCTTCTGTAGCCGAGGTTGTTGATACATTCATCGTAATATTCATACCAGCCCGCAATTCGTTGGCATTGTTCGGGAAAGTCGCCCGCACTTTGATTGTTCCGGTAGCAGGGTCAACTGCGCGGTCAATGGTTGTGATCGTTCCTTTGCCTTCATAAGTGCTTCCATTTGGCAATAAAAGAGAAAGGTCCGAAGATGAATGGCTACTTTGCAATTGAGTAAATTTGGCAATATCCTTTTCGTTTACCTGAAACTCAACAGCAATTGGGCTGGTTGAAGACAAAGTATTCAATAGGGTTGTACCTGGGTTAACCAAGGCTCCCAAACGTACCTGTGATATCCCTACAGTACCACTGAAAGGAGCGCGGATCGTCGACCGTGATAAGTTTGTATTTGCAGTGACCAATGCCGCACGAGCCGACTCTACCTGTGCCTGAGAAGCTGCTACATTTGATACTGCATTGTCAAAAACCTGCTTCGCAATCGCATCTTTATCGGCCAATGTCTGGTAACGTGCTAAATCTCTTTTTTGTCGGTCCAAATCAGTCTGTGCGACCTGTAAGCTTGCTTTAGCTTGTTGGACAGCTGCGTTGTAGCGTGTTCCATCAATTTCATAAAGAGCTTGTCCTGCGGAAACTACTGCACCGTCAGAAACATATATTTTTGTGATATAGCCGCTTACTTCCGCATATAGATCTGCTTCGTTCAACGGTTTGACTGTTGCTGGATAGCTGATTGTACCTGTAACAGTCTCATGCGATGCGACACCAAAGCTGACAGGGACAACTTTTTCAGCCTGAGCCTGTGCTGCACCTTGCTTTTTTGCATCTTTATTTCCACAAGAGGTCCATACTAATGCCGTCCCAAGGAAGAAAGCGAATAATAATTGTCTTTTATTCATGATTTGTATTAGTTTCCGTTTATTGATTAATTTGTGTGGATTGCCCCAACTGCTTTCTGAACATCCAATTTACTTGATAATAGCGCATAAAGGGAGTTCAAATAATTGAGCTGTGTTGTTTTGAGATCAGTCTCTGCCGTCATTAAATCGAGGTAAGTTTTGATACCTTCGTCATATTGAAGTTTGATTGTCTCGTATACTTCTTTGGAGAGATCCACATTTTCTTTAGCTGTTTTCCAGTCATTTAAATTTGCATTATAGGTTGCCTTTGCCAACGAATATTCTGTGTTAATGCTGTTTTCTAAATTTTTGATATCCCAGTCAATTCTTTCTTCCTGCAATCTGGATTTATTGATTTGTTTTTTACGTTTAAACCCGTCGAAAATTGAAAAAGAAACATTTAGGCCAGCTACTGAACCCGGGAAATTGTCGGAATAAAGCTTACTGAATTTATCATTTCTATAGTTGAATGCGTAATTATAAAAGGCACTTACGCTTGGTAAATATGTCCATTTATAATACTGTGTGCTCAACTGTTGAATCTTTTTCGATGTTTCCAATTGTTGGAATTCAATTCGATTAGAGACACTTATTCCTGCAGTTGTATCAAGTAGAATCTCTGATTCCATACTGCTATTGTCAAATGAAAGCGTCAAATTTTTGCTTTTATCCAAAGCTAGCAATTGTTTAAGGTATTCGTATTTATATTTACGAAGCTCAACCGTTCTTTTCTCGTCAGCATTCGAATTTGCCAACGCAATTTGCGCTCTCTTATAGTCGGTTTTATCAACTAAACCCACATCATATTGTGACTTCGCATCTTTCAATTGTTTTTGAAGGCGAGCAATATTTTCGCGAACAATCTTGATCTGCTCTTCCGAGGTAAGGATGTCATAATAGGCTTTACTGACCTCCACAACAGCTGTTATTTTTTTGTTCTCCGTATTTTGTTTATTACCGAGACGTACCAGCTCAGCGGCTTTTTTTGCCTGCATTAGCTCCGGATTAAGGATCTGTTGGTCTGCTTGAAGCGTTAAGGCACTCGCATTGTTCTGCCCCATTTTAATATTATTTCCGCCAATATTTGCTAATGGAACAATGACATTATAATTGTAACTTCCTTTTAGACCCAATTGTGGATACCAACCTGAAAGGGAGATGTCAATATCTTTTTCACCGATGGCCTCGTCCAATTGTGCTTGTTTTACAGAGATTTGATTACGTAAGGCGTAATCAATCAGCTGCTGAAGTGTTGCATTTGCCGGCAAGTTTTCAGATTGCTGTTGTGCAAATCCTGTATTACTCAAAAGCGACAGGGCCGCCAAGGAATAAACGATTCTATTAAACTTCATATATGTAATTAATTATTTTTTTCTCTATTAATAGCTCCATCCCAAATAATCCCAATTAAATCTTCTACATTCTGTTCAGAGAATTTGAGATCTTTAAATTTGATACTGTGAACAGTGGATAAGGCTACACCAATATAACTGGCCACCAAAAGATGGACGTCTACCTGTTTCAATATTTTTCGGTCAATGCCTTCTTGTAAAAAATCAACAACTTTATTTTGTCCACCTACAGGTTCTTGTATCTCAGCTTTGTTTTTCTCGTAATAAGGAGACGAAAAAAACTGTTCAAAAAAACTGAAGATATGCCCATTTTCTAAATAAAACTTGACAAAGTTGCGCCAGATATGAACAAAGGAATCTTTATAATCGAAATCATCTTTTATACCATCAAAAATGTAATCATTCAGTAATGTTCTACAATGCTTGAACAGTGCAAAGATTAGGTCATCTTTTGATGGAAAATAATGGTAGATAGTTCCTATTGCTACATCAGAATCTTGTGCGATTTTGCTCATCGGCGTTCCATGGAAGCCGTTTGTTTGTATAAGTTTTAGTGTGCTGGCAAGTACTGCCGCAATTTTTTCATTGGAATTCATCAATCGAACGTTCATTCGGTTGCAAAATTAACGATTAATTTGGATCCAAAATGTCAGAATATTGTTATAAATCAATAAATATAAAACGATTTGAACCAATAATACAATAAGGAAAAAAAGGTGAAATTGTTTTCAACTTTTTATTTTTTTTGATGGGCGGAGGGGAAGTAGTGCCAAGAGTGCCAGGGTTGTAGCTTGATTGTCGCTTGCAGATTGGCCCGAAGATCTTTCTTAGAGGAGGTGGATCGGTTGCATAGAAAAAAAAGCGTTGGCTTATAAAACCAACGCTTTTTTCTATTTACAATTTTTTAAATTTTTCTCCACTTCTTCCAGAGGATATAGATTCTTTCCTTTATTGATCTTGGTATTGATGTATGTTAATACATAAGCGATATCAATTGCAGAAAGATTTGAAGCGGGCATGGTATTATTAAACTTTTTGCCTGCTACTTCAAGTTCTCCGGAAGTCCCGTGCTTGATGATACAAGCAAGCTCCTGACGATGCGTTTGCAGAAAGGTAGTATCGGTTAGGGGAGGATAGAGATTTCCCAATCCTTCACCTTTCTCTCCATGACAATTTTGACAATGTGTCCGGTATACCTTTTGACCATTAACCGCATATTGTGCCGTTTTGATATCAACTTCCTGCTGACAACCAATCAAGATCGATAAAATAACCCCGATCGTTATACCTGTTGTTAAGAGAATGCGCATGTTATTTTTTAGCCCCACTCAAGAGTAAAGGTAAATCGTTCATCAATTTTTTTACCTGCTCATCGTTTGTACCGTCGTAGGCACCCCGAATTCTTTTATCCTTATCTATTAAGACAAGGTAACCTTGATGATCGTAACCTCCAGGTGCATTTTTATCTTCAGCGGTATAAACCAGGTATTGATTGGCTAGACCATATATTTCTGCTTTAGTCCCCGAAACAAATTGCCAGTGATTATTGGTTACACCCAATTTATTGGCATAATCTTTCAGTACATAGGGTTGATCGTATTTAAAGTCTATACTATGGGACAGGAAACGAACTTCTTCATTATCCTTGTATTGCTGGTATATCTTTAATAGGTTGCGATTCATCGTCGGACAGATACTTGGACAATGGGTAAAGAAGAAGTTGGCGATATATACTTTACCCTCAAAATCTTTATCTGAAATCATTGTACTATCCTGATTGAGCAGTTTAAAAGGTGGAATAGTATGATAGACTGTATCTACGATTTGTTTTCCATCAACTGTTTTTTCTACAGCTTCTCTTTCGCCATAGATGGGTAGGCTTGTCTGGCTATTGTTTTTACAGGAAAATAAACCGAGTAAAAGGCCAGTTGCGCAGTAAAATTTAGTTATGGATCTCATGTGTTTAATAGTTTTGTTTGTAAAAGCTTGATTCCATCTTTACACGAACAATTTAATGTTAATCTAAAGCGGGGTGGACTGCGTTATTTGAATTTTTGGATTTAAAAATTCTTTAATTTGTCTTGGCTTTCTTTAGAAACATTATCAAATATTTTTTTCATATCACTTACTTTTTGCAGCTCTGTTTCAAAATATTTAACATCTGTTGAATCTGGGTTATATCCTTTCATCCAGTCCATCATATGGTCTGTAGCACTTTCTAAATTAGCTTTCAATGTGCTTAGCTCTTTTCTTGTTAAATTGGTGTCTAAATCAGCCTTAGTTGTTTTTAGGTTTTTTAAATTTGCCAAAATAGAATCTATCTTAACAGCATCGCGGTCGAAATGAGCGATTTGAGGCATAATTTCATCATGTATCTTAATAGTTGAATCTTGCAGGGCTTTTACACCTGTTGCACCATTTCCCTGAGTTCCACATGCTGCTATTGCCAAGGATGCGATAGCTACAAACGCGATTTTATTCATGTTTTTTGTTTTTTGGTAATTGGACAAATATATTAATTTCTTATGGCTCAATATTTCGATTTCTGGAAGGGAATGTAAAATTCAAGTCACGAATATAGGTTTCACAACGTACCGTGGCACAGAGATCGCCAGACTTATCTTTAATTTCCAGTGTAAAATCCTTTACTACTTTGCCTTTTGTGCGGATAATATGGGCACATTCTTCAAGGATTTCCTCGGAGAGTTGCACAGAATATTCCACGCTGGTTTTGCCGGGTTTCTTAAAGGTGATCTGTGATGATTTTAACCAGGCCACCGTTTTCTTAAAACCAATCTTTTGAAGATACTGATCAATGAGGATGGGGAATATTGGATCTGCTGCAGAAAAGATCGTTCCGCCAAATAATGTTTTGTTGGTATTGATATTGAATGGTGTCTTATAAATTTTTACTTTGGCGCCTTGGAAGCCGGGGCTAATTTTTTTAACCCAGATTCCCTGAAATAGAAATGGTGGGTAAATACGTAATAGCCATGTTAAGGCAAGTGGACTATATCTCATGATGCAAAAATAAAACAATGTGTCGGATTATTTTTCGAAATCTTGGTTTTATAGCTTCACTATGGTATTTTTACAGATCAAAAAACCTAAAATGTCAACAATAAAAGAAAAACAATCCAGCAAAAAAGTATGGTTACTGGTTATGATTGCATCACTGGGCTATTTCGTCGATATCTACGATTTGATTATTTTCTCCATAGTTCGTATCCAGTCCTTCACTGATATTGGCGTCCCTGCGGAAGAAATGCGGGTAAAGGGTGAATTTGTGCTCAATATGCAAATGGGCGGTTTGCTTTTGGGTGGAATTCTTTGGGGGATTATAGGGGATAAATTTGGACGTTTAAAAGTGCTTTTTGGATCGATTCTTTTATACTCTGTAGCGAACATTGCAAATGGTTTTGTACATGATGTGCTTATGTATGGTATTATTCGTTTTATAGCGGGCGTTGGATTGGCCGGAGAACTGGGGGCGGGAATTACCTTGGTTTCTGAAAGTATGCATAAATCAAAACGCGGTTATGGGACCATGTTGGTTGCCGGTGTCGGTGTTTTAGGCGCTATATTGGCCTATTTTGTCTCGGAAGAATTTGACTGGCGGACGGCCTACTTTGTCGGTGGTGGAATGGGCTTACTGTTGTTACTGTTGCGCATTGGCTCTTTTGAATCAGGATTATTTAAGGATCAAGATAAATCGGGTGTTGTGAAAGGAGATATCCGTATGCTTTTTACAAATAAAAGCCGGTTAAAACGGTATGTTAACTGTCTCTGTATTGGCCTTCCAATCTGGTTTGTTGTCGGTGTTTTGGTTACACAGGCTCCGGAAATCGGCAAGGCCTTGGGGGCTACAGGTACACTGAGTGCTGGTCAAGGGGTGATGTTTACCTATATCGGTATTTCTATCGGGGATGTACTGGCAGGAATATTCGCACAGATTTTAAAATCCCGCAAAAAAGTGGTGTTTATATGTCAATTAATTATCATTGGAAGTTCACTATGGTATTTATTGAGTGATGGTATTACAGCGACAAAGTTTTTAAGCCTTGCCTTTATAATGGGCTTAGGAGTAGGATATTGGGCAACCTTTGTGACTATCTCAGCGGAACAATTTGGTACAAATCTCAGAGCAACTGTTGCAACGACGGCCCCCAATTTTGTACGGGGTGCACTCATTCCGTCAACAATGCTATATGGACTTCTAGTAAATGCATTTGGAATTGTGCCAGCAGCAATTACAATGGTTGTCGTTCTTTCGGGTATAGCAATTTATTCGTTGACCCAGTTAGAAGAAAGCTTTGATAAAGATTTAGACTACCTGGAAGAGTAGTCAACAAATAGCTATTTTTTTCGTCCCGGACATTTTTTACAGCGTTTGCCTTCTTTATATTTTTTGCAACACTTTTTAAAGCAGGCACAAGAAAAGTCAGAAAAAGGGTTCATAGCCGTATTCCGAAACTGAAACAACCCGGCTTTATTTTCTGACTCATCGATCTCCAACACAGATTCAATAACTTCGTTCATAATACAAAGTTACAATTTGTTTAAAACAATTCTAAATAATAGAATTGTTTTTACATTTTTTTGATAAGATTTTCAATTATTTTAGGGAAGTACTGATGTTCGAGTTGCTGCCCTTTAAATTTAATAATGTCTAAAGTATCGTTGGGATCCACTTTGAATCGTGCTTGGTATATAATTTCCCCCTCGTCAAAATGTTCATTTGCGAAGTGGATCGTAATGCCATGTTCCTCTTCCTTATTGGCCAAAACGGCTTTGTGCACATGGTCACCATACATACCTTTGCCACCATATTTTGGTAGGAGAGCAGGATGTATATTTATAATTTGATTTGGAAATGCTTTCAGAAGGTTATTCGGAACGAGCCAAAGAAAACCTGCCAAAACAATCAGATCAATATTTAAGTTTTTAAGAATATTGACAACGTTGTCGGTTTTGTAAAATTCATCACGATCAAATATATGTGCAGGTATTTCAAAATTGTCGGCTCGTTGAATAACGTAAGCATCAGGGTTATTGGATAAAATCAAGGCAACCTCAGCTTCATCTGAATACTTGAAATGTTCCATTATTTTTTGAGCATTGGACCCTGAACCTGAAGCAAAAATAGCAATTCGTTTTTTCACGATTAATAAGTATTAATAGATTTGATCGATTTAAAAATTAGCCCAAACTTACGGATTTTTTGTAAAAAAACTAAAATAATAGTTGACTGAAGCGCATTTTTAAGTATTATTGATTAAAATTAATTGAATAGTCACTGTTGGTTTAAATTTCTTTAACATGAGGTTCCTTTGTTCCCTATTTTTTGTAAGTGTATTTTTCTTATTTCAACCTGTTTTTGCACAGGCACCCAAAACACTTCCATCGTTTACTTTTGAGGAGGTCTATCAGGCTAACAAGTTTAATTCGGACAAGCTTCCAAAATCGGGTTATATTGTGTTGGATTTTTACGACCCGGGTTGTGGCCATTGCCAGAAAATGGGCGCTGGTATCGCACAGCACTTGTCCAAATTCAAGAATGTATCCTTCTATTTTATCTCCATGAATGACAAGCCTTATGTCGATGGATTTATTAATATGCATGCGAAGGCATTGAAAAGTGCCCCAAATGTCAAATTCTTGTTTGATGCTGGAACCCAATTTATTGAAAAATTTAAACCAAGCAATTACCCTTCGCTTTATATCTATGATGCAAAAACCAAAGTATTGGTGCAGCATTTGGACGGCGAAGACGATATAAACAAGTTGTTAAAAGCTTTAGGTATTACAGGTTAAATGTTTAAAAATTAGCAATAAAAAAAAGAACGTCCGATAGTACTATCGGACGTTCTTTTTTTTATTGTTCTTGTTTATTGATGAACACAAATTTACCGTCGAATACATCCAGACGAATAATCGAATCGCGATTTACTTTTCCGGATAAAATTTCCTTTGATAATTCATTTAAAATTCGTTTTTGAATAACACGTTTTAAGGGTCTCGCTCCATAAATAGGGTCATAACCAAGCTGTGCCAACCAATCCATTGCTTCATCAGAAGCCGTAATGAATATATTTTGTTCGGCCAGCTGTTTCTGAACATGTGCAAATTGTAAACGAACAATATCTCCAATTTCGTCTCGACTTAATGGCGTAAACATAATCACTTCATCGATACGGTTCAAAAACTCGGGGCGAATCGATTGTTTTAAAAGATCGAAGACCTCATTGCGTGTTTTGGCGATAATTTCATCCCTATTATCATCGGTCAGATGACTGAAATTCTCCTGTATAATGGTTGACCCCGTATTGGAGGTCATAATGATAATGGTGTTTTTGAAGTTTACCGTACGACCTTTGTTGTCTGTAAGATGGCCATCATCCAATACCTGCAATAGGATATTGAATACATCGGGATGAGCTTTTTCAATTTCATCTAACAAAACAACAGAATAAGGTCTTCTTCGGACTGCTTCAGTCAACTGTCCGCCTTCATCATAGCCGACATATCCCGGAGGCGCTCCGATTAAACGAGACACTGCGTGTCGTTCTTGATATTCCGACATATCAATACGAACCATGGATTGTTCGTCGTCAAATAAGAACTCGGCAAGTGCTTTTGCAAGTTCGGTTTTTCCGACTCCAGTAGTCCCCAAAAATATGAACGATCCTATTGGTCGTTTCGCATCATTTAATCCAGCACGTGATCGACGAATGGCATCGGAAATAGCTTCTATTGCTTCATCCTGACCGGCGACACGTTTATGAAGCTCTTCCTCTAGATTCAGTAATTTTTCGCGTTCTGATTGAATCATTTTACTCACAGGTATTCCCGTCCATTTTGCAACAACATCAGCAATGTCTTCTGAAGTAACTTCTTCTTTGAGCATACGCTTACTTTCTTGTTTTTCGGCGAGTTCAGCCTTTAGTTTGTCCACTTTTTCTTGCGCTTCTTTAATTCGTCCATAACGAAGTTCTGCTACCTTTCCATAGTCTCCGGAACGCTCGGCCTGCTCAGCTTCGAGTTTGTAGTTTTCAATATTCTCAATCTCTTGATTGACATTGTCAACAAGACTCTTTTCTTCTTGCCACGATGCTCTCAACGTATCTCTTTCTGCAGATAGATTAGCGATACTTTCCGACAGTTCTGCGACTTTTTTATCGTCATTTTCACGTTTCAAAGCTTCACGCTCAATTTCCAATTGCATGATACGACGTTCAAGCTCATCGACAGCTTCCGGTACAGAATCCATTTCAAGGCGCAATTTGGATGCTGCCTCATCAATTAAATCAATCGCTTTATCTGGTAGAAAACGATCGGCAATATAGCGCTGTGACAATTCCACTGCAGCAATGATAGACTCATCCAGAATGCGTACCTTATGGTGTGTTTCGTAGCGTTCTTTTAGGCCACGGAGAATGGAAATGGCATCTTGCGTGTCAGGTTCTTCAACCATGACTTTCTGGAACCTGCGCTCTAATGCTTTATCTTTCTCAAAGTATTTTTGGTATTCGTTTAAGGTTGTCGCTCCAATTGCACGTAGTTCACCTCTAGCTAACGCCGGTTTGAGGATATTAGCCGCATCCATTGCGCCTTCACCACCTCCAGCACCCACTAATGTATGGATTTCATCGATAAAGAGTATAATGTCTCCATTGGAATCGGTAACTTCTTTTACAACCGCTTTTAGACGTTCTTCAAATTCACCTTTATATTTAGCTCCGGCAACCAAAGCGCCCATATCTAAGGAAAATACAATCTTAGATTTTAAGTTTTCAGGTGCGTCGCCTTTTATAATTCTGTAAGCAATACCTTCCGCAATAGCCGTTTTACCAACCCCAGGTTCACCAACGAGTATTGGGTTGTTTTTGGTACGACGGGAGAGTATCTGCATCACCCGTCTAATTTCCTCATCACGGCCGATAACAGGATCCAATTTGCCGGATTCGGCATATTCATTTAAATTTCGTGCATATTTCCCCAGAGCATTATAGGTGGCCTCCGCATTTTGATCGGTTACCCGACTGTTTCCGCGCAATTCTTTTATGGCGGTCTTTAAGTCTTTTTCTGTAACGCCCTGTGACTTAAGTAATGTTGAGGTCTTATCAGAGGTCGCCAGGATACCCAATAATAAATGCTCTACCGAGACAAATTCATCATTGAATTCTTTGAGATAGCCCTGTGCTTTCTGAAGTGCATTGTTGGCATCGCTACTTAAATAAATATTGCTACCACTAACCTTCGGAAAACCTTCAATTTGTTTGTCAAGTTCAGTTCCGAGATAGCTGATGTTGACATTTAACTTTTTTAATAAGTGGCTGACAACATTTTCATCCACTGTGAGTAAAGCTTTTAAAATATGCGCTGTCTCAATCGCCTGTTGTTGATGGCCAGCCGCAATTTCGGATGCTTTTTGTATAGCCTCTTGGGCTTTAATTGTATAGTTGTTAAAATTCATTTTTATTCTCTTATTTAAAGTTTCGTTGATACATATTGGTTATAACAATTGAAGTGCCATTCGGTTTTTAAGCCATACTTCGGAAAAAATGGCAATATTTTTTATTGAATCATGACAAATTTTCAGTTATTGAAAATAATGCGCTTGATTTTTAAATAATTGGCTTAACAGGGTATAAAATTCTTGAAATCGACTTGCATTTTTGGTTTAAGCTTTCGATATTTGCAGCATCTTAAAACGGTCAGACGTTGTAAGATTGAAAAGAAGTAACGCCTCTTTAGCTCAGCTGGTA
>NZ_DDGR01000022.1:32405-172912 GCF_002337775.1 Sphingobacterium sp. UBA1897
TTCGATTCCGATAAGAGGCTCATAAAAAAGATCCCCAAGATTTCTTGAGGATCTTTTTTTGTTTAGTCCAAACTAAGTTGTGCTGCTGTAGCGATTTTCTTTGGTATATCTGTGTTATCCATTTTCTGACTGAATTGCTCGGAGCCAACTCCGATCGCATATACCGGTGCATAGGCGGCCGAATGGTTGTTAGAGGCCCAGCTTATTGATCCCATCCGATTTAAGATTGAAATACTCAATGCGGCTATTTTGTCGTCGCTTGCGTAAAGGCTTTTTGCGGTTTCATTGTGGTGATCGACAAAGCTTTTTTGATAGGCAGCTTCTAAAGCATTACGATCAGTTTCATGGATTGTAATTTTGGAAAATAAACCAGTTTGAGCAGCAATGAGATTCTTGAGATCGTCCCATGTTGCATTTGGATTATTCTTACGAAGGTTGCCAATTGCGTTCGAAAGTTCTGCATGCGAGATTTTTTGGTGTGACAAGAATTTTGTTTTCAGCGAAGAACTTCCATTACCGACACCTAATCCTCCTGTTTCATGGTCCGCCGTAACGACTATAAGTGTTTCATTTGGGAATTTTTTATAAAAATCATAGGCGAGTTGTACGGAGGCATTGAAATCCAATACTTCCTGGATCGTTGTAGCCGCATCATTTGCATGGCATGCCCAATCAATTTTTCCACCTTCAATCATTAAAAAGAAACCATTTGTATTGTTTTTATGCAGTGAAGTGATAGCTGCAGATGTGATATCTGCCAATTTTAAATCATTTGGCTTTTGGTCTATGGCATATTTAAGGGCATCTATAGGACTGCCATCTGAATTCATCAATATGATCTTATCTGATTTATTTGGTAGTTGTGCATAAGCATCTTTTCCTTTAAGCACTTTATAGCCGGCTTTTTCTAATATGGGGAAAAGCGATGGCGCCTTTTTATGATCAAATGTTGTTTCGGGTTTGAGAAAATTGGATCCGCCAAAAAAATCAAAATTGGAAGTGACAATTTCTTTACCGATTTCATAATACATGTCGCGGTCTGCTTGGTGCGCATAAAATGAAGCCGGGGTAGCGTGGTCTATGCTGACGCTTGTAATAATACCGACTTTCTTTCCTTTTTGCTTTGCGGCATAAGCTATACTCTTATAGGGGACAGTTCCTGTACTATCCATACCGATAACGCCATTTTTGGTTTTTTTTCCAACGGCTAATGCGGTACCTCCAGCGCCTGAGTCCGTTACGCCATTGGAGAGTGAATGTGTGGAGGCAAATCCAACATGAGGAAATTGGGTAAACACAAGTGGGATGGGATTATCTTTATGCTGTACTTCAGCTTGATGAATTTCGGTGAGATTAACCTGGTTGAGGCCCATGCCATCACCAATTAAATAAAAGATGTATTTTGCTTCTTGGCCAAAAGAGGGGAAAACATGTACAAAAACGAGGAGAAACAGAAATAAAACGTGTTTTTTCATTTGAATGGTTGTTATTTTAAAAAAACACAAATTACAACCTTAGGATTAGCTTACTGTTAATTCAATATTATGAATTGTTTTTTTACTTGTTTCAACTGGTTTCTGCTGCTAATTTCTGGATATCTTTCACGGTTACTGTATGGATACCTGTTTTGTAGTGATTGATCGCCTGTAACATTGCCATAGCAACTTGTCCTACTGAAAGAGGCTCGTATGTTTTGAATAATCCTATTGTATTAAAGATACGAAGGGCAGCTATAGCTGTTTTTTCACCCAAGCGATCTGTATTTGGTCGGATTAGTCCTCCAGGCTGGAAAATAATAAGCCGATTGAAATCAAGTGCCTTAACATCCTGTTCAAGGCTTCCTTTCATGCGGTTATAAAAAATTTTTGATGCAGGATCCGCAAGAACAGCCGATAATAAGAGAAAGGTAGGAAAACCATTTTTTTTAGCCAATGCCGCAAATTGCAAATTAAGATCATGATCTATTTTCCATTGTGCATCTTTACTGCCTGCGTCTTTTAATGTGGTGCCAAGGCAGGAAATTGCGACATTGCCCTGTATCACTTGCTCAAAATCCGTTAGATTTTCGAAATCTACGATAACCTGTTTCAATTTAATGTGCTCCTCAAACGAGACACGTCTTAAAAGCACTACGATTTCCGTAATTTCCTTAGATTTTAACATCAATTGAACGAGCGCCCTTCCTGTAGCGCCAGAACCGCCTATTAAAACTACCTTCATTATTTCCTTACTTCTTTTCTTTACTAATTATCTTGTATTAATTGCTTTACTGAGCGTTATTTGCCGAGATGATTGAGCATGCAATTAATCTTTATAATTAGGCTTGCCAGGAGTAAAGCGAACAATAGATTGATCCAATCGGAGGGTGTCTGCGACGGTAATCAAGTCTTCTTCGACGATAAAATTTTGATCAATAGCGGTTTTTATTGTCGTAAAATCCTCTTGATCGGCGTCCTGAAAATAGAGGAGGGATTGAATAGTAGATACAGCCACCAGTTCGAGTAATTCGTCTTCACCTCCGTATCCAACGTAGAAAAAATCTGCCATAACAATGATATTTGATGTTATACGAATATACTTTTTTTCTTTTTAAAATTTGTCAATTAGCGCGAGAACTTATTAAATTGTGATAAAGGCTATGTCAAAAAGTTGTTGAAATTTGAGTTTCTTTTAGACAGATGTGGGTAGCCATCGTAAAATACATTATATTTGATATAGTCATTTTAAAGATAATTAACAATAAGTTTTGATAACGATGGATAAAGAGCAGATACAAAATTGGTTGGACAATGGATATGACATACTTCATCATGGAAGACCTGTGAAAGTTGAAGGTGATTTGTGGGATTATATCGATGGATTGGGAAGTTATGAAAATGTGTATGTTTTGCGCGAATTGATCTATTGGACGGAAGAAGAGTTGGCAAATATCGGTAAATAACGTGGAGACCCTGAAAAATCATATTCAGGATCCCGTCGGTTGTTGCCTTGTTCTAGAATATAATATTTCGCTTGAAGGCACAGCCTAATTCAATAAGGGAATCTGTTTTTGCAATTCCTGGAATGCTATCGATTTTTTCATAAAGCAATTGTCGCATATGTTCGTGGTTCTTAGCAATAATTTTTACATATAGCGTGTAATTGCCCGTAATGTAATAGCATTCTGTAACTTCTGGTATTTTCTTAAGTTCTTCAATAATTCGGCTCGAGTCATGATCTTTTTCTAAACTTAGCCCTGTAAAAGCACCCCAATCATAGCCTAGCTTTTTTTCATTTAATACAGGCTTTATACCGGCCAGTATTCCTTGTTCTGTCAATCGGTTGATTCGTTGATGGATCATCGTATTGGATACGCCCATAGCTGTTGCTATTGCAGAGTAGGCCATTCGTCCATCTTCGTCTAAATATTTTAAAATTTGTAAATCAAAATCATCGATATTATTCATTGTAGAAAGTGGTTTAAAAGTTAATTTTAATATTTCTATGCTAATTTAGTGTTAAATTTTATTTTTCAGTCAATAAAAAAGTAAATATTGTATATTTGTTATTATTAGAAAAAATCTGAATTATGAGTACAGTAGCTAAACATGGTAAGGGCGAGATGTTCATTGCCAAAGAAGAAAAATATGGAGCGCACAATTACCATCCTCTTCCAGTCGTATTGGAAAGAGCTGAAGGAGTCATGGTGTGGGATGTTGATGGAAAATCTTATTTTGATTTCTTGTCTGCATATTCTGCTGTCAATCAGGGACACTGCCATCCGCGAATTATAGATGCTTTAAAAGAGCAAGCTGCGAAATTGACACTTACATCGAGAGCGTTTTATAATAATAAATTGGGCGATTTTGAAGAAATGCTTTGTCAGTTATTTGGGTTTGATAAGGCTTTGGTGATGAATTCGGGAGTTGAAGCGGTAGAAACGGCAATGAAGCTTTGTCGTAAATGGGCCTATCAGGTGAAAGGTGTAGCAGCCAATCAAGCGAAAATTGTTTTTGCCAAAGACAATTTCCATGGTAGGACAATCTCCGTTATATCGGCATCCAATGATCGTACTGCAACACATGAATTTGGTCCCTTTTTAGATGGCATAGTACTCGTTCCCTATAATGATGTTGATGCGCTAGAACAGTTATTCAAAGCAGATGAAAATATTGCTGGCTTTATTGTTGAGCCAATTCAGGGCGAAGCGGGTATTGTCGTTCCTGATGAGAATTATCTGATGCGTGTGAGACAGTTATGTACAAAATACAATGTATTGTTTATTGCAGACGAAATCCAAACCGGTATTGCTCGGACGGGAAGTATGTTGGCATCCTATGATATTGATGCTGCGCAGAGTCAAAGCAAACCAGATGTTCTGATTTTAGGGAAAGCGTTATCGGGAGGTGTATTGCCGGTATCGGCAGTGTTGGCAAATGATTCCATTATGTTGTGTATTAAACCGGGCGAACATGGTTCGACTTATGGTGGAAACCCGTTGGCCTGTGCAGTGGCTATGGAAGCGTTAAATGTTGTACGGGATGAAAATTTGACGCAACGGGCGTTTCAGATGGGGGCATTGTTTTTGGATGGATTGCGTCAGATTGCCGCTAAGTGCACGTTAATTACAGAAGTGCGAGGAAAGGGGCTCTTGACTGCCATTGTAATTGATGCGGATGAAGAAAGTGATTTGGCCTGGAATATCTGTCTCAAATTTAAAGAAAATGGACTTTTAGCGAAGCCTACACATGGTAACAAAATTCGATTGGCTCCGCCGCTGGTTATTACAAAAGAGCAAGTCGAGACTTGCTTAGGGATTATTGAGCGATCGTTGACTAATTTGAAATAGTGTATGGAGAAAATGATTGAATTGATCAAAAACAGATCGGATATAGGAGCAGGGACTAGGGGTTCAGATCTAGGCATCGACGCCATCGAGATAGCTGCAATTAATAAAGGAAGTCAATATTTCATTAACTATCCATTTGTTGATGTGCCGACTCGAAATAGCTCCATTTATCAGAATGATAATCATCCTTTTGCGAAACATATTCAGCAGATTTATGAACAATGCAAACAAGTAGCTTCCACCGTTGAAGATAGCTTATCTTCCGGCAATTTTCCATTGGTGTTTTCGGGGGATCATTCCTCCGCAATGGGGACGATCAGTGGTATAAAGTCCGCTTATCCCGATAAGCAACTCGGTGTAATCTGGGTAGATGCGCATGCCGATATTCATTCTCCGCACACAACACCCTCAGGCAATATGCATGGAATGCCTTTAGCGGCGATGTTGAATGAGGATAATTTGCCATGCAAAATCAATGAAATAGACGAATCGACACAAGAATTTTGGAATAAACTAAAACGAATAGCTGGCCCAGTAGGTAAAATACAATCCAATCATTTGATTTATTTTGGTGTAAGGGATACGGAAGAACCGGAAGATCTGGTCATTGAACGACTTGGCATTAAGAACTATCGTGTGGAAGATACGAGACAGCGGGGAATAACCGATTGTGTGGCTGAAGCATTGAAAATCCTAGAAGCATGTGATATGGTTTATATCTCTTTTGATGTAGATAGCATGGATAGTGAATTGATCTCGGATGGCACGGGAACACCAGTACCTAAGGGTTTTTTGCCAAGGGAGATTGTGTTGATTTTAGAAGAGATCATCCGATCTGGAAAGGTAATTTGTTTTGAAATTGTTGAAGTTAATCCGTTATTGGACAATAAAGGTAATAAAATGGCAGAGGTGGCATTTGATATATTAGAACGGATCACTCCGCTCATTGAATTGAAATCGGGTAATTAACCGGTTTTGGGATTGTCTATTTTCAAGCCCTTTTATTGATGTGTATCGTCAATAAAAGGGCTTTTTTAATAGTATATCGTTGAGCTTGGCGGATAAAAATAAGTCAGCCTTCCTTATGTTAAAACTCGTATTGCTTTATGTGATTTAATATTGTGTTAACATGTTTCATGTACATTTGCAATTCGATTATTTACGTTAAATATGAGGATTTCTGATAAAATTATTTTGTTTCTACTTTTTTTTATACAGCTTTTTTTGTGTCACCCGGGTACTGCGCAGGTTGAATCCTTTAAGGATATTAGAGGATTAAGTCAAAACCATCCTGATTCTGCAATTATGCTCGTCAAAAAACGTTATGCAAAAGCTGTTACGGATAAAGACTTATTATTACAAGCCAATTGTTTACAGGCGATTGGATGGTTATGTGTCAATCAGGGACATTATGGACAGGCGCAGGACTACTATTTTCAAGCCGATCGAATCTATACGCAATTAAATTCAAAACAGCATCTTGCTTCGAATTGGAGTGATATCGGGGAGCTCAATATTTTCAACAAACAACATGATGTAGCGAAAGTTTATTTTAACAAGGCGCTACATTCTTTCCGAACAGAGGGGGATAAAAATGGAGAGGCAGGTACATTAGGGAATATAGGTCATTTATTTGAAAAGGAAGCTAACTACGACTCCGCCTTTGTCTACCAGCATCTTGCTTTGTCCATTTATAGCAGTGCGGGTAATAAAAATGGAGAAGCCAAGATCCATGAAAATTTGGGCAGTATTTATGAAGATCTTGCAAGGTATGACAGCGCTTTTTTTCATTTTGAAAAAGCAAGTACCCTCTATACGGAAACAAAAGACAATTATGGAAAAATTGTGGTCATAAATAATATGGGCGATATTTTTAGAAAGACCAATAAATATCCAGAAAGTATCAAACTCACGCAATTGGCCTATCAGATGGCGGAAAATTTGGGTGATGTGTATCAAATGGCTGCTACGACAAAAGATTTGAGTAGAACATACGCCTTGCGTGGCCAAATGGATAGCGCATATTTTTATGCCGAAAAGAGCCGTAAGCTGGTGCTTGAACTGTATAGCGTAGATGGTGCTCGACATACCGCTTTTTTTCAGGCGCTCTACGATATGAATCAAAAAGCTGAGGAGATTGAAAAATTGCAGGTAACAAAAAGAATTAACTTAATCATGCTGTGGGGAACAATCGTGGTTTTAATTTTGTTAATTGTATTATCCTATGTATTGCATAGTCGTCAGAAAATTAAGATCAAAAATCAGATTACTGAATCGCGAAAACAGGAGGCCGAACGTGAGTTGACTGAAGTAGCCCTTAAAAACCAGTTGCTTGAAGATAAGCAGCTCAAACAGGAGCTGTCGATCAAGCAGAAAGAATTGACATCCCATACCTTAAATCTAATCCGTAACAATCAATTTTTGGAAGAACTTCGTGATGAATTAAAGGGAATGGTTAAGGACGAACGCAGGGATCAAAAACGACAAATGCAGAAGTTGGTGTTGCAGATCAATGAAAATATCACACAGGGCATCCATTGGAAAGAATTTATGGGAACTTTCGAAAAGGTGCATCACAGCTTTTTTGAAAAACTTATTCAACGATTTCCAGATTTGACGGCCGCAGATATGCGATTAATAGCATTGCTTAAAATAAATTTGAATAATATCGAGATTGCCGTCCTATTGGGCATATCACAAGATAGCCTTCGTGTTGCCAGACATCGATTGCGAAAAAAATTAAGATTGGAACAAGGAGATGATCTAGCGGGTTATCTCGTTGGTATTTCATAATTTTTTAACACAGGAGTAATAGAATGTTAATGGCGTGTAATTTGTTTTTAAGTTGCTGTTTGATAGTGTTTTAGATCTATCTGTTTCCTTGCTGTATAGTGCTCTTTTTACCTTGTTTCCTTGTTGTAACGCTAGATATTTTGTGTGATTAAAATTGGCTGCCATCTTTGCGACAACAATCAAAGATTCATAATAATCTAAGCAAAATGAAAAACTTTTTAACGGTATTACTTGCCTCCAGTATTTCGGTCAGCGCTGCTTATGCGACCAAAATCAAAGGTAAGGTATTGGATGGTCAAACTGGTGAAGCTATTGCTGGTGCAACAGTATTCTTGGAACAGCGTGGGCTATCGACCAAAACACAATTGGATGGTTCGTTTGAATTCAAAGGATTATCTGCAGGTGTGGATAGGGTTCATATCAAGCATATGGCCTATGCCGAATTAATTAAAGAAATCGAAATTCAAATAGAAAATACTCCTCATTTTATTTTTCAGCTGACGTCTACCGAACAGACATTAATGGAAGTAACCATAAAAGGACGCCGGAATGGGGGGGATGATGATCCTAGTGCAAGGCGTTTGGAAAAGAATGCGTCACAAATTATGAATGTTGTTTCGGCGCGTGCAATAGAGATTTCTCCGGATATCACCGTTGCGAATGTTGTACAGCGTGTTTCGGGTGTATCTATAGAAAGAAATTCGAATGGCGAGGGACAATATGCTATTCTGAGGGGGATGGACAAACGTTACAATACCACTTTAGTGAATGGTGTAAAGGTTCCAAGTCCGGATAATAAATACCGTTATGTGCCTTTGGATTTATTTCCTTCAGATATGTTGGAACGCTTAGAAGTCTACAAGTCGCTAACACCAAATATGGAAGCCGATGCGGTGGGTGGAGTTGTCAATATGGTTATGAAATCGGCACCGACTAAATTATTGCTGCAGGCAAATTTGGCAACAGGTTACAGTCAACGTTATTTTAATCGTGATTTTGGAAGCTTTTCAACAGGCGGAACTTCGGCAAAATCTCCCTACGAACTGAATGGGAAGAATTACAATGCAACCGCTGCTGATTTTAATAAGGGTGCGTTAGATTACACCTATAAAAAACCCCTTCCAGACCTTGTCGGCAATCTGACAATAGGAAATCGGTATTTGGATGATAAATTGGGCGTTATTTTGGGCGCGAGCTATCAAAATTTACATCGAGGTAGTCGTTCTATTTTCTACAAATCGGCTGTCGTTGGCGTAAATCCCAATGCAGTAATTACTGAGCAGAGCGATCGTCAATATGATGAACAGCAACAACGCTTAGGTTTGCATAACAAGATCGACTATCGATTTAATCCAAATCATCGGATTAGCTTTTATCAAATGTATGTGAATTTAAATAACATGCAATTGCGTGATGCTGTAAATACGATATATAATGGCCAGTATGATCCCAGTATTGGTAAAGCCGAACTGACCTATGTGACAAGAAGCCGAAAAACACAGCAACAGATCTACAATGGTACGCTACAGGGGGATCATCATTTTTTAGATAATCGTCTGAATGTCCGTTGGTCAGGTGTGCTTTCTTCAGCGCGCAATCAATTGCCACAAAATACGATGATCAGTTTGGATGGAGTAGAAGAAAATTTTGAACGTAAAAGGACTTCTCTCGTGAATAAATCTCCTGTAACCTATCGTTGGGAGCGGAATACCGATAATGATCATGCAGGCTATTGGGATGTAGCTTATAAAGTTCCAATGGAAAACAGTAAGCTGGAGCTATCGACCGGAGGTTTGTATCGTGATAAACAGCGTAGTAGTTTTTACAATAACTACAACTTATCACCAGCTTCGGCAGAAGAGGCAAAGTATAAATACGGCGTGGATTTTCAGCGCTATACCGATCTCACTTTGACTGTTACCAATCCTACTGGAGCTGTCGCAAATCCATTAACTTACGACGCCGGTGAGAAGACAACAGCATTGTATGGCATGTTCAATTATGAGAATGACAAATGGCAGATGATCGGAGGGATCCGGATGGAGCATACCAATCAGAATTATAAATTATTGTTTCCTGCAGGAGAAAAAAGACCAGAAGGATCTCAAATTTATACAGAGTGGCTGCCAAGTTTGACCATGAAATATCATTTGGACGAAAAACAACAGCTTCATGCGGCCTATTATCGAGCGTTAAACCGACCTGGATTTTATGAAATTGTACCCTCAAGTGTGGTTAATGAAGAGTTTTTAGAAAAAGGAAACCCAGATTTAAAACATGCCTTAGCAGATAACTTCGATTTAAGGTATGAATTATTCCCTGAAGCTTCCTCTCAATTTCTTGTGGGTATGTTTTACAAGAAAATCAAAAACCCAATTGAATATACCTTTCAACCGGATGAGGTTCGTAAGCAGGATGTATACTACACCCCCGGTAATTTTGGTAACGCCAACAACTTTGGTCTCGAGGTTGATTATATCAAGTATATCCAAAAATTTGGTGTTAAGGCCAATTATACCTATACACATTCACGTATAACGACCGCCAAGATGTCACGTCGAATCAATGAAACCACACAGGACCCTGAAGCGATTATCGTGGATCAAACGAGGCCGCTATATGGGCAAGCTGCACATGTGGCCAATCTATCACTACTTTACAAAGATGCTAATAATGGCTGGGAAGGACAGCTAGCTGGATCTTATACCGGCTCACGAATCAATACAGTGTCGCAATTTTTGAACGATGATTTATGGCAAAAAGGATTTGTTCAGTTAGATGCTTCTATTGAGAAGAAATTTAAAGCTGGCTGGGCCATTTTTGCCAAAGCTAACAACATCTTGAATACACCAATGGAATTGTATGTGAAAGGAACAAATCCCGAAAATGAGAAAATCGCCGAAAAGCTTGTCGAAGGCGGAAATACATTGATTAGAAAGGATTTATATGGACAGAACTATATCCTTGGTTTACGTTATTCGTTTAGTAAATAATAGACCCGCGTAAAACAGGGCATGTTTTAATCTGAACATGTGCGACGTGAAATAACAACAGTTTGTTTCGGTGAAGCTTTCACTTTTTTGGAAAGCCAATGTTTTGGATAAGTGAAATCTGCTTCATCATTAAAAATTAAATATATACAGATGAAAAATAAATGTATTTTATCGTTTCTAGCGTTTTTTATTGTGGTGCTAAGTGCCTGTGAAAAAGCAAATATAGATGTTGATACTTCTGATGCTGATGGAAGTGCTATAGGTGAGGTATCCGGTGTGTGGAGCAAAGGGAGTGTGCAGCATATCAAGGGAGATATTATTATTCCCGAAGGTAAGAGCCTGACGATTGAGGAAGGTGTAACCGTATTGATGGATTCCGTCAATAAGCCTGAAATTGTTGTTTTGGGTAATTTGTATGCACTCGGTACAGTCGAAAATCCTGTAAAGTTTACGGTTGAAGATGGGTATAAGACGAAGACGAATGAATTTGGCAAGTTATGGGGAGGAATTTTAGCCGCTCCAAGTTGCCAGGAACTTGTTTTGGACAATACCGTCATTGAATATGGCGGTGCAATTACATCGGATGCGTCGACTTCTGTAAAAATGGGCTTGTATAAAAAAGTGTCTGGTGAAGCTTTGCCAGCTTTGTGGTTCTCAAATCCAGACGGAAAGCTAGTTGTTCAAAATAGTACTGTAAGTCATTTTCACGAAGACTGTACATATATTGAAGGAGGAAAAATCATTTTCGCTAACAATCGTTTCTTTTCTAATGGGGTGACAGGTGGAGAAGCGATGAATTTCAAATCAGGATGTCTTGCAGATGTTGCTTATAACCTCGTGTATAGTGTAAATACCAATGCATTAAAACTATCCAACTCTGGAGACCGTACACCTCAGGCTTATATTATTGTTTATAATAATACCATGCTCAATACAGGGTGGCGCAGACCGACTGCCAAAGGAGGCTCCATATGGTTAGAAGCGTCTGTCAGAGCAGAAATTTATAATAATCTTTTTGCCAATACACGGTTTGGAGTCAAGCGTGATCCTAAAAAACCAGAAGATAGCCGTTCTGTGTCAGGTAATAATTGGTATTATGGTTACGGTCAATTGACTGTAGATCAGTTTCAGGTCGGTAAAAATGATATTGTAGGCGGTAGTAATGATGTTAGAGGTAAAGTTGCAGGGGAGAATAATCCTAAATTTGTTTCTTATCCTTTAGAAACATCAGTTGACAATTACGTATTTGATTCAAGCTGGGATTTTCATCTTCAGGGGAATTCACCTGCATTAAAGGCCGGTACTTTGGCTTTTAAACCCCATTTTACGAGCGGCCTGGTGATGTCAAACGGCCTAACATATAATTCTCCTCAGCCTGCAGCTTATGTTGGGGCATTTGGTTCCAAATTCTAATTTACTTCATATAATGACAAATTTAAAAACAATACTAACACTAACTTTGGGAGCATCAACCCTGCTTCAAATAGCATGCAAAAATGCGCAAACAAATACGGTAAACTCAGTTAAACCTGTTATTGTGACCGATGCTGTACGCTATGATTCGGATGATCCTGCAATTTGGATCAATAAGAACGATCCGAGCAAGAGTCTGATTATAGCAACGGATAAAGATGCCGATGGAGCTTTATTCGTGTACGATTTACAGGGTAAAACGGTCAAAGAAAAAGTGGTTTCCAATTTAAAACGGCCAAACAATGTCGATGTAGCTTACGGTTTGGTATTGGAGGGGAAACCTGTTGATATCGCTGTCACAACAGAGCGTATGACCCATAAATTGCGTATTTTTTCACTACCTGACATGAAGCCGATCGATCAAGGAGGATTAGATATGTTTGTTGGTGAAACTGAACCTGAATTTAGGGATCTGATGGGGATTGCCCTATATACTTCTCCAAAAGGAGAGATCTATGCTATTGTTGGGCGAAAAAATGGACCAAAAGAAGGCTATTTGGGACAATATTTATTGGAAGATAATGGTTCTGGTTCAGTAAAAGCTACATTGGTTCGTAAATTTGGTTCATTTAGTGGAAAGAAAGAGATTGAGGCAATAGCGGTGGACAATGAGCTTGGATATATTTACTATTCGGACGAACAGGTTGGCGTAAAACAATACTATGCGGATCCAGCAAAGGGAAACCAACAGTTGGCATTATTTGCTACAGCAGGTTTTAAAGAAGATCATGAAGGTATTTCGATTTATAAAGTAACCGACAGTACTGGATATATCTTGGTGTCGGACCAGGGTGCAAATCGTTTTCAGGTTTTTAGTCGGGAAGGAACCAAAAGCAATCCTTTCGAACATAAATATCTGAAGACTGTGCCGGTTATGGCAACACAAAGTGATGGTTCAGAAACTACCTCTTTTAATTTAAATGAAACCTTCAAACATGGCTTGTTTGTTGTTATGAGTGACGATAAAACATTCCATTATTATCGATGGGAAGATATTGCCGGAGCCGATTTGAAAAAGAAATAGGTGACGAATTCATATTTCAGCAACAGTTGTGATTTGATTCGCAACTGTTGCTTTTTTTGCTATCGGAAATTTTATTGGTGGTAATTAGCGCTGTTATTTATACACTGACCGGAATTTTAAACCAAAAGGTTGACCCTTGGCCGATCTGGCTGTCGACACCAATTTCTCCTTGATGTTTTTGAATAATTTCTTTGCAAATAAACAGTCCTATGCCAAATCCCGAAGCATAACGATCCGCATCGTCATTTACACGATAGAATTTATTGAATATTTGTTTCTGATCCTTATGATTGATGCCTTTTCCTTGGTCTTTGATCTCGACTTCAAAATAACCTGAATGTATGGCCACATGCATGGTAATTGTTGAATTACTGGGCGAATATTTAATGGCATTATCCATGAAGTTGATTAACACTTGTTCGATTTTATCACGATCGGCGATAATCTCCAAATTCGAATCTATTGCTCCTGAATAATGAATGAAGTGCTTTACAGATTTTAAAGAATAGATATTTTGAATATAATCGAGTAAAGAACAAACGTTAAATGTCTTTTTGCGAAGTACTAACTTACCCTCATTTAATTGAGTAACATTTAAAAAGCCGTCGATTAAACCGCGCATGCGCGTTGCTTGCTCATTAGATTGGTGGAGATATTGCATGCGCTTCTCGCTGCTCAGTGTACCTTCTTTGGCTTGTAGTAATTGGATATAGGCAATGAGTGAGGTTAAAGGTGTTTTGAGTTCATGACTTGCGATACTAATAAAGTCTAGTTTTTTCCTTTCTTCTTCCTTGTCATTGGTGCTGTCTATTATAGCGCCGTAGATCATGTGTCTTGTCGTATCCGATTCCAATTGACTTCCGCCTATTGACCTTAACCATTTTATCTTACCCGTTTTTTTATCTTTTATTTCACATTGACAATCAAAAGGGGATTGTTTGAGCGTTACTTCTTGAAAAACATGATGAATGATGTTTCTATACTGAGGCAGAATTTGGTCGAAAAAGTCGGATTCTTTT
The DNA here is from genome assembly GCF_002337775.1 of Sphingobacterium sp. UBA1897. Classification (NCBI taxonomy): domain Bacteria; kingdom Pseudomonadati; phylum Bacteroidota; class Sphingobacteriia; order Sphingobacteriales; family Sphingobacteriaceae; genus Sphingobacterium; species Sphingobacterium sp. UBA1897. Next base: position 46,536 of record NZ_DDGR01000022.1, read on the forward strand.
ATGTTGTCATACTGATCGAAGCCAAATAATTCACGGCAACGATCATTGAGTTCCATTTTCTTGGTTTCCATGTCAATAGAAAAGATACCGATGCCGGCGGCTTCTACGATCATTCTAAACTGTTGATCTCTTTTGGCGATAAGTTGATTAATAGCTTCAAGTTTTTCATGCTCTTGATGCTGGATGGTAATATCTATAGCGGTGCCTGCAAACCATTCGGGTTGTTGGTCTTGGTCAAAGTATACTCTTCCTTTACAGTGCAACCACCGTAATTGAAGATCTTGTGCTCCAATGGTTCTAAATTGTACGTCATATACACCTTTGTTTTGGTAAGTCAGTGATTTTTTGACTTCTTGATCGATTCTATTCCTATCTTCTGGATGAATATATTTTAGCACCTCATTGTATGGAACATATTCACCTTTCGCAAAACCAAAGAGTTCTCGAGTCCGTTCATCCCAATTGACCATATAATTTTTACAATTTAAATTCCATGTACCCATCTCAGCAGACTGTAAGGCAAAATGGTAATGTTCTTCACTTTCTATGATTTTCTTGAGTGCATCCTTAAGCTTTTCATTGAGATCTTCGGTATGTTTAGGTGATAAGGTGTAATTATTCGTAGGGATTTTGTAGGGGGTTCCTGCTACTGTATACTTTTGAGTTAATAAATCTTGTAGCAGTTTTCGTTCAATGGTGTTTTTTTCTTGCGTTTGTGGGGTGTCGTCTTCATTTTCAGGTATCAGTCTAATTTGATTAAATATGGCATAAATTTCACCCTTTTCATTGATGAGCGGATGATATTCAAACGTGTGCGTATATCGGAGTGAAGACTGTTGTTCGGTTTTGAGTTTGATCTTTATCTTGTCGATCAGCTGCGTATTTTCATTTCCCCAAACGTTTTTCAAGAGGGGGATATAAGACGTTAATTCTTCTTGTTGAAGACAATTCTCAAGATATTGCCCAATCGCACTGTGATCACAATTCCACAATTTTAACATGTTAGTGCTTGCATAAGAAATACGGAGATCTGCGCTATCATAAATTGCGCAAGCATCCAATGAAGAAGAGAGAACGGCTAAAATATCTTTATCTGAACAAATCATAACATATCAAAAATTAAGTGTTGATTAAAGCGATATCATGTATAGCTTGATTTAATAGCGTGCAAATATTGTTCCTTTTCTCATGGGTTTTCTCTTTATCGATAAATGATAGCAGTTGTCGGTCATTAGCAATACCTACTTTTTGATCTGTTAGTGATCCTAGAGGTTGTTTAATATGGACTCATGATATCAATAGTACAGTGAATAGAAATTCGTATCTTTATTTTGTTTATGCAGTCTGTTTCTTTTTTATTCCAAATCGGAAAATACAATACACCATCATTGTCGTATATGGTTGGAAGAAAATAGAATTGAAAGTTTATATTTAAATGCTAAAGAAGATGAATACGGTTAAAATACTATTGGTTGAAGATCACATGGTCGTACGGAATGGTATTAAACTACTTTTAGAATCCGATGGAGAATTTGCAGTGATAGGCGAGGCATCTGATGGTACGGAAGCCCTGTCTAAATTGGCGAATGGTCTAGCTCCCGATATTGTCTTAACTGATATAAGTATGGAGCATATGGACGGGATGGAGCTCTTAAAAATCATCAGTCAAAAATATCCGCTGGTCAAAGTTGTGATATTATCCATGCTTAGTCAAATTCATTATGTGGTTGAAGGGTTTGAGCATGGTCTTTCAGGCTACCTGTTGAAAAATGTAGGTTATAATGAATTACTTTTTGGATTAAAGCATGTCGCTCAGGGTGGGCGGTATATGAGTGAAGAAATTAGCTTAGCCTTACTTGAACAAGTTTCTTCGGGTCAAGTTTATACGGATGTGGGCTCGAATACTATCCTAGATTTGGAAATAAGCGAACGTGAGCTAGACGTATTGGAATTGATCGCGGACGGTTTTACAAATCTAGAAATTGCAGATAAAATCTTTTTGAGTAAGCGTACGGTTGAAGGATATCGGCAGAACTTGATTGATAAAACAAGGGTGAAGAACACTGCGGAATTAGTAAAATATGCTTTTCAACATGGCTTATTAAAAAAATCATGATAAAATTTCTGTTCCTGGTGACCATGGCATAGGTGATGATTTTTGGAAGTACTGCGCATCCCCTTACTTTAGTTTTGGTATTCTTTCTTGAAAACGGTTGAAAATAAATAGACCAGCTCCAATAATAATAAATGGTATGCTAAGTAGCTGTCCCATATTGATGAATAGGGAGTCTTCAAAATGCTCTTGATTGATTTTCAAAAACTCATCCAAAAACCGGAACGAAAATAGCAAAACCAAAAGCAAGGCGAAATAGTTTCCATTTTTACGTCTAAGCTCTTTTTCTTTCCACAAACGATATAACAATACGAATAATAGGAGACAAAATAATGCTTCATAAAGCTGTGCCGGATGCCGGGGTATCGTATCGATATGGGTAAACACAAAGGCCCATGGTAAACTACTTGCGGTGCCGATCATTTCAGAGTTCATTAAGTTGCCCAGGCGAATGCAAGCCCCTGCTAAAGGGACGACCAAAGCAATCCGATCTGCAACCCAAAGAAAAGGAAGCTGCTGTTTTTTTGCAAATAAATAGATCGCAATCAGGATACCTATACCTCCGCCATGGCTTGCCAGCCCACCTTCCCAAATGGCCATTATTTTTAAGGGATGATCTAGGTAATAACTGGGGTCGTAAAACAATACGTGCCCCAATCTAGCGCCAATAACAGTACCTAAAACGATATAAATGGTTAGCTGATCTAAGAACTCGGTTGGCCGACCTTCTTTCTTAAATAATGAACCTAGTATCTTATAGCATAATACAATGCCCAATAACCAAAATAGTCCGTACCAGCGAATAGGGTGTTCAATAATTGGAATAACAAAGATATCACTATCTATATTCCAGTTTATGTAAGTTAAGATTAGATTATTTACCATATGACGTTTTAGCGTGATGCTCCATAGTATAGGTATGCGATAGGGATATTTCGTTACACATTTTGATGAAAAAACACGAAATTCTCTTTATTGATGCAAATATTGAGTCATATACTGCGATTATTAAATATGAAGTTTTCGTTGTTTGACCAATTTGTATGTTTGTGGGGAGTAAAAGGAAATTAACTATAGCTGAGTTCCATAATTGCGACCGGTGTTTTTATTGGAGAAGAATATTAGCATAAGTATCAGCCGGGTTAAATACTTTTGAAAGTATATCTTGTTTTTTTGATAATATTCCGATATTCGACAATTGATAACATGATATGGACAGCATCTTGCATATTTCTTTAATAGCTGTTTACATCCGGTGAAAGCTTATCATAGTTAATGAACGAGGTTATGGAAAAATATAGGCACCTTCATGTAAATTTAAACAGATAGTTATATTCTGATGATACGAAATTTGACAAGATTTACTTTTTGTTTTTTATCTCTCGTGCTCATGGCACAGTTACTCTCTTGTCATCAAAGTGACCAACAGGCGTCTAAAAATAATACGCATATCGAAGATAACTCACTTGATTTAACCTATCAGGATACGTTATTAAAATTTCTCGCTTTACAAGATTTTAGGGATCAATCTATTATAGCAAAGAAGATAGCGGAGTTTGCTCAGGATAAGTATTTTAATAATTCTGGTTATAATTGGATTTTTTTGGCGTACAACTATTTGTTGGACGATAACATAGATTCAATAGAAATCGCGCTGAAAAACCTTGATGGGAGAAAACTGTCTCCGGATTTGCTTGTTCTGAAGGATTACTTTAAAATAAGGGCTAATTTTAGTTTTAATGATGTGACTACTATTGGCATCATGGAACAAATTATCGATGCTAAAGAATATGCGTTAGAAAATAAGAGTAGGTTTAGCTTTCTTTTTTTCAATCTATTGGCTAATGCAAATTATCGTCGAGCTGACTATAACCAGGCGCTCAAAGATAACGAGTCCTGGTATCATTATCATCCCAATAGATCCGATGCCCGTGTTGCGCAAGCGTATCAGGAGATCAAATTTATGCAGTATATTGAATTGCATGATTTTGAGAAGCTAAAAGCAACACTGGACAGCTGCAAATATTACGCAAATAAAACGGCGGATTCTGCTATCATTATGCGCATGTATAATTTACAGGCGCAGTATTTCTTTAGCATAGGGAATAGTCGAAAAGCGGTAGAGGCATCCCAAAAATATTTTAATTATTTATCTTCAAGCAAGGCACTCAATGCCTATGCGTATGCGAATTTGGCAAAAAATTTCTTGAATAATCATCAAGTTGACTCGGCGATCTATTATTTTAATGCTGGATTACAGTTTATCAAAACACATAAAGGCAAGCAAAATAAATTATTCTATTACCAGAATCTACAAGTAGCACACGCATTAAAAGGAGATTATGAACGGGCTTATTTTACCTTGGATTCGGCCTATCAGGATTATAAAAATAGTACAAAAAGTATTGAAAATGAACGTATAAATGAGATCAATACACGGTATGAAACTGAAAAAAAGGATCAGGCTATTAAGCTTTTAAAAACAACAAATGCATTCAACCATAAGATTATGGTCCAACAGCGCTGGATTTTTGTTATTTTATTTGCGCTGATCTTTAGCATTGCATTCTTCATTTATTACCGGAATAAACAAAAGCTATTGAAAAATATTAATCAGCGCATTATTGCCGAAAATAGACAATTAATTTTAGAGCAGAAGACCCGACAAAACCAGCTTAATCCCCATTTTATTTATAATGCTATAGCTAATTTGCAAGGTTTGATCAGTAGTGAGCAAAAAGCAAAGGCAAATCAGTACCTCATCTTATTGTCCCGTCAAATTCGTGACATACTCGAATTAAATAGGGAAGAGTATATTTCTTTGGATCAAGAAATTAAATCATTAAAGAATTATATACTTTTACAGCAGATGCGCTATCAAGATGTATTTGATTTTGAAATTGAGAGCGGTAACTTGGATGTTGATGATGTCATGATTCCCCCTATGTTGATTCAGCCTTTTGTTGAAAACGCTATTGAACATGCTTTCAAAAATTTGAATTATCGTGGACAATTGCAAATTCTTTTTAATCAGGAAGCAGATCAATTGCATATTGTTATCAGTGACAATGGCTGGGGAATGCAATCTTATCAGAAAAATAATGCACACAAGACCTCTCTTTCACAAGTTATCACGAAAGAGCGCCTTGAGCTTTTGTTTAATGATCCTCAGCAAAAAGCAAGGATTGAAATAAAGCCCAATTATAGAGAAGATAAAAGTGGATATCGCGTAGAACTCTATATCCCACTCGTTTTATATTTTAATTAAATACGTGAAATTATGAAAGTTTATATTCTTGAAGATGAGTATAATATCTATTTGTACATTAAGTCTTTATTGGATGCTATTCCTTATGTCCAGATCGTTGGTTATAGTCCATCAATCGCCCAGGCAGAACGTGAGTTACTTGTATCTAATCCAGATCTTATTTTAGCTGATATTCAATTGAAAGATGGATCAAGCTTATCCTTCCTCTCCGAGCTGAAATTGGACATAAATACAATCTTTATTACCGCATTTAACCAATATGCTATAGAAGCCCTTAATATAGGCGCTATTGCCTATTTATTAAAGCCTTTGGTTCCGGAACAATTTATAGAGGCTATTGAAAAATGCTATAAGAAAAATACAGAGTTTAGATTCAATAGTATGCAATTAAGTATGGCCGAAAGCTATCTGAAGTCACCAGTTAGACCAAAGAAAATAGCACTACGTACATTTGAATACACGCAGATTGTGAATATCGATGATATTCTTTATTGCCATGGAGATAAGGGTTATACCACATTTTATATTAAAGACAATAAACCGATGATGGTTTCGAAAGTCCTCAAACATTTTGAAACTATGCTTCCTGAATCCGAATTTATTCGTTGTCATCAATCTTATTTAATCAATGCAAACTATATAAAAAAATATTTCAAGGATGGCCAGATAGAAATGTCCGATGGTAAAATGATTCCTGTTGCGACAAGAAAAAAAGATGTTATCCAGCAATTCTTGAATGATATATAAGGCTTGAAGTAACAAAGGCTCTACGATTCTAAGTTCTGTTGTTTGTGCTAAAAAATGTAGCATTCTCTTTTATTACTAAAATAATTAGTATTATATTTGTATGTAATATTAAATACGAGGGGCTATGATGTTAGAAGATAAACAGGCTTTGATCAGCAAACTTAAAAAAGAATTGCTTGCCTGGCAAGGGGTACCTCAAAGGTCAAATGATGCAAGCACGATGGGTTTGGGGCCATTGGAGAAAGCTTTTCCGAATGGCGTTTTTCCTAAAGGGGTAATACACGAGTTTGTGAGCTTTAACCGCATGGATAGTGCTGCATCCTGTGGGTTTATTGGTGGTCTCCTTGGAAAACTTATGCAAGCTGATGGGATTTGTATTTGGATAGGCTCCATTCAAACGGTATTTCCAGCGGCAATCAGATCATTTGGGGTTGATCCAGCATCGATTGTTTTTGTTTCTATGCAACGGGAGAAGGATGTGTTATGGGCGATGGAAGAAGCGTTGAAATGTCAGGGCATAACAGCCGTGCTGGCCGAAATACATCAGCTGGATTTTGTTCAGTCGAGGCGCCTTCAACTTGCCGTAGAAAAAAGTCGGGTTACAGGGTTTATACTTCAACATAACCCAAAAATCTTGTTGGCGACGAGTTGTGCGGCACGTTGGAAAGTCACTTCTTTACCTAGTCAATCGGATGATGGATTACCTGGTATTGGCTATCCCTGTTGGGATGTAGAGCTCCTCAAGGTAAGGAATGGAAGTCCAGCCAAAGAGCAAATAACCTGGTCTCCACAGGGGTTTAAAACATTTTCTAAAAAGGAGATACAGGTAAAAGACTGGAATTATAACTACCAAAATCTTGGCTAGTCATGAAAAAAAGATTTGCCTCACTTTGGTTTCCTCATCTGAAAACAGATTGGCTCACTGTTTGTAAACCACATTTGCAAAATATTCCCTTTGTATTGTCCATCGCCGCTCAAGGAAGATTAATCGTCAGTGGGAGTAACTTATTAGCGGAGCAAGCGGGGGTGCATTCAGGAATGGCCATAGCGGATGCACGGGCATTTATTCCATCACTTAAAATAATCAATGAGCAAGCTGGATTGGCTGAAAAGTTACTCCATTCGATAGCAGAGTGGTGCATCAGGTACACACCACAGGTTGCATTAGATATGCCTGACGGTATCATCCTGGATATTAGTGGTTGTGCTCATCTTTGGGGCGGGGAGGCGGCCTACTTAACAAGTATTGTCTCGAAATTTAGACAACATGGTTATGATGTATGTATGGGGATTGCTGATACCATTGGGGCCGCATGGGCGGTAGCGCATTTTGGACACGAAGATATCATTATAAATGAACAGGCGCAGTCGGAAACGCTTCTTCCATTAAGTCCTGCTGCATTACGATTGGAAGATGTTCAATTGAAGCGCTTACAATCGCTTGGATTACGGTCAATCGGAAGTTTTTCAAAAATGCCACGTTCAGTGTTGCGTAGAAGATTTGGCGATAGTTTACTGCTCCGACTGGACCAGGCCCTGGGATTGGAAGATGAATTTGTTATTCCTATAAAACCCATCTTACCCTATGAAGAACGTTTACCTTGTTTGGAGCCTATCTGTACAGCAAATGGTATTGAATTGGCTTTGGAAGATTTATTAAACAAGTTGTGTAGGCGTTTGTCGGGGGAGGGTAAAGGATTACGTGCAGCCGAATTGAATTGTCATCGCGTGGATGGAAAAATAGAGACCATTACTATTGAGACTAATCGTGCTACTGCTCAGGTTAAACATATCCTTCAATTATTTGTCCTAAAGATTCCGCAAATTGAACCGGCATTGGGTATTGAATTATTTACCTTGGGCGTATCCAAAGTTGAGATGGCAGATCCTGTTCAGGAAAATCTTTGGAACAATAGAATTGGTCTCAAAAACCCGACGGTTACCGAACTTTTAGATCGCTTGAAAAGTAGGGACGCCAATTGTGAGATTTCACGCTATGTTCCATCTGCGCACTACTGGCCCGAACGATCCATGAAAATAGCGGCTAAAATGGATGAGGTTGCAGCTGTTGACTGGCAAACTGCAAGGCCACGTCCAACACGACTATTGAAGATTCCTGAACGTATTATAGTCACAGCACCCATACCCGACTATCCACCCATACTGTTCCGTTATAAGGGAGATACCTATACTATAAGGAAAGCAGATGGCCCCGAACGTATTGAACGCGAATGGTGGATTGATCCTGGTGAACATCGGGATTATTATGCGGTGGAAGATCTGCAAGGTCGGCGCTTTTGGTTATATCGCGCCGGGCATTATGACGGCCAGGCAGATCAATGGTTTATACATGGTTTTTTTGCATAAGGTTAGTGTATGGTATATTGTGAATTACAGATAACAAGTAATTTTAGTTTTCTCGAAGGTGCTTCTCATCCGGAAGAACTGATCGAGCAAGCGGCGCTATTGGGGTATAATTCCGTTGCATTAACTGACCGCAATAGCCTTGCTGGAATCGTCCGTGCACATATGGCTGCAAAAAAAAACGGTATACGACTGATTCCTGCTTGTCGTCTAGATTTACAGGATGGGCCAAGTTTATTGGCATACCCCACAGATAAAGAGGCTTACGGGCGGCTTTCAACATTGTTAACTGTTGGAAATCTAAGGACGGAAAAAGGAAGATGCGAATTGTACAAAAATGATGTGTTTCAATATGCTGAGGGGATTATATTCATTATTTGTCCACCTGAAAAACTAGTGGTCGGTTTTGAGCTTGAGCAGTCATTTATAGCGTTTGTACAGGAATGTCAACAGCGTCTACAGGGGTGTCTTAATCTAGGAATAAAAAAACTCTATCGTGGTGATGATGCTAAATTATTGTTTAGAATAAATCAGTTGGGCGAACACCTGGCTATCCCGCTTGTTGTACTTGGTGATGTATATTATCATGTACCTGAAAGGCGTGAATTGCAGGATATTTTAACCTGTATTCGTGAAAAATGCACAATACATACGGCTGGATTTAATTTATATCCCAATGCAGAGCGCTATCTAAAATCAATAACTGAAGTTGAACGCTTGTTTAGACTGTACCCTGAAGCTGTAGAACAGAGTGTAAAAATTGCCAATGCTTGTCGTTTTTCCTTAGATGATTTGAAATACATCTATCCAGATGAATTATCATCTCATGGTCGGACTACACAGGAAGAGTTAAGTTATTTAACCTGGGAAGGTGCCAGTAAACGATTTAACGGAGATATCCCGGATGCAATTCGCGAAACGATTCAAATGGAACTTGATTTTATCGAACGCAAAAATTATGCTTCTTATTTTTTGACGGTGTATGATTATGTTCGATTTGCGAAGGAAAAGGGAATTTTATGCCAAGGGCGTGGATCTGCAGCAAATTCAACCGTATGTTACTGCTTAGGTATTACTTCTGTTGACCCGTCAAAATACAGGCTTTTATTTGCGCGATTTATGTCCGATGCACGCGATGAACCACCAGATATAGACGTCGACTTTGAGCATGAGCGCCGTGAGGAAGTCATCCAGTATATTTATGAGAAATATGGCCGCAATCGTGCTGCTATCGTAGCAACTGTCACACAGGTACGCTCCAAAGGGGCTATACGTGATGTTGGCAAGGCCATGGGACTTTCCATGGATGCTGTAGGGCGTTTAGCAGGGGTTGTGAGTAGCCATTGGGACGATTATGTCGATTTGGAACGTTTGGTTGAACAGGGCTTTAATCCGGATGACCAACATTTGCGAAAAGTTCTCGAATTGACACATCAGTATATTGGCTTTCCACGTCAATTGGGGCAGCATACAGGCGGATTTGTTATTACGCAAGGTAATTTGCATGAGCTTTGTCCTTTAATAAATGCCCGCATGGATAATCGGACAAATCTCGAATGGAATAAAGATGATCTTGAAGCACTCGGCTTTCTAAAGGTTGATGTACTTGCTTTGGGGATGTTGACCTGTATTCGCAAAGCTTTTGATCTCGCTAAAAAGCATTATGGAAAAGAGCTTACCCTGGCTGATATTGGGGCAGATGACGATCCAAAGGTTTACGATATGATCTGTCATGCAGATACTCTAGGTGTATTCCAGATCGAAAGCCGCGCCCAGATGTCGATGTTGCCGCGATTAAAACCGGAAAAATTTTATGACCTGGTCATTGAGGTAGCTATTGTGCGTCCTGGACCGATACAAGGCGATATGGTGCATCCCTATTTGCGCCGTCGAAATAAAGAGGAGGATGTTGATTATCCCAGCACTGAGATCCAAACCATTCTTGAAAAAACCTTGGGGGTTCCTCTTTTTCAGGAGCAGGCCATGGAAATTGCCATAGTCGCTGCCGGATTTACTCCTGCGGAAGCCGACGAATTGCGTCGTAGCATGGCCACATTCAAAGCAAAAGGACAGGTATCTGCTTTTCACAAAAAAATGGTCGATGGTATGGTAAAGAAAAACTATACGGAAGAATTTGCCAATAGAGTTTTTAAGCAATTGGAAGGTTTTGGGAGTTACGGTTTTCCGGAGAGTCACGCCGCGTCTTTTGCCTTACTGGTGTATGTATCCTCATGGCTTAAGTATTACTACCCCGATATTTTTGCGGCATCCTTACTCAATAGTCAGCCCATGGGCTTTTATCAACCTGCTCAAATTGTTATTGATGCACAGAAACATGGCGTAAAAGTACGTCCTATTGATATCAATCATTCTTCATGGGACAATACCTTAGAAGGAGAAACTGGAAAACCACATGCCCTTCGATTGGGTTTACGTCAGATCAAAGGATTTTCAAGGGAAGAGGCCGTTGTGCTGACTCAAGGTCGGCAGTCTGCCTATTCATCCATTACTGGTATGATGGATGTTGGACTATCTCTTATTGCGTTGGAGAAATTAGCTGATGCAGATGCCTTTAAGTCATTAGGTATTGATCGTCGGCAAGCGCTTTGGGAAATTACAGCATTGGGTGATCGGCCGATTGCATTATTTGAAGGTCAAGCGTCTGAAAGTACCATGGAGGGGCAAATTGAATTACCATTGCTAACAAAAAGCCAGCATGTTGTGGCTGATTACGCAAGGACCTCGCTATCCATTAAAGCACATCCAGTGAGTTTCTTGCGCGGAAAGCTCGATCTTCTCCATGTAGTGCCCACAGCAAAACTGGGCTTGATAAAAAATGATATGCCAGTGAAAGTATGTGGGTTGATTACTGTTAGACAACGCCCAGGAACCTCCAAAGGTGTTTTATTTATCACCATTGAAGATGATACTGGTTTTTCAAATATTGTCGTTTGGAGTAATGTGTTTGAAAAATATCGAAAAGAAATCCTCCGGGCAAAACTCCTTATGGTCGCGGGTAAAATTCAGGTTGAAGGTGAAGTTATTCATGTGATCGCACAACGCTGCTTTGATATGTCGGGTTTGTTAAAAGATCTGACCACAGAAGGAGATCATGCTGCGGATATTTTTCATAAGGGAAGAAATTTTCATTGATCTCTCATTTATTAATCTCATTTTTGAAGTAGAATGCTTTTACTTCGCGTAGGTAGCAAAGCATTCAAATCTATAGGAAATTAAAAGATATGACCAAAAATATTCTCGTCAATACGATCGAAATTGATAAAGCAACTATTCGTGAATTCATTAAACAGGGTTATGTAAATGCTGCTATTGATCTGATTGCCACCCAGGCAAATGTAAAGTATAAAACTGCCCGGGATATTGTAGAGATGTTTAAAGAAGACCATATTGATCTTTTTGATGGTAAAGACCTGTTTTTGGCTGATTATGATCTGCTTGAACATCGCGGCGATTCTCAGGAAGCCGATCACAAAGGATCTTCTTTTTTGGAAGTAGAAACAAATGTGCGTGGCCGAACGAGCATTTGGAAGGCACTTTTTATCTTTTCTGTCCTTGCTCTGTTCGCTTTCGTTATCTTAAATTACGTTGTGGGTTTTAATCAAATAGGGCATCATATCTCAGAACTTACGCAGCTATTCGATAAAAATGAAGGTTCAGCTGCCGCTGATACTGATACATCCAAACAAAATATTGTATTAAGTGCTGGTGTTACCCGGGCGGGTGATGTTGAAGACCTCCATCCCGTAGATACAAATCTCTTACCATTGGATGTGAGGCAGGCTGAAATAGCGCGAATACATCGGACTCAGTTCAATCGATTGAAAGCAGCAAAACATTCACCAACAGATGAAGATGCACAGATCGCTCTAATTCACCTTACAAATGGGCGGTTGACTGATGTTATTATTCAGCAAAAATTAACTGTAAAAATAGGGAAGTGTTATGAAAATTCGACCATGAAAGATAAGGGCACCTGCGTGAGTTGTATGATATTACTTTACAATAGGGAGAAGAAAAACTGGCAAGAAGCTCCCAATGGGGAGAATTTCCTGCGTAATGCCTATGACTTCTATTTGCCCAGCGGTTCAGACTTATGGGAAGCCAGCCCGCTGAGCATCCGTATTCCTTACGACTACGCTTTAGTAGACAAATATGAGGCAGCAAATTAGCTACATTAATCCTTAGAGAAAGTATGATAGACCCAGCGAAATCCTGAACGAATTACCTGCTATTTTACTTTTTTTGAAGGTAAATAAGCTATTGAATATACGACAAATAAAAGTAATATGACCGATAGTACGATCGAGTAGCCATAGGCAGATGAGATGTTCTGCCAAATAAGAAATTTAGTCCCTTTCCCGTGAAGGAATACCCCGACAATAAAAGCGATTCCTAAGCATATAGATAGTTGTTGTACTGTGAGATAGATGGCGGATCCTACGGAGATTAGTTTTTCGTTAAGGTCTTTTAATGCAAGTGTCATTAATGCCGGCAGCACACTACCGCAGCCAATGCCATAAAAAAAGAAGAGTGTGTGTATTTGGTCGCTATCTATGATCATCGTATTGAAAACGAAAAGATGAGACAGCAAACCCAAAATCATTATTCCTAGTCCATATAAGACAATGCTCTTTCCGTGGCGTTGTATTAGCTTGCTCACAATAACACTTGCCAATACGTAACCAATACCCTGAAAAACAAAGGCAATTCCTGTCATTGTTGCCGTATAATTCTTTTGATTTTGAAGGTAATTGGAGTTAATAATAAAATAAGCATCTTGGACCATATAATAGGCTAATGCCGCTAAAAGGCCTAAATTGAAAACCCGATTATTGAATAAGGAGAAATTGAGTAGACTAGAACGGCCCGTTTGTTCTAATTTACGTTGTTTTTTTAGAAATAATAGGGCGAGAACAATTGATGCTCCCAATAGCAGTAATGACCAGAGTGGCCATTTCAACTCAGGTCCCATGATTAAAGGAAAAATTATTCCCATTAAAAGCATAAACAACGTTATCATAGGGATAAAAGAGATCTTAGATTTTCCAGTAGCTTGATTACTAAATGTATAACGATAGACAGCAAAGCAGGCAAGTACCCCAATGGGAACATTGATCAAAAAAATAAGACGCCAACTTTCATGTATCCAAGTCTGATCCGGAAGAATTCCGCCTAATAATTGACCTATTACTGAGGCAATACCTGCTATACTTCCATAGATACCCAAAGCCATCGATCGCTTCTCCGGATTTTCAAAAAGTAACGTGATCAATGCGATGCCCTGTGGAACCATAAGTCCAGAGCTAATCCCCTGGATCAATCTTCCGGCCAATAAAATGTAAAGATTATTGGCTAAGCCACATAAAAGGGAGGCTACAGTAAAAAAAGCCATCCCAATTAAATATAATTTCTTTTTTCCATAATGATTTCCGGCATTCCCGGCATTGATTAGAAGACTTGCATACCCAATAATATAAAGTATTATAATCCATTGCGTATCACTGTCTCGTAGATGTAGTCCATGTTGAATTGTGGGAAGGGAAACATTAATAATAAAGAGATCTATGACAAATAGAAATATACCAGTTGAAAGGAGGAAAATATGAAGTAAATCTTTAATTTGAAAGCGCATATAGAAAGTTTTTAATAATTTTATGGTTAAAAATAGCTTGGATATTTTCTACAATCAAGTAGTTATAAATTATGTACTTGGTATGTTTTTATGAACTAATGGTCAGTATGAGGTGATTATGAATGAAAAAAAAAGTGAAAATTTTGGCGCCTGCTGTGATGTCAATGGAATTTTTAAGATAATAGGTGGAAAATGGAAAGTTTTGCTCATTAAGGCTGTTGCTAAACAATGCCCCAAAAGATTTGGTGAGCTACGACGGGAAATGGAAGATTTGGCGCAAACGACATTGACTGTTCAACTCCGTGAGCTCGAACGCGATGGTATTTTATGTAGACAGATTTACGCTGAATCTCCACCACGCGTGGAATATAAACTCAGCGAATTAGGTAAAACTTTACTACCCGTCATTGAAAGACTTGATGAGTGGTGGTCAGATTACAAACGAGAAAGGGGATAGGCATTTAGCTTATCCCTTTTCGCTCCTCATTTTTAGTGATGCCCAATAAGACAATTGTACCGATGATACAAAAAGTGCCGATCCAGTCTGTTTCTCTAAATGGTGTATTTAACCACAATACAGCTAATAGGGCTGCCGATATGGGTTCGGCAGAAGCTAGAAGACTTGTCTTTTGTCCACCAATAAGCTTAACTGCTGTTAGATAAGCATAAAAAGGGATAAGTGTGCCGAAGACTACAATAAAAGCAGTGTAGCTATAGGTATATATATCCCAGATTCCATCAATTTCCCAAGGAGGTTTGACAAAGCAAAAAACGAGACCTCCCAATAGCATTCCCCAACCGATAACTATTGCCGCATTATACTTGTTTAATAGGTGGATTGGTTGTAGTGTATAAAAAGCAAGCGTAACAGCTGACATTAAACCAAAAAATAATGCGAGCGGAGAAATCGAAAGAGAACCAAAATTCCCATGTGTGACTAAAAGAAATGTGCCCAGTATAGCTAAAAGTATGGCGAGGAAGGCAACGTTCGAAGGGAATTTTCTCTTGTTCAACGCCATGTAGATTGCGATCAGGACCGGACCTGTATATTGTAGCACTGTTGCGGTAGCAGCGTTGGAATAATTTATGGCGGCAAAATAAGTATATTGGACGGCTAATACACCAAAAATACTGAATAGAAGAAGTGCTAAACTATCTTTACGATGACGCCAAATCTGCCAAATCTCATTTTTCTTGTGTATTCCGGCCAAAAGCAATAATACAATGCCTGTCACAAGCATTCTTACCGTAATAAGCCATTCTACGTTAACTGCCCTTTTCTGAAAAAGAAATTGGCCAAAAGTACCCGATACACCCCAAAGAATAGCCGCCCCGATTGCCAAGAGGAATCCTTTCAAAACATGGTTTTTCATTGTTTTATCCGAAATAAATTTGATATTAAGTCTTGTTATAGCAAGACTTCTGCGTCAGTGATCCCTTTGGTTGATAGGTCGGAGATGCTCCGAAGCGTTCTTTGAGAAATTTCTGTTAATGCTTCTGTTGTAAAAAAAGCTTGGTGCGCCGTAACCAAAACATTCGGATAGCTCATCAATAATTGTATTGTTTCATCTTCAATAATTGTTGTCGATAAGTCTTTAAAAAACAACTTTTCCTCTTGTTCATAAACGTCAATACCTAATAAGCCAATTTTTCGCTCTTTAAGCGCTTTAATAGCATCATTGGTATTGATTAGATTGCCTCTGCTTGTATTAATAATTGTTACCCCATTTTTCATCTTTTCCAATGACTCCTTATTAATGAGATAGTGGTTCTCGGGAGTAAGCGGGCAATGAAGAGAAATAATATCTGATTCTTTGAAGACTTCATCCAACGATCTGTAATTAACACCTTGTGTTGTAAGCTGCTGGTCTGGGTATAAATCATAGGCAATTACATTTGCCCCAAATCCCAATGCGATTTTGATAAAAGCCTTTCCAATTTTTCCAGTACCAATAACGCCAATTTTTTTTTGGTGGAGATTAAATCCCAAAAGTCCATTCAATGCAAAATTTTGCTCCCGCACGCGATTATAGGCTTTATGTGTTTTACGATTCAATGTCAATAACATGGCCATGGTGTGTTCAGCTACGGCTTCAGGGGAATAGGCGGGCACCCGACAAACTTTTATCCCAAATTCCCTGGCAGCTTCCAGATCAACGTTATTAAAGCCGGCGCAGCGTAAGGCGATCAGTTCAACACCTTTTTGAGCAAGCACTTCAATAACTTGCCGGTTAAGTTTATCATTGACAAATGCGCAGACTACCTTCTCATCTTCAATAGCATTGACAATGTGTGGACCTAAATGCGTTTCATAAAAATTGAACTGAAAGCCATAGGTGCTGTTTTCTTGCTCAAA
The DNA here is from genome assembly GCF_002337775.1 of Sphingobacterium sp. UBA1897. Taxonomy (NCBI): domain Bacteria; kingdom Pseudomonadati; phylum Bacteroidota; class Sphingobacteriia; order Sphingobacteriales; family Sphingobacteriaceae; genus Sphingobacterium; species Sphingobacterium sp. UBA1897. Next base: position 63,037 of record NZ_DDGR01000022.1, read on the forward strand.
GAATAATTTGTCGTATGGTTTTGTCGAAAAGAAAGCGATTTTCATAAAATTGTTTGTTACGTAATACTATAGTATAAATATACGGTATAAATCGCTTATTTGGTACCGCAATACAGGATGATTTTCTAGTATTATAGTATAATTTGTTTTAAAATAGCTTAAATTAGAACAATCACATGACAGCTATTTTAGTTGAATCTTAAGCATATTAATTACTTCCGATATGAAATGGTCAAATCAAATTACACAATTAATAGGTATTGATTATCCGATTATCCAAGCTCCCATGTTTGGTGTTACCACACCAGAAATGGTCATTGCAGCATCGCGTGCCGGAGCGCTCGGGTCGTTATCGTTGGGTGATCTACCAGCAGAACGCTGTAGTGAGCTTATTCGTTCAACCGCTGCATATGTCAAGAAGCCTTTTGCAGTCAATATTTTTGTAAATCATGTTCCTGAAGTTTCAGTGAATTTGAGGCTGGCATATAATGAAACAAAGGTTTTTGTGGAACAGTTAGCTCTGCAATATGGTTTAGAAGTAGCTTTACCGGAGCTCGATAGCATCCATATTACAGATTACAGGGAACAAATTGACGCGATCATAAGCCATCAGTGTAAAGTTGTGAGTTTTACTTTTGGAAATCTGGATGCACAAAGTATAAAACGATTGAAAGACAATGATGTGATGATTATTGGTACATGCACTTCAGTGGCAGAAGCAATTGCTTTGGAAGAAGCTGGTATTGATGTGATCTGTGTACAGGGATTAGAAGCTGGGGGACATCGCGGAAGTTTTGAGGAGGCACCTGTTCCTGAGATTGGCGGATTTTCTCTGCTACCACAAGTGAAAGAGCATGTAAACGTTCCGCTTATTTATGCCGGTGGATTATATAATGCAAGCACGATCCATTCTGCAAAGCTATTAGGTGCCAATGGTTTTCAGATTGGCAGTTTATTGCTCAAATCTAAAGAAAGCGCACTGCTGGACTTTGAGAAAGCGCGTCTTTCTCATGTTCAGGAATCAGATATTGTCTTGACAAGGAGTTTTTCAGGGCGCTATGCCAGAGGTATAAAGAATACATTTATTGAAGCTTTGGACAAGTCGCAATACATCTTACCATATCCCTATCAAAATAAACTCACCGGGGAATTACGAAGAATAGCCAAGGCCAATAAAAATGTCGATTTTGTAAATATTTGGGCCGGACAATCGATCCATTCTTACAGTGAACTTTCGACAATAGATATTATGCAAACGTTAATCCGAGAAGTTGAAAATTTGCATACTAGTTTAGTTGTTTAATAATAATAATAATATGAGCTTGTCGCCTGTCAGCATACTGTCATTTTAATTAGAACTAATAACTAAAATCTGTGTTTAAATAATTTAAATGGCGTTGTAGTGGTTAATCTACAACGAATTCTCTTTTTTTTTCGAAACTTTGTGTCACCGTGAAAAACTAAAATTTTACCGCTATGGGGAACGAAAAAAAGAGAATTCTTGTTATCGAAGATAATGAGATTCTATTAAGCACAATGCAATTTGTTCTTGTCAGGGAGGGCTATGACCTATTGCTTGCCAATTCTGGAAAGGAAGCGCTCTCGTTGGTTTCTGACGAAACCATTGATTTGGTCATAACAGATTTGGCATTACCTTTTGCCAATGGTTACGAAATAATCGATCGCATTCGGAAAAGCAATACGAATAATCAGGTACCTGTTATTATTATTTCCGGTTACCGTGACGATAATAGTATTGTGGAAGGCTTTGAAGTCGGAGCCAATGATTATATTAAAAAGCCGATCTCTCCGTCAGAACTGATATCTCGTGTACGATTAAGAATAGGTCATGCTTAGTAAATTTGAACATGTAATCCATGTCATTTGATCATTTTTCGAGGGTGAGGGCTGGTCTATTTTGATGGCAACATCGTATAAACAACTGGGGTTTTACACTCATGGGCGGTTGGAGCTATTACAAAGTAGCTGAAAATAGATTTATGAATCAGTATGACCTAAATCTATCATTAAGGAAATATTTTTAATATGATGTGGAAGTTTATGTTATGTCTATTGTCAATGGTAACGATAGTTCAGGGTAAAGAAAGAATTACATTGGTTGATCAAGGGAAAACGGATTATGTCATTCAAGCGGATGCAAATGATCCTGTTTTACAAAAAGCTGCTGGGGTGATAAACACTTTTACAAAAGAAAGTACAGGTGTAGATTTTGCAATACAAACTAAAGGCGAGGTCACACATGCCATTATTTTGGAAAAAAGCTCAATAACTAATATGTTTCCTGAAGACAGTTATTCCATACAAGCTGTAGGAAAGAATATCTATATCAAGGGAAGTGGTAAAGGTGTACTATTTGCGGCATATCGTTATGTCAGGGATATTATTGGTGGACGAAAGTGGTATGTAGGTAAAGAAAATACATATGTTCCAAAATTGACATTCCTGGCAGTCGATTCAGATCTGAAGATTTATTCCAAACCAAATTTTCAGTTTAGAGAGGTTTATTTCCCTGTTGAATTAGATCAGGAGTATATGGATTGGTATGGTTTACATAATTTGGAAGAACGCTGGGGAGATTGGGGGCACACTTTCAGTAAAATATTGCCACCATCAGTTTATTTTAAAGAACATCCGGAGTATTACTCCCTGTATGATGGAAAACGCCAACCTATTCAACTTTGTCTATCTAACGAGGACGTTTTTAATCTTACCGTAGCTTATTTCAAGCGTAGGATAAGCGAAAATCCCACAGCTATTTATTGGTCTTTCGCGGCCAATGACGATATCGGAAGCTGTACTTGCGATCGTTGTCAGGCTATTGATAAGCGGGAGGGTGGAGCGCAAGGCTCACTGATTCACTTTGTGAATAGAGTGGCCGCACAATTTCCTGATAAAAAATTTACAACACTGGCGTATTTAGAATCAGCAAACGCCCCAACGCACCTCAAGGTTGCCGATAATGTTTCTGTTATATTAAGTAATATCGATGCTTTTAGAAAAAATGACATTGGAAGTGAACCATCAGCAGCAACTTTTCGTAGACAATTAGGAGCTTGGAAAGCTAAGGCCAAGCATGTATTTGTATGGGATTATCTGACACAGTTCACTAATTATCTTGCGCCATTTCCGATCCAAGGAACCATGCAGGAAAGTCTACAATATTTGAAAACGCAAGGTGTCGAAGGGGTCTTTTTGCAAGGTGGAGGAGCGACTTATAGTGATATGGCGGAGCTAAATGCCTATATATTGGCTAACCTCGTCTGGGATACGACGCTTTCAGAAGAACAGCTAACCAACGAGTTTATCGAGGGTTATTATGGCAAGGCTGGACCCTTTATTAAAGCATATCTTGCTGAACGAAGAAATCACTTGCCCGGGCCTTCATCAGCTTTATCCATTTACGGAAACCCGATTGATAATAGGCATGACTTTTTAAGTCCAGAGGCGATGGATAAGTATAGTACATTATTAGAAAAAGCGGAAATAGCTAGTGAAGGTAATCCTTTAGTGGAATCCCGTGTCAGGCGTATTGGACTTGGGTTGGATTACACCTATTTGCAACAAGCAAGATTTTATGGACCGCATCAACATGGTATATTTGAACAAGAGGGGGAGCGTTGGGTTGTGAGACAAAAGGTAAGTCGTAAAGTAACACAATTTGTTGAAGATGCAAAAAAAATGGGCGTTATAGAGCTTGCCGAAGCTGGTGCATCACCCGATAGTTATGCAAAGGAGTGGTCTGAAATATTCAAAGCCGGCGTTAGCGCAAATAAGGCGTCTGAAGCAAATATTAAGTTGAGATATGCATTTGATCCTTCTTTCCCTGCCAATGGACTAAAAACACTTACAGATAGTGTGCCGGGCTATATGGATTATAGCTATAATTGGTTGCTATGGAACGGGGAGCCGATGGATATTACTTTTGATTTTGAACAGAAAAGGCGAATAGATACCATAACACTTAATTTTCTAAAGGATGCCCGACATTGGATATTTCCACCAAAAGAAATTCGAATTTCGGTATCTAAGAATGGAAAAGATTTCCAAGATGTATTTCTTAGTAAGCTTGAATCCGTTGAGGAGGATTACACCTTGGAGAAGATACCTTATCAAGTATTATTAAATGACAGTGTTAAAGTGATCCGAGTTTATGCTGCACCTTTGGCAAAACTACCCGAATGGCGGTATCATCCTAAGCGAAAGCCTCTTATAGCCTGTGATGAAATCTGGTTAAATTAATATAGAAAAGCTTATTAACGTTGGTTTTAAAGTGCTGTGGATATTGTTCTACAATAATTTATTTAGCAGTATAATTTTATGCGGAAAATGATTAAATTAGAGTTAACTAAGTTATAAACAGATTCATATGGAAATTAAAACATCTTCAAAATTTATCGCCGAACTAATTGGAACATTTGGTTTGGTACTTTTTGGTTGCGGTGCGGCCGCTATTGCAGGAGCCAATACCACAGCTGGGCTTTCTGGTCTTGGTCTTTTGGGTATTGCTGTCGCCTTCGGTCTTTCGGTCGTGGTTTTTGCTTATGCGATCGGTGGAATTTCAGGCTGTCATATCAATCCTGCGGTGACTGTTGGTGTGTTATTGGCAGGTAGAATGTCTGCCAAGGATGCGGTTGTCTATATTGTTGCTCAGTTTATTGGTGCACTTTTGGGGGCATTTGTCCTTCAGCAGATTTTAAGTGGGCAATTGGCCGGATTTACGGCAGGAGAGTGGGCGTATGGCTCAAACGGTTGGGGTAAAGGATATCAAAACGAGTATGGTACTGCTTCCGCCTTTTTGATTGAAGCCGTGTTAACCTTCATTTTTCTGTTTGTGATACTGGCAACAACATCGAAGGTAGGAAACAGCACAATGGCTGGGCTTGCAATCGGCTTTACGCTTCTTTTGATCCATTTGGTTGCTATTCCTGTAACAGGTACGTCGGTTAATCCTGCTCGTTCATTTGGGCCAGCGATTCTGGCCGGCGGTCAGGCTTTATCGCAGCTTTGGCTCTTTATTGTAGCACCATTAGTAGGGGCAGCTGTAGCAGCAGGGGTATGGAAAGCCCTTGAACCTAAAGACTAGTTTTTCAATTTTATAAGATGCGCCCAATACGTAAAAGATTACCTATTGGGCGCTTTTGTGTATATAAGATTTATTGGCTAGGGCGGAACAATCCCTAGGAATTCAATATATCATTTATAAAGTTAGTAACCTGTTTCTCGTCCGTAGCCCAGGACGTGATCAAACGAACCGCTGCATAATCTGAATCGATATCCTTCCATATATAAAATTGATAATTTATAAGCAGTGCTTCGATGAGCGATTTAGGTAAAATGGGGAAAATCTGATTGGTGGTTGATTCCGTTAAAAAGGAATATCCTTTGTCTTTGATGGCCTTCGCCATACGCATCGCAAGCGAATTAGCTCTTAATGCCAGCTCAAGATATAAATCATCCTGAAATAGCGTTAGAAATTGAATTGAAAGCACTCTGCCTTTGGCGAGCAAGGCGCCTTTCTGCTTAATCGCATAGTCAAAATCTACGGCTAATTCGGGACGGTTAAACACAACTGCCTCACCCAAAAGAGCACCATTTTTTGTTCCGCCAATGTAGAAAACGTCCGTGTACTTAGCAATAGCAGCAAAGGTTAAATCGTTGTTTTCTGCCGTCAAAGCATGGCCCAAGCGTGCGCCATCCAAATAAAGTAACAGCTGTTGCTGCTGACAGCACACATATAGCGCTTCCAATTCTGCCAAAGAATATATTGTGCCGATTTCAGTGGAATTAGAAATATAAACTATTCTTGGTTTTACCATATGTGGCGCCAGGGCATGTTCCTTGAGTACCGTAGTAATATCGTTAGGTGTCAATTTTCCATCAGACGTTTCAACAGTAATGACTTTATGTCCAGTTGCTTCTATAGCACCAGTTTCATTTGCAGATATATGCCCTGTTTTTGCACTGATCACTGCTTCATGGATACGTAAAAGAAAAGATATGACAAGAAGATTCGTTTGTGTGCCCCCAGATAAAAAGTGGATAACGGCTTGCTGATTAGCTATCTTTTTCTTCAAAATCGATTTGGCTTCATTGGAATAGTCATCCTCCCCATAGCCCAATTGCTGTATCAGATTCGTTTCAATAAGCTTATCTAAAATGCGGGGATGTGCCCCTTCTGAATAGTCATTTTTAAAGTTGTACATAAATTTATCTATTTAATGCGGATGCTTTATTAAACTCTTTTCCTAGGGTAGGCTGCTCGAGTCTTGTGTAGGTCAAATGTATACATACAATCTCATTTTTTAACAATCTTGATCTGGAAAAAATTAGGACAAAAGCTATGCGTTTTAAGTATTGATGTTGTAGAATAAGAATGTTTTCTGGAGCACCGTAAATGTTTTGTCAAAACTAATGATTAAATTCGGGAGAGAAGGCAGAATAACTGATTTGTCCTTATTAAATTATGAAAAGATTCATATTTGTTGCAAGTATTTCGCTGGCATTTGGAATGGGATATGCTTTTAATAACTTGAGCCATTCATATCGATCCACCGAGTTGAAAAGAGTAACCGGTATAGGTGGAATTTTCTTCAAATGTAAAGATCCTAAAAAAGTAAGCGCTTGGTATGCCGATCATTTGGGACTGGCTACAAATTCTTACGGCGCTGTATTTGAGTGGCATCAGGGAGCCGACAGTACGAAAAAGGGATTTACGCAATGGAGCCCTTTTAAAGAGAGCTCTTCCTATTTTGGCCCTTCGGAAAAAGATTTTATGATCAATTATCGGGTAGCCAATATTGAGCTTTTAATCGAAGAATTGAAGAAGGAGGGCGTTACGGTACTTGATACGATCGAATCCTTTGACTACGGCAAATTTGCTCATATCATGGATATTGAAGGAAACAAAATAGAGCTTTGGCAGCCCAATGATCTTGCTTATGAAAAGATGGGCATCGATTTGGGGGCCAAAACTACGAAGTAGGTCTATTTAGTTCTTAACGTAGGGTCTGTCTTTAACATTTGATAATTAAGATAATCAATGCATGCAGCTCCGACGGTTCCCAGGCAGTAAGCCACAAGATCCGACCATAAAAAGCCCTGTCCAAACACGAGCCGCAAAAGCGGATTGTTTCTTATCCATATAAGTAAAGGATGTTGTACAAGCTGTAAAAATTCGATGGCAAAACAAAATATAAGTGTCGTCGTAAAAGAAAATAATAACGATTTCCTCGTAAATAAAAAACGTGACAACCAATAAATCATAACCGCATAAAGTACATCGCCGGTAATGGTAGGAACGGCGGATATTTTCCGTGACAACAAACCCATGAAGATGGTTAAAGCAACGCAAAGTAGATAGTGTATTTTTGGTTTCATCGAAACGAATGTGCTACAGTGTTATTGCCTGAAATATGAGCTCGTTTCAACGGGATTACCAAAGATCTTTTTGGTTCCTTTTTTTTGTGTAAATCCACCCTGTTGCGCGATTATATTTGCAATGGAGAAAATAACATTCATATCGTTTTGAGGGTGAATAGTCGTAAGTAGTTTTCCATTTTGGTCGAACAGTTGAAGTTGGTTAACCAAGGAATGATTTATTTCCATGGAATGAATTACTTCTAACGGAATAATTTTGTCCTCCTTTCTCGGTTGTTTAATAGATAAGTTATTTTTATCAACTTGTATTTCTATCTTGGGATTGATGAATTGCAATAGTATGACTAGGGGACCGATTACAACGACAGCAACCAATATCCCAAGACCTTTTGCCGAACCAAAATTGTTTACTGCATCGGCTAGTCCGTTTATACCGCCAAAAATTAAACAGCATAGGATAAATACAACAATTAGGTAACCAAATCCAAAGATCAAGCCCTTTTTAACATTATGTGATTTAAATTGAAAGGTATTCATAGCAGTGGCTTCTATTTTTACGCATTTTTATTTTAGTAAAGATATTTATATTTATGCAATCAGAGCTATCTTAGCGACAGAGATTTTGCTATTTCATTAAAGAAAGCATTGGAAAATATCATTGAAATTAAAAGAACTAATTTTCAGCGGAAGTCAGCATACTTTCAGCTGTTGAATTATGCGCTGTTTTCAATTCTCGGAATTGTGAGTATATTTTGGGATTGGAAAGCCGGTATTGCGCCAATAGTCTGCGTCATTATCTTCTATTTAATCGAGCGGAAAATTGACTTTTGGTCAAATGTTATTTGGTTTATCATCGCTTTTTTACTCCTTTCATTTTCTTTGTCATGGATATTCAGCTTGTCTTTTGGTATATTTATTTTCCAATGTCTATTACTAGCAGCCATTAAGCCTGCTATCGTTATATGGAAAGAAACCAAACAGGAACATACCGATGTGATCTTCGCAATGAGTTCGGAGTATTTTGTATGTTTAAGTCCAGATAACAGTGACTACAAAGGATATGCAATGAACCCTATGGGGTATAAAAAGCGCTTTCCAATGTCAGCAGTTATTTCAGTTCAACGAGATGGAAATAGTTTAGTTATTGCCTTACAACAGCAGATTGTACGTCCTCGTGAATTGCGTTCAGAAGAAATCGAAATTATTCTCGAATATTTTAGAAAGAATAGACCGGATGTTTTAGCCGCAGTTGAAACAAAAATTATCCGTAAGGAAGAAGACCGAATATATTGGGTCAAGCTTATTGTTATCGGTATTCCATGTATGTTGGCTGGACTATCCATCTATTTTTTTGCAGACAACGGAAGGAATACATTGGTCACAATACTTAGTATTGTTGCCGCATTGTTTCTTGGCCTGATTTTATTGAAAATTACAAATTTGATATATCGTTCATAACGATGGAAAAGCCATTTATTTATTTTAAAAAGTCTCCGTACCAATGTCCAGAGGATTTGACGATGCGCTGTTGATTGTTGAAATCAACATAAACTAGTCCAAATCTTGGACGGTATCCTTCAGCCCATTCGAAGTTGTCCATGAATGTCCATACAAAATACCCGTTGACATTTATTCCTTCTTGTTTTGCGCGATAAACCTGCTGTAAAGCTTGCTGTAAATAGCTCAATCTTTTGGGGTCATGCACTAAACCATTTTCAATTTGATCAGGAAATGCTGCACCATTTTCGGTAACAATTAAAGTGGGGATATTAGGGTAGGCACTAAATTTCTTGAGCATATAATAAATGGAGGCTGGGTAAACTTCCCAGTTCATTTCGGTCATCTCAACTTTGCGCTCTTTCGCCGATACTATCTTCGCTTGAAGATAAGGAACGAACATGGCGTATCGTATAATTTCCCGTGTATAATTTTGTACGCCAATAAAGTCCATATCAAATTTCAGATCTCGCTCATCATTCGCGTGCATATACTTTTCAATTCTACCCAGTATTTTAATCTCTTGTGTTGGATAGCCCATTCCTAGTAGCGGTTCTATAAATAGGCGGTTGAGCAATACATCTGCTTTCTTTGCCGCAAGAATGTCTCTGTCTTTCGACGTAAAGGGCTCAACATGGGAGCAAGAAAAAGTCGTTCCTACTTCGCTATTAGGCTGTAAAGACTTAATAATTCGGCCGCCTTGAGCCTGTGCTAATGCAGCATGATGGGCCGCAGCCAAAAAATTGCCCAGACCTTTTCTCTCTGGCGCATGTACACCGAAGAAATAACCTGCAGCAGTAAATACTGTAGGTTCGTTGAGAACCATCCAATGCTTGACCCGGTCCCCGTAGGTTTGCACACATTTGGAAACAAATTCTCCAAACCAATCTTTCACATCACGGTTTACCCAGCCACCTTTCTTTTCCAATGCATGTGGAAGATCCCAATGATATAAGGTAGGCCAAGGTGTTATCCCTAACTCAAGGGATAAATCGATCAAACGATCATAAAAATCCAATCCAGATTGATTTACCGCACCAATACCAGCAGGAAATATACGACTCCATGATAAAGAGAATCTGTAATTAGGAATATGCATTCCCTGCATCAAATACAGGTCCTGAACATAGCGATTGTAAAAATCACAGGCCTCATTACCATGTTGATTTTGAAATATACGGTTTCTTTTTTTGACGAATATATCCCAGATAGAAGGGCCTTTTCCATGCAAATCATGTGCTCCTTCAATCTGGTAGGCAGCTGTAGAAACTCCCCAAATAAAATCTTTGCCAAAGGCATCTTTGGTTAATAGCATTTACAAAAATAAAATTATCGGACCTCAATGCCGTTTTTAAAAACAATTAAGTTTTGTGGAATCTTAATGGTGAATAGAATGAACTGAATCGACCTAAAAAGATTCTAAATATAATCCGCTGGAAAAAATAGTTTATCGTTTTCATAATAGATACATTAACTCCGTTGACTACATTAATTATCGCATTATAAAGTAACAAAACTTATATGAACTGGATATGAACTATATGTTAAATATACGAAAAAATAGTTTCGATGATCATCGGTAGCTAATTCGTCCACGTAACGGCTAAGACACTATCCCTCGAGCGTTATTTTTTCATTCAACCATTGAATCGAGGGCGCTGGTTGATTAGTGACAGAATCGGTATGGCATCTATTTGATTTCAAATTCTGTAAATATTGTTCTTTTAAATTCTAAAACTTCGGGAGCAATTTTAAAACCTTCACCACCATAACCTTTATTGAATGTTTCTAAAGCCATCCCTGTTCTGTACTGCGTTGATTCGTTGGATGCGCTTCCATCATTGGACAGAAATAGCAGTTTTCCGATTTTAACATCAGCCCTAGATGCAAGTTTTTTTGCCGATTTTAAAGCATCATCATATGCAATAAGATCTGCCTCTCTTAAAATACTGTCTGCTTTGGAGTGGTCAAATGAGATGGAACCGATTCCACTAATTTTTGTTTCTAGCAATTTTCCCGTTAATTCTGTGAATTTCGATAAATCATGTAAAACGAAATCGATTGTTTGCTGTGCTTGATAACCTATAAATTTATTGGTATTACCAATGTATTGATAGTCTTTATTTGCAGACACGCTACTCGTTTTGATATCTTCTTTTTGATGTCCATATTTTTGGAGCAACGCTATTACGGTGTCGACTGTTGCTTGTGTTTCTCGTACCGCGTCTACCATTCTGGGTTTTGTGAAAGTCGTATTGATAGTCAGGGTGACCTGGTCGGGCATGATCCTAATCTTTCCTTCACCACTTACACGAATTCTGTTTTCACTTTCCTTTGATACCGAACCACAAGACGATATTAAAATTATGCTGCTCAAGCATATAAAAAACATTGAGGTTGACTGCTTTTTCATACTATATGATGTTCAAAGTGATATTTTAATTAGTAAGTTTCACCTTAAATATAATAAATATATCCCGAGGTAGGGGCAGCGACTAAAACAATATTAGCCAAAATAACGGGGTGTAAATTCAAAAAGCAGGCTATAACCTGCTTTTTGTTCTTGAAATAATACTATTTTTTAATTAATACTTTTTGAGTAAATCTTAAGCTGTTTTTGCAATGACTTTCGTGCCATGTGTATACGTGTTTTCACTGTTCCTTCCGGTATTTGCAAATGCTCTGCAATTTCATAATATTTAAATCCTTCCAAAAACATAGCAAAGGCGTCATAATAGTCTTTCGATAAATTATTGAGCGCATGCTGTATATCAGAAGCAACAAAATTATCTTCTCCGCGATTGGTTGTTATTTCATTGCGATAACCAGTGCTGATGTATTCACTTCTGTAATTCTCTAACCTTTTGTTACGTGTATATTGATTGATATACGTGTTTTTCATAATGATATAGAGCCAAGACATCAATTTCGGATGTTTCAGGAATTTTTCGATAGATGCTAGCGATCTCACCATGGTCTCTTGAACCAAATCTTCCCGTTCATCCGGATCGTTCGTAAATTGCGCTGCCAAATATTTTAACGTAGGCCTTTTTTCCTTAAACAGTTGATCGATTGTTGTATTTTCCATATTATCAAATTTTAAGTGTCTATCTTTTCTACATTCTCTGCAATTAAGATGCTAGAAAAAACAATTTGGAAGGATGGATTGAGGCAAGTGTTATCAAGCGAGTAGATTTATTTATTATTATAAATAGCTGTTGTATAGTGTTTTGTATTGGTTATTCACTAAGTGTATTGGTGCTTTATTTGAACTTTTTTACTTTAACAACAAGTGTTTTCCTGTCTAAATTCCCCCATTTATCTTTTTCTTGCACGTATTTATACGTAGTACTTTAAAGGATACATCTTTTATCTAAATAGGTGTTAATTTTTAAAACTGTTCGTGCCTTGAAGTGGTTATTAGTTACAACATGAAATGGAAAACAATATGGGGGACGTGAACAAAAAACTATATTTTGACCTATCAGATGGACCGAAAGGCCAATCTGAAGGCCTAAAAGATCAGGCGGAGTTAAAGGAGGTATGGGACGGTAGCCAAGAAGATTTTTATAAATCGATTATTAGGAATCAACAGGATGATATCGGAAAAATAGGACGGTATTTTCGCGATGAACTGGCTCAGGAGCTTTACGGAATGCGTATATCGCTTCAGAATTTCACTAATCGTTATGGCGATTTTGAAGAATTACGTTGCCTACGTGATTCATTGACTACCTTAGTTATAGAAATCCGCAATAAAGCGGGATTGCTTTACAATCCCATATTAAATGACCTGGGAATTTTTCACGCCGTTGATGAAGCCGTTGCCAGTTACAAAAAACGATCTGGTTTTATAATTGATACGTTGCTTGACCCTCATTTGCGAGAATTACATCATCAGACGCAAATTCATTTATTTAAATTTCTGACTGCAATGTTTCAATATTTAAATGATGAAATGGCCTCGCAGTCGATCTCAATTTCAGTGCAGGTGATCGAATTTGAAATTTTTGTCAAAGTATCACCTTTTTTTCAACAAGGAGAAGCCTTGTCAGTATCAAAGGCCGAAAACAGACCAATGCGCTTGATGAAGATTGCAGAACTCTACAATGCGCAGATTATGAATGATACGCTTGTGGCAGGTATTTTACTAAAATTGACTATTTAAAAAGATAATAATGATAAAAATCCTATTGGTTGAAGACCACATGGTTGTACGTAACGGAATAAAATTACTATTAGAATCTCAAGAAGGATTTGAAGTCGTTGGCGAAGCGTCGAATGGCAAAGAGGCGCTCGACTTCCTAAGTGCAAATTCTGTTCCTGATATCGTCTTAACGGATATCAGTATGGATGAAATGGACGGCATGGAATTGCTTCAGGTCCTAAACAAACAGTATTCATCTATTAAAGTGGTTATACTATCCATGCTGAATCAGATTAATTATGTCATTGAGGCGTTTGAATCTGGTCTCGCTGGCTATTTGGTCAAAAATGTTGGCTATCACGAATTGCTTTTTGGGTTGAATCATATTGCTAACGGCGGGCGGTACATGAGCGAAGAGATCGCCATGATACTTTTAGATCAAGTCCGTTCTGGTCAAAGCTATGCGCAGATCCCAGGAGAATTGCAAACGGATTTTGATATCTCAGAGCGGGAATTGGAAGTATTAAAATTGATTGCGGAAGGCTACACGAATGTCGAAATTGCAGATAAGATTTTTTTAAGTAAGCGTACTGTTGAGGGCCATCGTCAGAACCTCATAGACAAAGCGGGCGTAAAAAACACGGCACATCTGGTTAAGTTTGCTTTTGAAAGAGGTATTTTAAATTAGCGAAAATTTTCCTGGCAAATGATCAGGGAAATTTTGATCCGTAAAGATAGTGTCAGTATGTTGGTGTATATATCGAAATGTTTTCGGATAGAAAAAGTCTGGATAAAAAATGGGGTTGTGGGAATAGAAGAGGAATGGATTTCAATAAATTTATCAGGAGATTTTTAATCTGATACAAAATGATATTCAATTGATACGATTTACCTCCAATCTTAGCAAATATTTGTTCAATTTTAGGTTTTCACCTATATGATGTATTATAATCAATGAACAAAATATATTTGCTGCCTATTGCTCTCTTGCTGTTTTTTGTCCAAAGTACATTTGCGCAAACTGTAAACAAAGATCAGATTGAAAATGTGCACATGCCGATAAATGGCATTTTTCAAGCGGATCCGACCATATTCTATCACAAAGGAAATTATTACCTCTATGGTACGAATGGTGATCATGATGAACAACAGGGTTTTAAAGTATACCAGTCCAAGGATTTAGATTCCTGGGTAAGTCCGGAGGGAATTAATTCAGGTTTTGCGGCTGTAAAGGGCGATATCTTTGGATCAAAAGGTTTTTGGGCACCGCAAGTATGGTTTGAGAATGGTAAGTTTTATATGGCTTACACAGCCGATGAGCATATTGCAATCGCAGTCGGTGATGCTCCAGCGGGTCCTTTTAAGCAAACAGCTAAAGTGCCAATTGCTATCGGACAAAAGCAAATTGATCCGTTTGTATTCCGCGATAAAGATGGAAAAAAATACCTATTTCATGTAAGGTTAAAGGAAGGGAATAGAATTTTTGTGGCGGAGCTGAAGTCAGATTATTCCGGAATAAAGGAAGAAACGCTGAAAGAATGTCTCCATGCAGAACTTGCCTGGGAAAATACGGCAAATGCCGACTGGACAGTAAGTGAAGGTCCCACCATCATTCGAGAGGGAAAATATTATTATATGTTCTATTCGGCAAATGATTTTCGGAATAAGGACTACGCTGTGGGTGTTGCTATCGCCGAAAATATTTATGGACCCTGGAAAAAACTGGAAGGTCAGCCAGCATTAAGCCGAAAAAATAGCGGATTTGCCGGAACTGGACATGGCGACATTTTCAAAAAAGGAAAGCAATGGTATTACGTCTGTCATACACATTTTTCAGATGAAAAAGTTGCACCTCGGCGGACAGCCATAGTACCGATTCAATTTGTGGCAAATAGCAGCGGTGTCTTGGTTCCCCAATTCGAAACTGCAAAGTTTCGATTTTTAAGCACAGATCAACGATCGAGACAACCTAGAAAATCCTATCAAACAGATGTAGCCTTTGGTGATCCTTTTATTGTATTCGATCCACCTTCGGATCAATACTATCTATATGGAACCGGCGGGACTGAAAATGGATTTATAGCCTATAGTTCCAAAGATCTAAAGACATGGAAAAAGGAGGGAAAAGTATACGATGCCAAACAGCCGAATGGTTGGGGGGAAAAGGATTTCTGGGCTCCTGAAGTCTATCGTGTGAATAACAAATATTACATGTATTATAGTGCTCATTGGAAAGAAAATCCCAAAAAACATCTGGAAAACTATCGTATAGGGGTTGCAGTGGCGGATAATCCATTGGGGCCATTTAAAGATCTGAGCGGGAAACCTATTTTTGATCCTGGATATCCCATCATTGACGCGAATGTTTTTAGAGATACAGACCATAGAAATTATCTGTTCTATTCACGCTGCTGCTACGAACATCCTGTGGAATCAGAAATTGCAACTTGGGCGGAGAAGAAATTTGGTTATAAAAATATTGAAGAAAGCTGGGTTTACGGAGTCGAATTGGATAGCAGTATGACGAAGGTGATAGGGAATCCGGTTCTTTTAATGCGCCCCCCAGCTACGATGAACGACGCACAATCAGAATGGGAAAGTAGATCAGTTACTTCAGGTGAGGTCAATAGACGATGGACAGAAGGCTCTTTTTTAGTCAAAGAAAACGGATTATACTACATGATGTATTCGGCCAATTATTTTGCAGGAGCCAATTATGCTGTTGGCTACGCAACAGCAACTGCTCCTTTGGGAAGCTATCAAAAATCGGCATCTAATCCGATCATTGAAAAGAATACCAATAGAGGTGGAGTGGTTTCGGGTACTGGGCATAATAGTTTATTTCAGGACAAGGAAGGAAAAATCCGCTGTGTATATCATGGCCGCACCCTAGAGACGGGAGATCAGCGTATCGTTTTTATTAGCGATGTTTTTTTTGATGAAAAAGGACAGTTGAATGTCTTTACAGATTGACCCTGGGTCAATCTGTCTTTTTGGATATGGCCCGATTTTCGACATTTTCATCCCAGCTAGCGGTAGACTTCTTTCCAGGGCTTATACTGCTTCTTGGCTGCGGATTTTTATGTGTGTAGTTGATATTCTCCTCTTCTTCAGGATCGGTTTCATCTATAGCTGGTTCAGGATGTTCGATGGGATCAGTGTCATTTGAATCGGGAATAGTACGTTCCCCGAACAATCCTTTACGATACCAGATGTTACTAAAATAATAGGCAATAATTAAACCTCGTTTTACTACTGCATGTTGCAATATCTCTTCCATTTTCAATTTCTTTTTTAAGTGATACGATCCTTTTTATTGGATGATATACTCTCCTTAAATGAACAACGTTAGATGGAAAATAGTTTGAAAGAGTTCAGGATTTGAAACAAAGATCAATCGAGTAACATTTGCTCAGGAAATGGCTTAACAATAGGGAAGTAGAGATGGACAACGGTGCCTATACCAACCTCTGATTCAATTGCTATACTTCCTCCCAATCGTTCCATTATCCGTTTCACCAGCGAAAGCCCAATGCCCGTACCAGGTATTGATCCCACATTGTCGGCTCTGGTAAACATTTCGTAAATATGGGGCAGGTGGTCACTTGGTATGCCAATACCGTTATCCTTGATCTGATAATGCGTATAATCGTCTTCGTCGGAACTATCTATTGTCACTAAAGGCCTGTCTGCTTGTGCAGAATATTTTATTGCGTTAACAATTAAATTTGAAAAAATTTGATACGCGGCACTTTTTTCGCCCCAAATTGGTAATAGGGTACCAAAAGTGGGTTGGCAATTATTGACGTTATATAAAATGCTGTTTTCTTGAAATATGCGCTGAATTGTATAGGCCATTGGAAGTGGTTCCTTGTCTAAAACGCTGGAACGGTGCTGGCTCAACTGGACCATATTGTTGATAATATCTTCAATGTTTGTAACGCTTCTGCTGAAATTCTGGTACCACTTATTGATTTTTGTAAAATCAATATTGTCGGAGTGCTGCTGTAGAAACTGTATGCCCATTTTTAAGATGGACAAGGGATTTTTTAAATCATGAGAAAGGGTATGTGTAAACATTTCCAACTCATTGTTCAAGCTCAGAAGCTCTTCATTCAGCAACTGACGTTCCTTTAGTTTTGCAAAAATGGATTCCTTGATAATCTGATTCAGACGAAGGACAAAATTGATTTCAGCATCATTCCAGGGTTTGGCAACGTCATAGCGCATATCTTCCCAAATTTTGAGCTGTTTGTTATCATGCGGCTCATTTTTCAGCTCCATCTGCATCACCTGATTGCGGTTTTCCTTTCTAAACCAAACCAGGTAATAATCGTTTTCCAAGCCAACCTTTAGATACATGAGGCCCGCAAAATCAAGTTTATCGTTAAAGTTATCCTGATGATTCAGTCGAAAGTTATAATCTTTGAAGAGGGCTTTATCGGTATGTTTTTGCAGGAATTGAATGATTTCATAAAATTGTGCTTTCTGCGGAGAATGACCATAGTTAAAGACATCGCCCTGATTAAATATGGCCAATCCATCTGCATTGACCAGCTGGGTCAGAATATCCATATGCTGTATCAAAGCACAATTAACCATTTTATTTTCAGAAAGACTCCTTTTTAACTCTTCTTCAGCGAGTTTAAGAAGCTCCGTTCTTTCCAACAGATTTTGTTTGACATGGCTCTCATACTTGCTGGTGGCCGCCTGGATGGCAAACGTACATAGTTTTCGCTGCTGCAGATCGACCACCCGCTCTTCATCATTCTGTGCGACCACGAGACCCCAAAAGTCATCATCGATACAGATTCTAAAAAACAAGGCGCTTTGTACATTTATCTTTTTTAAAAAAAGCCGATGAAGTTCAGGTAAAGGGGATAATAAACTCGAGACCGGATCAATTCCTTCGTCAGTATAGTAGAATTCTTGGCCCTCGATATTAATATTGGGAGCATATCGATATGAATAGCTCCGATAGTACGACAAGACTTCATCAGGCATGAAATCTTTCGAGAACTCCATTCCTTTGAAATGGGCTTGTCCATCTGCTGTATGTTCAGCAATCACGGAACTATATCCCGTTTCCTGAACCTGCAAAACGAAAACCCGATCGTAATTAAGCAATTTGTTGATGGCCGAACAAACACGGTCCCAATTATTCGGTTGAATAGTATCTAGCAAAAAATTAAGCTCATTTATTTTTTTTGCGGCAATGTATTTTTTGTGTTGTTGTTCCCACTCGATATAGAAGTATTCATCGTGTCTTCGTAATTTTACGTAGACACGTTCTTTTCTCATTTTAATGGGTAAAATATGGCGCGACTGCCTGTTTTCATGTAGATCAGTTACTGCATTTTTGATTTTGGATAACGATTCACCGAATGTATTGCTAAAGCTATCAAAGAAATGAGTTCCTAATAAGTTCTCTTTGGCGTCGTGATCATTTACGACAGATTCGGTTACCCCAACGACATTAAAATGTCGATCTAAGATGACCAGACTGCCAAAAGATTGAAGCGTAATGATGGTTTGATTTTTAGATTGAAATGTATGATTCATAATACCCCAAAACTTCTTATGATATACATAAATATACAAAAAAAATTACGACAACATAGATCGAATCTTTGCTAACAGAATGTTATAAAGTTATATAAAATTGTCTTATTGGTTTTTTTTTACTTTTAAATTAAAGCAGCTGCCAATTTCCGTTCGGCAGAAGGAACTAATGCTGAACATTAAACTCTTTGGCGATTGCATGAGCCATCCCTTTAAGAAGTGATTTCCATTGTGGGTAAGATGCCCCAATTTTAGCTGCTAGTCCAATAACATAATTCCTGACATTATCACTTATATTCTCATTGTCGACATTGATGATCTCGTTTCTTCCAGCGTACTGGAACAAAATACTATTCCTCCGTTGTTCGATCAAAAAGGTAGAAGATGAAATCCCTTCAAAAAAATGAGCTGTATTTTTATCTCCAGGATGGCTTGGATCGGGGCAAGGTTTTAATGTTATGGCAAAAACCCTATAATCGTCCGTTTTGTCTGATATGAGGCTGACTACATTCACCCAATCATAACCATTACTACTGGGAAGTCCCGGTCCTGGAATATCGAGTCTGATATAATCGTGTAATTCGAGTAAACGATCTATTGGAGTACCATAACCCGTCGTTAATTGAAATACAGTGGAAGGAATCTGAGCGAGTTCATACCAATGATTGACCTTTCTAAGATTGTTTATAGCCGAAGTATAGGCTAAATCGGCAATAGCCTCACTTGGAAACTCGAGGGATTCAAAGCAATCCAGTTGCTTGCCTTCTTTCTGTTCTGGTATGATATTCTTCATCTTATTTCACTTCTTATGCTTAAAATATTGAATTTCTTGCTCGTGTTTTTTTGCCTCCTCAAGGGTATCAAAAGTACCCAGATTCCGACGTCGGTTAGTCTCTTTATCAGGATGCTTGGCATATATTCGATATTGACCCGATTTTAGTTTACGTATCATGGCACAGGGTGTTTTGTTTAACCAAGGCTTGCTTTAAGTTTTGCAAGCAAATCATCTGCTTTTGTATGCTCTATTTTCATCTTTCGAATGGTAGGACGTTTACCCTTGTCTTTTTGTTTGATTATTTTGAGGAGCTCGTCCATATATTCATTTTTATAGCTGCTGATATCGAAGGATGTGCTGTGTTGCTCGATCAGCTGTGTAGCCATATCCATTTCTGCTTTTTGAATTTTAATTGCAGCAGGTAATTTAAGCTCATCAAGTGCTCTAATTTCCTGTTGATAACGTATTTTATTTAAAACCAATGCATTTTGGTAGGGCTTTATAAGAGCTAGATGTTCTACATTTCGCATGACGAACGACCCTAAGCCCGCCATTTTAGTTTTTTCTAATGCTTTGAGCAATAACTGATAGGCTTTTTCTCCACCTTTCTGTGGCTCCAGATAGTAGGGCGTTTCAAAATATATACTGTCTACATCCATCAGTTTGACAAAAGCATGAAGATTGATAAGTTTGGTCTTCTCCGGACTTGCGTCTTCAAAATCTGCATCTTCCAGCACGACATAGTGGTCTTTCATGAAATATCCCTTAACGATATTGTCCCATTTTACTTCTTTGCCGGTTTGTTCATTTACCCGCTTGAATTTAATATTGGATAGATCATTTCGATCAAGCATATCCAGATCTAAAGCTGCATTCTCCGTTGCACTATATATTTTAATTGGGATATTGACCAAACCAAAACCAATAGCCCCCGTCCAAATTGCTCGCATAAGTAATCTATTAATTGCTAATAGGATAACCTTGGTAATGCTCAAATGGTTTGAAATTTAATAAAATGCCAACCAAACTATTTCTGAAAAGAAATAGTTATACAAACATTCAATAAGCTTTTATTACAATGGATTTAAAGTCAAATGAACCTTTCTGGTTAATAAAAAACGGTCTTCTAAACAGTTATCCTTCCTTGCAAGATGATCTTAACTGTGATGTTCTTGTCGTTGGGGGCGGCATTACAGGGGCGCTGATCGCACATCAATGCATAAACGATGGAAAGAAATGTATTCTAATCGACAAGCGTGAAATTGTGAATGGGAGTTCGGCGGCAACAACCTCTATGTTGCAATATGAAATTGATGTGCCTTTGTATAGATTAAAGGAATTAATTGGTAAAGAGGGCGCAATAGCGAGCTACAGAGCCTGTGGTGAAGCAATTGTCAAATTGGGGGAAATTGCAAAGAAAATCCGGTCCAAAGCTGGTTTTCAAACAAAAAAGTCACTCTACTACGCGGCAAGGAAAAAAGATATCTCCTGGTTGAAGCAAGAGTTTGAAGCCCGACAAGCGGCGGGTTTTGATGTTAAATGGTTAACGGAACAAGATATCAGGGCTCGTTATGCTATACATGGCGCTTATGCTGGAATTCTCTCGGCTTTAGGGGCAAGCATAGACGCCTTTTGCTTTACACATGAACTGCTGGCATACAACGTTAGAAAGGGATTATTGATTTTCGACAAAACAGCCTTAGGCTCTGTATTATATAAGTCGGGGCATAATCTTGTAACCACTTCGACAGGAGCTAAAATCAAAGTGAAGAAAATTATTTATTGTACAGGATACGAAACGACAAACCTTATTCCTGAAAAATTTGTCGATCTATTGAGTACATTCGCAATCGTGTCAGAAGTCGATAAAGACAATTATGATCGGTATCGCGATCTGCTCATTTGGAATACTGCTGAACCCTATCTGTATATGCGTACCACAGATGATCATAGGTTTCTGATTGGGGGAGAAGATGAAGAATTTAAAGACCCAATCAAGCGAGATAGTCTCATTTCAGCGAAATCACTTAAATTGGAAAAGTCATTTAACAAAATTTTTACCGATAGGGTCTTTCATGCAGATTTCGCCTGGGCTGGTACTTTTGGAACAACCAAAGATGGATTGCCCTATATTGGAAAACATGAAAAGTTTAAAAACTCATACTTTGTGTGTGGTTTCGGTGGAAATGGTATCACTTTTTCTGTTGCCGCCATGGATATGGCATCATGCTGGATGAATAACCTAAGCCATCCATTGGACGAATGGTTTAGGTTTGGACGTTAAACAATTGCCTTATCGGTGTGTTTAAGCAGAAAACGGTACAATTTATCCTCTAATTTCGCAAGCGGTAATTTACTTTTTATACTGGGGAATCTTCCCTCCATAAATAAACGTTGTATGGCAGGATGGATATAATAAGTCTGTGAAACAGTCTTTGTATTGCCGAGTTGCTCAGCAACATGTTTAATGACTTTGTTTAACTGTCTTTTTCGGGCATTAAGCGACTCAGCCTGTTTTGTTTGGGCGAGCTGGTAAAAAGCTTCTCGACTGGCTCCCCAAATACGAATGCTTTTACAGCTGATCTGACCTGTAGAATTCTCCCGGAGATACTGATTAAAGGCCGCACCGCAGAACGTGCTTTCGCACGTAGCACTATCAATCTGAAATATCCTTTTTCCTTTCATTTTTAAAAGTTCTTCCAAAAGCTTAGCTTGTTGCCTATTGGACCATGACTTTTGCTGAAAAACACCCTTTTTACCTTTATAAGCCAAAGATATCGTGTTGTTTTCGATGGTGACGTGCCTTTTTTCCAGTGTACTTAGGCCATATGACTTATTGGTCAGTGTATAGCGCTTATTGCCGATACGAATTAATGTGCTGTCCATAATTTTAAAAGCAATTGCACACAATTTATCCATATCCCAGACCTGTTTTTTTAGATGTTTAGTGCTGATCTTTCTTAATTCTTGTAAATATTTACCCATAAAAAGAATATTGCTGAACTTTGCCGCTTGCCGTTGGTCAACGAATTTCGTATGGTAGATATATTGTTTACGCTCTTTTTGATCGAATCCAAAAGCTTGCAGATCACTGGTCTTACTTTTGGCAATCCATACATCCTTCCAGTTGGGTGGAATAACCAGTTTCATAATTCTTTCTAAGATCTTTTTATCAGATACTTCTGTTCCTGATGTATCGAAATATTTAAAAGACTTGCCTATTTTCTTTCTTGTATAACCAGCTTTTACTTTCATATAATAATCTCCAAAGTCAACGTATGCTTAAACCCAAAAATGTTATTTAAATTTCTTATGTGGATGCTTGAGACCATATCAGTTGCCATTTGTTAATCAGCAATTCGATCATGGTTGATCTGTATAAGATCGATGATCATTCTATGGTCATTTATAAGGTTGGTTTCCATTGTATCATGCTGATGAGTGAATTTTTAATCTTTCTTGTAAGAACGGATGAGAGGTCTCTCCAGTTTTCAAAAAAGATAAGATGCGTATTATTTACATAAATCAAGGGTTTTATACAGGAAAAGGGGGCGGGGGGGGCGGACTATCATGTAAATAGAAAGAAAAATATACTAAAAAGGGTTACTTTCTTAACAAAAACAACCCTTTCTATGGATAAATTTCAAATGTTCTATGAGTAAATTCTCATCTATTTTGTTTTATTTACAGAAGAAGATTTTTTAGCTTTTTCTGTCTCTACTTTAGTTTGATTTTTGTCTAATGTGTCCGTAACGGCCGCTTGTACAATGGTCTTACCATTTCCCTTTCCAATGGGACCGCCACAGATAATCAGCGTAATGACCATATTGTGCTGATTTTTTGTTTTAACTTCTGATTTCATATATTTATTATTTAGCGAATTGTCAGCTATCTGGTTAAGTTACTCTAGGTAAATAACCTCAAAAGCTACATTTTGTTTTATTTTAATTTGTAAATTTTAAGCTGTTTTTGAAGCTTTTTTCGCGTCATATGTATCCTTGTTTTGATTGTTCCTTCGGGCATGCCAAAATAGGTGGCAATCTCATGGTATTTGTATCCCTCAAGGAATAATTGAAATACTTGATAATTTTCTTCGGACAAACTGCACATCGCTTTTTGAATATCATCAGCGATAAACTTGTTGTCACTTTTATTGGATTCTACAGTGTTAGTGCTTTCTAGACCGATGTAGGTTTCATGGATGTCGTTTGTACGTTTGGCTTTACGATATTGGTTAATGTAAACATTTTTCATAATAACGTAGAGCCACGACATTAATTTTGGATGACGGATAAAATCATCGATCGATTTCAATGCACGAATAAGCGTCTCTTGAATTAAATCCTCT
The DNA here is from genome assembly GCF_002337775.1 of Sphingobacterium sp. UBA1897. Lineage (NCBI taxonomy): Bacteria > Pseudomonadati > Bacteroidota > Sphingobacteriia > Sphingobacteriales > Sphingobacteriaceae > Sphingobacterium > Sphingobacterium sp. UBA1897. The sequence continues at coordinate 86,764 of NZ_DDGR01000022.1, forward strand.
TTTTCATCGGGATCATTGGTGAATTTTCCCGCAAAATGTTTCAAAAGACTTCTTTTTTCCTCGACTAAAATATTCAAATTGGAATTGCTCATAGTATCGTTTGTTAAATTGATTGATGTTTATTTGATAGGTGGAGGTGCAATTTAAGTGCTACATTTACGTTTTCAGGTTCATCTAAAACTTGTTTAAACAGGCATAGGGGGAAAATACGTACACATGCGTATTGATCGTTTTGTAGCCTAAACGCTACAAGAATACACAATTGAAAGCGTCCCGATAAAAATAGGCGGCCGATTAGGGGCCGGTCAATTGGGTATTTGTTCCATTAAAAAATGTCTTTATTACGGGTATCCTTCTGTATTAGGTGGAGTATGGGAACTGTCTATTTTTTTAAGCAGAAGTTTAAATGATTGTTTTTTATCAGTTTTTATTAAACTAATAAGTTCTGAATGTGGTTCTTAAGAAAAAGGTTGATCACAAAAACAAAACAGAATATGAAAAAGAGTAAGAAATTTACGGTAGTTTTGGGAACGTTATTATTTTGCAGCACACTATTTTTTGCGTGCCAAAATCCAAACAAAAATCCAGCAGAGGGAAGTGGTCAGGCAGACAATATCGCTCCGAGCGCTGCCGATGAAACAAGATACAATTTAAGCGAGCAACAAAAAATGAGCATGCAGAAGGATACCAGTTTAGCAGACACGCTTAGGAAGGATAGCATCAATGCTATACAATCTAAACCTTAAAGGAGCACTCAGAAAAGGTCACTCGGACCTCTTCGTTATATTCACAAAAAAACTCCCTTAGTTGTGGGAGTTTTTTTTGTCCTTTTCCTTTTGATCTGAATCAGCATCATAAATATCTTCTTCTGAATGATCTGGTTTCTCTTTATGTTGATCCTCTTCTGTATTAATCTTTTCTTTAGTGGTGCGGTCGCGTTGTTCTTCTTCACTTGGATCGGGGCCAGCCATACTTTTTGGAGAGTCTAGTTTGAGATTGAACGTATCTCGATCCGAAACCTTGGATGGACTAAATACGGACTTAAGACTGTAGCTGTCCGGTTGGTTTTCCATTGGGGCTATTTCGTGCAAGAATAGGGAGCTTTCTTGGAAATAATCTGAAATAGCATCACCAAATTGAATTGCTGTATTCATCGTCTTTTTAATAGGAACATGAGTCAAATCTGATTGGTTCTCTTTTTTACAAAATGACAAAACGATATATTTTAAGAATAAATTTAAAACTTTTCATTTGTCGATCTTGTTATTAAACTAAAGTAATTTAGATAATAGAGATACTATGAGAAAATTGACACTTCTTTTATTAATAACAGCAGGAATTGGGTATCAGGCCCATGCTCAGAAAATTGAAACTACGCCACAGATGTCCTCGGATGTCGGAATTGAACCTATTCGACAAGGAAATTGGATGGTCGGTGGATCGATCGGTAATCTTGGCTATAGTTTTGAAGGAAAATCATTTAATGTAGCACTTCAACCACGAGCTGGTTATTTCGTGTCCGATGGATTGGCTATTGGTGCACAGGCAAATCTTGGCTTGGCTACTCAAAAAGATGCTGATAATGAATGGACTTATGGTGTAGCGCCATTTGTGCGTTATTACTTTCCAAATGCGGGATCAAGTACAGGTCGGTTTTTTGGACAGGGAGACATTGGTATTTCAGGAAGTTCTAGGGGCAAAGATGTCGCACTGGCTGTAGGAGCCAATGTTGGATATGCACATTTTATCACACGAACTGTTGCTTTGGAAGCTACCTTTGGCTACAATTATAGCAAGGCTAATATTAATACAGGCAGCGGTGCGAGTGGTTTAGGCGTTGGCGTAGGTTTTCAAATCTATTTACCAGGTAAACGCTAACAAAAAATAGTAAAAGCAATCTTTAACAGTATGTTTCCAATTAATCAATTGGAAACATTTTTTTTGGACGCCACCGTATAATTACTTGCTCTTGTGTATGAAAGACCTATTCTTTTCAAAATGACAAAAATTAGAAAACATTTGAAGTAAAGTAGCTGTTTTTCTAATAAAAGGAGCTGAAATGATGACAGGGACAAAAAATATTGGTTTGGTACTCAAAGATAAAATGGGTAAATGGTCTTCTTATAACATTCCATTACTCAAAGAGTGTCACCTGAACAACAAGCTTGTGAAGAGCAATGAGCTGGAAGGTATTTTTGTCATAGGGAGTTTGGCAACGGGACTATACATATTTTCCTTGTATAAAAACCGTTTTATAGACTTGATGGGCAAGCAAATCGGGATGGAGGAGATCTGTGAACATTTTGACAGCTATAAACAGACATTAATATAAAAGCACATACATTTCATTTTTTAAAAACAAGGAGCATTTATGAGTAATTTAACATGGAAAGGCCGTTGGAACGAGCTGAAAGGTAAAGTGAAACAGCAATATGCAGATTTAACCGATGATGATCTGTTGTATGCCGAGGGAAAGGAAGATGAATTGTTGGGTAAATTGCAACAAAAGACCGGAAAAACCAAAGAAGAGGTAGAAAACTGGCTGGATAAATTGTAATATTTTATCAAGGCCATTTAATTGGCAATTATAAGCGCAAAAATGTGCGATCAATTTATTTTGATCGCACATTTTGTTTTTATGTCATTGAAAAATTGGTTTATCTAATTTGATGGCAAGACGATAAACGGCATTCATCAAGCCAACGTGACTGTAGGCCTGTGGGAAATTGCCCCATTGGCTGCCATTGTCCTCGGTAACATCCTCACTGAACAGCCCCAGGTGATTGCTGTAGGTCAGCAAACGTTCGAGGATCTCTTTCGCTTCCTCCACACGGCCGACACAGGCTAGCGCTTCCACGTACCAAAATGCACAGACTAAGAAAGTGGATTTGGGTCTGCCGAAATCATCCTGATGTTTATAGCGATAGAAAAGTCCATTTTCACCTTTTAATTCCTTTTCCAGCATTTCGAGATGATGAAGGGCGCGTTCCGATTTTGGGTCAAGGTAATCCATGACAATGAGCTGCAAGGTACTGGCGTCTAAATTCCGGCTATCAATAGCATTCTGATAGACTTTTCGCTCTTCGTCATAACAGGCCTCGATGTAAGCTTCTGCTTTTTTTAAGAGGACATTCGCGCGATCCTCCATATCTTGATAACCATTTTGACGCGCAATCAATAGGGCCGCCTTACATCCGACCCATTGAAAAAGATTGGAATAACAATGGTGGTTGGCGAAATTTCTAAACTCCCAGATACCGGCATCTTTTTCCTCGATAGTAGCCTCAATCTTTTCGAGAATGAAATTTACCCAGCCTAAAACATTCTTGTTTTCATGGATTTTAAAACGCTGATCAGTGAAAAGAGGTAACAAGGCAATCATTGCTTGGCCGTATACATCGTTTTGGATATGTTCAAAAGCTTGATTGCCAATCCGCACTGGACCGTTATCCTGATAGCCTTTTAGGTAAGGTAAGATATGTTCTGTCAGTTCGGTGGTACCAAGGATACCATACAAAGGTTGAAGTCTTCCAGGGTTGCGATGCGTGATACCAGCAATATAATTAGCAAAGCTTTCCATTTCTTCAAACTGACCGATGTGCGTCAATGCTGTTAAGACATAATAACTATCACGTACCCAGCAATAACGGTAGTCCCAGTTTCTGCCCGAACCTGGATATTCGGGCAGACTAGTTGTTGATGCAGCGATAATTGCTCCGGTATCCTCATATTGATGAAGTTTCAGCACCAGAGCCGATCGGATAACTTCTGTTTGATAAATGTTAGGGATACTACACCTTTTAATCCATCGCTGCCAATAACTGAGCGTTTTATGGAGGAAATCCTCACAGGTGCTTACAATGGCCGATTCGAAAGCAGCATCATACGTCAGTATAAGGTATTTATTTTCACCGATAATGGTCCAGCTTTCCTCTTGGAAGAAATGTGAAATAGGCAGATCAGTGGTAAGTCGAATTCGTTCTCCGACCTGATCGTTGCTATAAAGAATATGGTTGCTGCCACGGGTAGGCTTAAGTGCCAATCGGCCGTAGTCAGCAGTCGGCTGACATCTAATGTTGACGCTAGGGGCACCATGCAGTGGTTCGATCTTTCGTATCAGCATCAATGGTTTAAAATACCGCCCGAATTGTTCAAAACGAGGTGCAAAATCTGTAATACGATAGGCGTAGGATTCCGTGTGGATTTCCGTACAGAGCACATTGGAGTTTTTGATGTAATACTGCTTGGTTTCCACAACTGCTTCCTCTGAACTGATCTTGAAAGTTCCACCTTGATTTTTATCAATCATACTGCCGAATACAAAGCTATCTTCGAACGATGGCCAGCACAACCATGATATGTTTGTATCGATGCCAACATGCGCTATGTAGGAACAATTTCCAATGATTCCAGATTGGTAGATATGTCTGTTTTCTGTTGTATTTTCGTTCATTATTTTACGATAAGTTGATTTAAAAATTGAAGAACATCTTCTTGTTCATCTAAATAATATTTTGCTGCAGATTTGTTGCTGCCTACCTTAATACTTATGGTCGATTGCGGTAGATACCTGAATAGATCCTCGTCGGTAATGTCGTCGCCAATAGCCAACATGAAATCTGCTTTTATATGTCCTGCGATTTCCAATGCCGCCTTACCTTTATTAACTTCTGTATTTTTGACCTCAATGACAGCATTTCCGTCCAGTAGCTGTAATCCATAGTCGTTGAGCATTGGGTTTAAGATCTCCTTTAGCTCGGTTGCTTTAAGTTCGCCTAAGCCCAGTTCCACTTTTCTATAATGCCAAGCTAACGAGTAGGGCTTGACCTCGATGTAAGCCCCCGGAGTTTGATCGGCGAGTTTTTCCATCAGCTTTTTTACTTCAGGCATCCAGTGGAGGGCCAATCCTTTCTTATACGACCAGTTGAAATTTGGGAAATTTGACCAAATGCCATGTTCGGCAACTAAATAGTATGATCGACCGTCAAACCAAGACGATAAGCTCTCTTGTGATCGGCCGCTTATGATGACCAATGTATTGAGTGGATCAGAAATGATATTATCCAAAAGGTTATACAACAGGGTCGTCGGACTCGCTTTCTGGGCATGATTCTGGAATTTGACCAAAGTACCGTCATAGTCCAGAAAAAAGAGTCTATTGCTACTTTTGCTATACCTTTCTGAAATACTATTCAATACCTTATCCGAGATTCGTCTTGCCCATTCGTCACGTTGTATGGCTTTGGTCTCGGCCAAACGATTGGTAAAGAGCTGCACCCAATGCTGCACATTAAACTTCTGTATAATCTGAATATTGGCATCGGTACGTTCCTGAATTTCTTCGGGCGGCATTTTAAGCGCTTGGTAAATACTGTCTGCCGTTTCTGTACGATTATAGGGGTTAATAATCAAGGCATCAACGAGTTCCTTGGAGGCGCCTGCAAACTCACTTAAAATCAATACCCCCTTTGATAAAGTCTTACTGGCGATGTATTCTTTACTTACAAGATTCATCCCATCTCGCGTAGATGTAATCATACAGATATCGGATGCAACATATAATCCAACCAGCTCCTCGAATGGAAGTGATTTGTAAAAATATAGTACCGGCGTCCAGCTTAGATTGCCATAAATGGAGTTGATTTCACTCACCTTCCGGTTAATCTCATCTTTCAGTTTTTTGTATTGCGATACCTTATCCCTAGAGGGTACGATAAGCATATACAATATAACTTTTGTATGCCATTCGGGGTATTTTTCAAGGAAAGTGAGAAAAGCACGTAATCGCTCTAATATGCCTTTGCTATAATCGAGCCTATCTACAGCTATAATAATCTTTTGATCGGGAAAATGGCTCCGGAATTGGCTTGCAATCGACTGGATTTTAGGCTGACTGCTGACTTCGACGAATTTATCAAAATCAATGCCCATCGGAAAGGATTCTATAAATATATGACGGTCTTTGTACTTGAGCTGGTTATGTCCAGATGATACATGCAATATTTTTTTGCAGGCATTTAGAAAGTTCTGACTATCGGCGAAAGTATGAAATCCGATAAGATCTGCTCCCAGTAAACCTTCAACCAATTCTTTACGTTGCGGAATGTTCATAAAGAGTTCCTCCGAAGGAAAAGGAATATGGTGAAAATAACCGATGTTGAGCTCTTGTTTCTCTGAACGCAGCAGTTGAGGGAGCAGCATAAGCTGATAATCATGGACCCAAATAAAATCGGATGGCTCATCGATAGAAAGCGCAGCCTCGCAGAATTTCTTATTTACCATGACATAGGTAGACCAATATTCGCGGTCAAAATGGATGTAGCTCGGCTGATAGTGGCAAATAGGCCAGAGGACCTCATTGGAATAACCTTCGTAGAAATTATGTATTTCATCTTTTGATAAGAAAACAGGAAGTAAGCTCATCGGTTTGAGAAGCTCGACAATCTTTTCTTTTTCCTCTTCATCTTTGGGAACAATTCCCGGCCAGCCAACCCAAAGTATTTCATCCGTATCAAAGGCGGAATTTAAACCGGTTGCCAGTCCGCCCGCACTCGGCTTGATGATTAATTTTTCTTTTTTTCGTTCTATTTGTATCGGCAGTCTATTTGAAATTATTATTTTCTTCTTTTTCTTCATAAGAATATTAGATCGATTTATTTGCAGTGTGGAAGAGTTATATTGAAATAACGATGGGCTTGTAATCCACTTATCTGAACAACCTCGGGAGAGAATAGTTTGAATAAATTCAAATTAGAAAGACAAGAGGGAAGCTGTTGAAGAAAGAACACGGTAATTTGCAAAAAAAAAGACCTTTATTTCTACAGGTCTTTTTTTTGCTATTTCATTAGATTACGATATACTGACCGCAGCAGCTTTTTCGTTATCCAGCTTTTTCATGAATTGATCGAGAATATCACCTAATCTCCCTGAAATTTCTCCTAAAATACTTTCCCAATCTTTAACTGTGCCATCACAATTGTCTGAAACAATTTTAATACTATGAAAGGTGAGATTTTTTTGAAAACAGAAATTCGCTAGGGCATAAGATTCCATATCAAATGCCAAAGGATTAAAATGTTTGATATCCTGATAAAAAGCAGTATTTACATTGATAAAACGATCCGATGTCAAAAGTGCATCTTCGTAGCGAAATTCATCACGAGATATGGATTCCAATACGCCTTGACCTTTAAAAAACAAGGTGTTTTCCAGGAAAAATCCATCCGTATAAGCATCCCCTTGTGCATAGTATGCCGGATAAAGGACATGGCCTATCGGATGCCTTGTACAACCTACCGTGCCAACATTGAGAAGAACAGGACTGATCCCTAATGCTTTGATGTCTTCGTAAAGCGTAGCTACGGACAGGAGCGCATTTACTTTACCTACACCAATTTCGTATACAAAAGTCGATTCACTTGTCGAATTAAAAGATAGCTCATTTTTATTTGCTACCAAGATAATCGTTTCAATATCTTTATTCAGGATCATTTAATTTTCTTCGATATATGGATACTCAAATTCCAATTCTTCGGCAGTAATTAGATTTAAGAAGTTAACACAAGCCTGTTTTGAGGTGGGAAAATCCATGAATGTGTAGTTTCCGCAGCTAATTGGATTTTGGAAAGGTACTTCGTATCCTTCTGTAAGAACAGTCTCTAATACTTCTTTCATCAATTCCGCCACGTTCTGAGGAGTTTTCGCTGTTCCAGCCAATACAACATAAAATCCCGTGCAACAGCCCATTGGCCCAACATAAATAACTTCATCACCTAAGATGGTTCTAATTTCTGTTGCAAAACAATGTTCTAAGGTATGCATGACCTCAGGTGATAGCATACGCTCCGGAGAATTCGGTCTGATCATGCGAATGTCGTAAGTTGTATAACTCTCAACATTGCTGTTATTGGTTGTAGAAGCTTTAGCGTAGATCCCTTGTTTTAACTTGGTATGATCTACCGTAAAACTATTTACTTTTGCTTTTTCTTTTGTGTACATCTTGTTCTGTTCAAAGCTATAACGCTTGTGACGTTATAGGGGTTAAAAGTTGAATATCAAAAATTTCTACAAAGATACTAGATTATTGTAGAAAAGGACGACAAAACTACTATTTTAACACTTCATAATGTTCGACTGTTGGAAATGGATCGTAGTAATGGTGTAAAAGTTTCTCCCATTCCTTAAATAATGCCGACTCCCTGAAACCAATGGTATGGTCTTCTAAAGTTTCCCATTCAACCAACAAAATGTACTGGTTATCTTTTTCAATACATTTACGTAAGGAATGCGTGATATAACCTTTACTCGCACTAATATACTGGCAAGCTGTTTTATAATCTCTTTCAAAATCGGACTGTTTTCCTTCAATAATTTGTAATACAGCTACTTCTAAAATCATAATTCGTTTTTTAAATAAAGTTTAGTAAATATATCAAACTTAGAGAATTTGTTTTTTATATGCAATACAATAACAAGCTTATCCGAACAATTTATTTGGCATTCTTTTGATGCAGTCTTAGCTATTATTGTTTATGCCGGCAGTATCAGGTCCAGTTTTGTTGGGTTGCGAAGCGATGATCTGAATAACTAATGGAATACCGGGATTACGATTTTGGGCATTCCAAACTAAAGAGAGCGTTGTTCGTTGTGGTAAAGTGGTCAATTCAAGGAAAGTGACATCAACATGGTATCCGTTCTTTAAAGATGAAGGAACTATTGCAACACCCAGTCCCTGAGCAACCATATTGAAAATAGTTAAAGCATTCACTGTGCGTAAAGTAACTTTGGGGATAAACTTATGATCACTAAAAATGCTCATCACGAGATCATAATACGAGTGGCTATAGTTTTTGGAAAATAAGATAAATGATTCATTTTTGAACGCATCAAGACTTGGTTGCGGCGACTTCAATAGGGGATGATCGTTGGGTAAAACGAGGCTAAAGTGCTCTGTATGTAGAGGCAGGCTACATAACCCGGGGGGCGTTTCGGAAAGACGAACAAACCCTAAGTCCAGTTCTTTTTTCTCCAGCAGATCCAGCTGGGTTTCATTCGCTAGTTCGTGAAGTGATAACTCGATATCAGGCTGCTGCTGTTTTAAGGTGACAAGCAATTGCGGTAAGATTGTTTGAACAGCCGACCCGATAAACCCCAGCTTTAAGGTGCTTATTTTACCGTTGGCAAAACTTTGAAGTTGAGTTTCAATCTGATCCAAGTGCCTAAATAGTTCTTTCACCTCCTGAAAGAGATACATCCCCGCTTCAGTCATTTGAACATTTCGTTTATTACGCTCAAAGAATGTTACGCCATAGGATTCCTCCAGCTGCTTAATTTGCCTGCTCAAGCCTGGCTGCGCAATAAACAATTTTTCGGCAGCCCTTCTAAAATGCAGTTCTTCCGCCAATACTTTAAAATACAGTAAATGTCTTAGCTCTATTTGATAATTCATGGTTATCAATTGATGATAAAAATGGTATTTCTAATTATCAAATATAGCAAGTACATTTGAGTAAAGCAGTTATGATAATGGAAAAATTTTTATATGGCAGTGGGCAGCTAACATGCTCCACAGCTTTAGCGATAGCAAAAGGAACGGTTACCGGGGAAATTTCCCCCGAAGTCAAGGATAAGATCGAGCAAAGCGCCAGTTATGTCAGGAAAATAGTAGAGCGCGGTGAGGTTGTCTATGGGATCAATACAGGTTTTGGTCCATTGTGCACCACACTTATTGATGCAAGTCAAACGCAGCTGTTACAGGAAAATATTCTAAAAAGCCATGCTGTCGGTATGGGAGAACCTATAGCCAACGATTTGGCCAAATTGATGCTTATTCTTAAAGTTCACGCGCTTTCTAAAGGATTTTCAGGAGTTCAGTATGCGACGATTGAGCGGATTATTTGGCATATTGAAAATCATGTCATTCCTGTGGTCCCCAAACAAGGTTCTGTGGGCGCATCGGGTGATTTGGCCCCATTGTCACATTTATTTTTACCATTGATTGGTTTAGGAAAAGTTAACGTAGAAGGGGAGATTGTGGAGACAGCTGCCGTTTTGGAAAAACACGGTATGGCACCGGTTCAGCTGGGCGCAAAAGAAGGGCTGGCTTTAATCAATGGAACTCAATTTATGGCGGCACATGGTGTGATGGCTGTTGCCGAGTTAAATCGTGTACTTCAGAACGCTGACATTATTGCTACCTTAATGATTGAAGGCTTAAATGGTTCAATAAAACCATTTTTTACAGAATTACATCAATTACGCCCGCACCCAGGAAACCGCTATGTCGCTGCAAGCATTTTTAACATGCTTCATGGCTCGGCCATTTTGGAAAGCCACAAAGACTGTTCTCGTGTACAAGATCCCTACTCGCTGCGCTGTATCCCTCAGGTCCATGGAGCATCACGCAATGCTTGGTTTCATTTGAAGGATACCATAGAAATCGAAATAAATGCAGTGACCGATAATCCTGTGATCATTAATGATGAACTAACCATTAGTGGCGGTAGCTTTCACGGACAGTCAATTGCTCTGCCTTTGGATTATGCCACACTGGCCGCATCGGAAATTGGCAATATTTCGGACCGAAGGGTCTATTTGTCTTTAGAAGGTCAAACCAACGGCGTCCCAAAATTGTTAATGAAGTCAACCGGTCTCAATTCAGGATTTATGATCTTACAATATAGCACTGCCGCGATAGCAAGTGAGAATAAAGGACTTTGTTTTCCTGCAAGTGCAGATAGTATTCCTACCTCTTTAGGCCAGGAAGATCATGTCAGTATGGGATCTATTGCCGGCCGAAAATTACTGCAGGTCATTGACAATGTCGATAAAATACTAAGTATTGAACTGTTATGTGCGGCACAGGCCAAAGATTACCATCAGCCATTAAAATCGACTGCAGCATTGGAAGCTATCCATGCAAGAATTCGCCAGTCCATTCCGCATATTGAATCCGATCAACCGATGGAAGAGCTGCTGACGGAGGCACTAAGCCTCGTAAAATCAGGCGAACTGATCACATTGCATCGTCAATATGCTACAGGTGAGATTGAAGCGGATTTGAAACAAAGGTTTGAAATGTTTTAAACGAAGAATGATGGAAAAAGAGCTGAAATTAGTTGGACCTTTTAGGCAGGTATTAACGCTGTCAAATATGCCCGTAAATGGGGCACTCCACGATAAACAATTGGCTATTATTAAAGAAGGAGGTATTTTAATAGCGGGTAACCATATATTGGAAGTGGGGGATTTTGAGCAATTACAACTGCAATGGGGAAAGGAGGCGGCACTTGTACTTGTAGAAGGAGATCAGGTCGCTCTGCCAGGCTTTATTGATTGCCATACACATATTGCTTTTGCCGGTAATCGAGCGAATGATTTCGCCCTTCGAAATGCAGGCTCAAGCTACCTGGAGATTGCAGCGGCAGAAGGTGGGATCTGGAGCACCGTTTCCCATACGCGGGATTGTAAGGCAGAAGAATTGATTGATCTCACTATCCAGCGCGCAAATTTTCTATTAAGGCAAGGAATCACAACAATTGAAGTTAAAAGTGGTTACGGCCTCAATGTTAAAGAAGAACTTAAGATATTACGGGGCATTCAGAAATCGGATCGTCGTACAGCATCAGACCTTATTCCAACTTGTTTGGCTGCACATATGCTCCCACGGGACTTCGACGGATCCGCAAAAGATTATCTTCATCTGATCACAACAGATCTTTTTCCCCTATTGAAATCAGAAGGGCTATCGAATCGGATTGACGCATTTATCGAAAAAACGGCTTTTCAGGGGGAAGACATTGTGGCCTATTTACGAAAAGCAAAAGAAATGGGTTTTGATCTGACTATTCATGCCGATCAGTTTACCACTTCGGGAAGTCAGATTGCTGTAGAACTCGGTGCGCAATCCGCGGATCATCTTGAAGCATCAACTGCGGCTGAAATAGAACTCATCGCACACTCAGCTACTGTTGCTGTGGCGCTGCCTGCCGCCTCAATCGGTCTGGGATGTGGTTTTACACCTGCTAGAAAGTTGCTGGATGCAGGGGCATGTTTGGCAATAGGAAGTGACTGGAATCCAGGTTCCGCGCCCATGGGACAGTTACTGACGAGTGCGAGTATTTTGGCAACAGCAGAAAAGTTGACGAATGCTGAGCTGCTTGCGGCACTAACCTACCGTGCTGCAAAAGCCTTAAACCTGTCGGATCGCGGCGTGTTGACCAAGGGCATGAAAGCAGATTTTAGTTTATTTAAAACAGATAATTATCAGGATATTACCTACTACCAAGGAAGCTTGCAGCCTACAGCAGTATGGAAAAATGGTCAGGAAGTATTCTCAATATAACAACATGGAAGATACATTTAAGAGTGAGGTTGCGGAAGGTATTCCGACCGTATTACCTCCAAAAGTAGAACGAGATCATACAATAAGTCATGCCCCCAGACGAAAGGATATTCTCACCAAGTCGGAAGAGAAGCTGGCCCTACGGAATGCATTGCGTTATTTTCCAAAACAATGGCATACGGTTTTAGCACCTGAATTTTTAGAGGAGCTTCGTAGTTTTGGGCGAATCTACATGTACCGCTTTAGACCCCAATATGCAATGCACGCTCGACCGATAGATGATTATCCAGCAGTGAGTAAGCAGGCGGCAGCTATTATGTTGATGATTCAGAACAACCTCGATCCAGCTGTAGCACAACATCCCCATGAACTGATTACCTATGGTGGGAATGGAGCTGTTTTCCAAAATTGGGCTCAATATCGCCTCACCATGCAGTATCTTTCGCAGATGACAGATGAGCAAACTTTACATCTTTACAGTGGTCATCCAATGGGGCTTTTCCCTTCCTCACAACATGCACCTCGTGTTGTTGTAACCAATGGCATGATGATTCCAAACTATTCGAAACCGGATGACTGGGAACGTTTTAACGCCTTAGGTGTTACACAATATGGACAGATGACAGCAGGTTCCTATATGTATATTGGTCCGCAGGGTATTGTGCATGGCACCACAATTACTGTCATGAACGCTTTTCGAAAACATTTAGCAGTAGACGATACCATTCAAGGCAAGGTGTTTTTGACTTCTGGTTTGGGAGGTATGAGTGGCGCACAGCCCAAAGCAGGTAATATTGCCGGCTGTATCACCGTATGCGCTGAAATCAATCCCGCTGCGGCAAAAAAGCGGCATGAACAGGGTTGGGTAGACCGATTGATAGAAAATATCAATGAACTCGTTGAACAGGTACAGTTGGCGATGGATCAAAAGGAAACAATTTCCTTCGCCTATATCGGTAATATTGTCGAAGTGTGGGAAGCCTTTGATCGCAAAAATATCCACATCACGGTAGGATCTGATCAGACATCATTACATAATCCTTGGTCTGGAGGCTATTATCCGATGGGGTTGACCTTTGCAGAATCCAATGCGTTGTTAGCGACCGATCCTGACCGGTTTAAGCGATGTGTACAAGAAAGCTTGGTACGACATGTCGATGCCATCAATAAGCATGTAGCCAAAGGAACGTATTTCTTTGATTACGGTAACGCGTTTCTGTTGGAGAGCAGTCGTGCTGGTGCAGCGGTTTGGAATGATAAAAAGGATCAGTTCCGCTACCCATCTTATGTACAGGATATTCTTGGTCCAATGTGTTTTGACTATGGTTTTGGACCCTTTCGCTGGGTTTGCACGTCTGGAAAGACTTCGGATCTCCAAAAATCAGACGAAATAGCCATGACAGTTTTAGAAAAGCTCCGAAAAGAAGCCCCTGTGGAGATTCAGCAGCAGATGCAAGATAATATTCAATGGATCAAAGAAGCTGGTAAAAATAGACTTGTAGTAGGCTCTCAGGCGCGTATTCTTTATGCAGATTCCAATGGGCGTATTGCCATAGCAAAGGCTTTTAATGAAGCCGTAAAAAGTGGCTTATTTGAAGCACCTATTGTTTTGGGAAGAGACCATCATGATGTGAGCGGTACCGATTCACCTTATCGGGAAACAAGCAATATCTACGACGGCAGTCAATTTACAGCAGATATGGCTATTCATAACGTCATTGGTGACAGCTTCCGGGGGGCTACTTGGGTATCTATTCACAATGGCGGTGGAGTCGGTTGGGGTGAAGTCATCAACGGTGGCTTCGGGCTACTGCTAGATGGCTCTGCAGAAGCAGCTTTTAAATTGGAAAAGATGCTGTATTTTGATGTGAATAACGGGATTGCTAGGCGCGCTTGGGCTAGAAATAAGGAAGCTAATCAGGCGTTAGATCGTGCAATGGAGAGAAATACCACATTGCAAGTTACCCGCGCTCAACTTGTAGATGACGATATTATCGAACAATTATTTGATCTGAGCGAATGAACTTATTGTTGAATAATCCGGAAATATATAACAAAGGAGACCAAGCGGTCTGGAAGGGGCGTATCGATGGCCAGGATCGTGAATGGATGCGTTGGCATCAATTAATGGATTGTGTTGATCTTCTCGAGCAGCCCGATTTAAGGCAGTCCATTGCTTTTCTCGGATTCTGTAGCGATGAGGGTGTTGCACGCAATCAAGGTCGTGTAGGGGCCAAAGATGGACCGACAGCACTCCGGAATGTATTAACAAACCTTCCTGTACATTTTTCTGATAAACTAAAACTTAAAGACTGCGGCGATATACTTATAAAAGACAGTGATTTAGAATTATCTCAGCAGGGGCTAGGGGCTGCCTTAAATTGTATTCTCGAGCAAGAAGGATTTCCAGTCGTCTTAGGTGGTGGCCATGAAGTAACTTATGGCCATTATTTGGGTGTTAAAAAATTTCTAAAGAGTCGTAATCAAAGTCTTGGCATTATTAATTTGGATGCCCATTTAGACATCCGTCCATTGCAGGATGGCAAAGGGAATTCTGGAACGGGGTTCTATCAAATCGAGCACGATCAGTCTAAAGCAGATTTGCCATTTCATTACTTAGCAATTGGTATTCAGGAAATTAGTAATACCAAAGGATTGCTCGCCTATGCCAAAGAGAAGGATGTGCAGATTATTGAAAGAGAGAGTTTGCTCATTGAAAAACTTGATCTGATCCGGGAAAAAATTGTTAGTTTTTCCAAATTAGTGGATTATGTGTATTTGACGGTTGATCTTGATGCTTTCGCTGCAGCCTATGCACCGGGAGTAAGTGCATTGGCATTTAACGGTATTGTCCCTGATCATTTGTTTTTTATGATCTACGATATGCTACTGGATCTGCCTAATCTAAAATCTGTCGATTTTGCAGAATTCAATCCACATTTCGATATTGATTCCAGAACGGCCAAACTAACGGCTGATCTCATTTTTAAATTGATAAACAAATTAGCAATCAAACTTGATTAGCAACTGCCCATTAGCTAAACAGAGGGCAAAAAAAGATGGTTAGATACATTGCTACAGCAATCTAACCATCTTTTTTACATTGGCGAGGTCTTAAAAAAGCACATCGGCTAATGCTGGGTCCTTATCAAAAACTGATTTTGCAAAAGGACATAAAGGCATAATTTTTAAATTTTCTTTACGTGCATAGGTCACTGCTGCCATCAATAACTGTTTGCCTAGCCCTTTTCCTGCGTATTCGGAACTTACTTCCGTATGGTCTATAATGAATTTTGTAGGGCCAGCCCAGGTATAAGTCATTTGTGCAACTGACTTTTCCTGATCGATAACCTCAAAGCTGCCGTGTTTATCGTTATTTTTTTGTGTTACTTCCATGAGCATGAATTTAATTAAGAAAAGCCAAAATAAACAAAATCCAGCAATATATAACATGAACAGTAGTTTAGAAAAACAGCTATTTCTATCAGCTAGATTGTATAATTGGCGTCCGTGTTTTGTAAAATTGCGGTGATCCTTTTGAATAGCTAATATTTTTAGTATGTTTGCTTTGCGTTATGAGTGTAAATCAAAGCAAAAGACAAGAATTTGCCATTGTGGACATAGAGACTACAGGTGGCAATGCAAAATCGAGCAGGATCACAGAGGTTGCCATTGTTATTCATGATGGTAATCAGGTTTTGGAACGTTGGGAGACCTTGGTGAATCCAGGGAAAGAGATTCCGAATTCGATTTTTGCGCTTACGGGTATAAACAATGACATGGTGAAGGACGCTCCATTATTTGATGAAGTAGCCGAGCAGATTTATGAAATGCTCAAAGACCGTATTTTTGTTGCACATAATGTAAATTTTGATTATTCATTCATTCGATTTCAGCTTCAGGAGTCAGGCTTCGAGTGGTCAGCTATAAAATTATGTACGGTACGCTATGCACGAAAAATAAAGCCGGGATTATTATCCTATAGCTTGGGGCGCCTATGTGATTATTTAGATATCCCGATTGAAAATAGGCACCGTGCGGGTGGCGACGCCGATGCAACTGCCATTCTCTTTGCTTATTTGAAAGTGCTAGATACCGAACAGGTATTTCAGGATATGATTAAGCATAAAGCGCTAGATCAACGGTTTCCACCGCATTTAAATCCCTTGGAGTATGAACAATTGCCCAACGAGGCTGGAGTCTATTATTTTCATGACAAAGCTGGAAAAGTAATTTATGTTGGCAAAGCCGTCAATATAAAAAAAAGAGTATTGTCTCATTTTACAGGGAATAATATTCAAGCGCAAAGGCAACATTTCTTAAAAGAAATTCATCATATAAGTTATGAATGCTGCGGGACAGAGCTGATGTCATTGTTGTTGGAATGTGCGGAAATCAAAAAGTTCTGGCCAAAATATAATAGAGCACTTAAACGGTATGAGCCTAAATTTGGTTTGTTCTCTTATGAGGATCAAAATGGCTATCTCCATCTGGCTATTGGGAAGACAACAAGGGGACAAGAATGTATTCAGCTGTTTCAGCGTGAATATGACGCTATTCAGTTGTTGCAAAGCTTTATTCAGCATGACGCTATTAATCCGCAATTTTGTCAGTTTGGGCACGCCAGTTTGTCTACGAAAGCGCTAAAAAAGACCGAATTACCCGATCGAGACCTACACAATACACGGGTGGAACGTTGTATCGAGGATTGGCTCAAACAGCAGCCATCCTTTGTATTGATCGATAAAGGACGTAATTCGGATGAAAAAAGCTGTATTGTCATCGAAAATGGTGTTTTTTATGGGATGGGATATATTGATCAATACGGCCAGTATAGCGGGTTTGAAGATATAAAAGGACAAGTAAAAAGATATCAGAGCAATCACTACATGATGGAATTGGTCAAAATGGCAGCAGAAAGACATCCCGCTAAAATACATTTCTTAACAAAATCAAAGATTTTACCTGATGTTGCGGCAGAACTTGATTTCTCTTATGAAAAATTGGCTCCGAATAGTCTCTTTAATTTCTTTTAACAGTATATTTTCTATTCTTATTTTGGAAATGTCTTCCGTTTAGTCATTTCAATCTCAGTAATCTGTTAAGGAAATGTGAAATAGTAATTTATGCGCGATTTTGGTCCAATAGTTGAAATATTCTTTGTGTAGAATATTAAAAAAAGACTTTTCATAATTTAGGTTAATAATTGGTTAGTTAAAACCTGGGACTCCCAACCTCAGGTTTTCTTTTTTTTATATTTCCGGACAAGAATTTTAAGCGAAGTATGACTTCTATTATGATTATTCAAAATAAAGTAGCGCTTTTTTTAATTTAAATACGTGTTTTAATTTGCTGTTTTTCAATCGATTGTATTTTGTCCCCCCCTTTGTCCCCCTAAGTTTTTTCTCTGTATAGTTAGTTTGAGCTATTTTAGTGTCAGCATACTGTAATAGCGAAATAGTAAAACAAAGATGGGGCGTTTTCTAAAAGTAGCTGCGGTATATCTTATCCATATCTTTATATATAAAAAGGGCCTTGGCCCTTTTTTTTATTCCTATTATTCAGATTGCCTATTTTAAGCCAATGGCACCTCGACCTAGATTTTGATATAGATCTTTTTCTTCCGTAGGCAATATGCGATCAACCAATTCAAAGCGACAAATAGCAGCGCAAATAGGGCGGACGATAATCGTTGGTTTTGCCAGCTATCAAACAGGAAATGGTAGCTTAAGTTCCAAAGATTTTGATGTGTATCCCCGATGAGAATAAAAGAACAAATCGTGGGAATTAAGCCGCTAAGACAATAGATAAATAGTGTATTCTTACCGAAATCGTCAAGGACAGTGTAAATTATCCCTTTGATGTTTTGAAATTCGATAAGATAGATTAATATACCAAGAAAAGAGAGTGCAATTCCAGTGCTGAATACGGCGTAGCTGCTGGTCCAAATCTTCTTATTAATAGGAAAGACAAATGACCATAGATAGCCAATCAGGATAAAGGACAGACCTACGACAACGAGGTTCATCAGCTCCCTTTTTCCTGTCAGTTTGTGAATAATGTACTTTCCGGTAATATACCCGAATATCGTTTGACTGATGGCCGGTAATACGCTCCAGATATCCTCTGGATCAAACGCTGTGCCCTCGCCGTGATAGAGATGGGATGCACCAAAGATTCGGATATCGAGTGCTGTTCCGAACCAACCGTCCAAACTATAAGGATCCGATGGATTACTATAGTAGCAAATCAACCAATAGAACAAGAGAAATGCTACACCGATGATAATTGTGCCTTTATCTTTAAAATAATATATTAACATGGCGCAACTGAAATAACAGATAGCGATACGTTGCAATACGCCGAAATACCTGTACTTGGCAAATGGAATCCATTCCAGCTTGTGAAGGCTATTCCATTCAACAAAAGGAAAAACATTTAAAAAGATGCCCAGCATAAAAAGGATGCCCGTTCTTTTCGCAACTTTTTGCCAATAGGCTGATGGAGCCTGTTGATCTATATTTTTTAAAGAAAATGCCATCGAGTTTCCAACAGCAAATAAGAAAAATGGAAATATAAGATCTGTAAACGTACAGCCATGCCAGATGGAGTGTTCAAGTTGAGGAAATACATGATGATAGTTGCCGGGATTATTGACGAGAATCATAGCCGCGAGTGTAAACCCACGGAAAATATCCAGTGATTTAAAACGAGTCATAATAAAGTATATTAGTAAAAAAGGCTGTTCAAGGAATTAATCCTTTGAACAGCCTATGCTTGGTCTAATTAATAGCCTGGATTTTGAGTCAGGCTCGGATTTGCCTGCAGTTCCAATAATGGTATTGGAAGGAGCAGGCTATTTTGGTTAAAATTATACTTAATCGACGTAGGGTTGCTCTGTTTGCCGTTATCGCATGTAAATTTTATTTCATTTAGTTTATTCATTACATCTACCGTGACACCATAACGATTTAAATCATCCCAACGTTGACCTTCGAAAGCAAGTTCCAATCGGCGCTCGTTGAGAATGATGGCCTTTAGCGCACTGGAGCTGACACCGGATAAATCTGACAGCCCTGCGCGATGACGTATGACATTAATGGTGTTTATCGCACCAGAAGTATTTCCCAAGGCGTTTTGAGCCTCTGCTTTAAGCAGAATGATGTCCGCAAGCCGCAAAAGGTAAAAATGATCGCCACTTTGGAAGCTGTTGGCATGTTTTTGCTTTACATTAAATGGGATTTCTGTATCGGCATCTCCACAAGGGTTCCAGAACTCATCTGCCCAAGGGACAGAGAAAAACCAGATGTTGGCATTCTTTCGTTCAGTGTCGCCAGCGTTGTCATAAGCTTCGACTAGATCTTTCGAAGGTGTGCCATACCGGCGCCATTCGTTTTCGTTGATTTGGCCATTTTCATCAAGATCCGGGAAAAAGAATGCGCCACCCCAACAGCTTAGATTGGGACTGCCGGCGATATAGGGAATCTCTATGATAGATTCACTGTTATAGTTATGTTTACCGTCAAAAAGATCCGCATAGTTTTGAAGGAGCTGATAGCCACCTTTTCCAGTAATCACTGAATCGGCGTATTGCAATACCTTATTGTAATCTCGATCAGGGCGTTGTGCCCATATCTTGGTCAGCAAGGCATTTGCAGCACCTTTTGTAGCTCTAACCTTGTCAATAGAGGCTTGTCCAAATCCATCGGGAAGATTGTTTGCTGCAACTTGTAGATCCGAATCTATAAAATCATAAACCTCCTCTACAGTTGATCGCTTGATGCGTAATACTTCGGCATCTGTACTGTTGGAGTGTTTTTCCAAGGGTACACCACCATAAAGTTTGACCAATTGATAATAATGGAAGGCTCTTAAAAATGAAGCTTCTCCAAGAATTTGTTTGCGTCTTTCATCCGAAAAAGTAGGATCTGTGACTTTATCAACATTGTCGATAACGATATTGCATTTTGAGATTGCTCCATACAGTTCTTCCCAATCCCTGCGTACCATTTCATTGGTATTGGTAATGGTATTATAGTCAATTTGTGCAAAGTCTATCTCACCACCACCGGCCGCATGCGCATTGTCCGAACGGATATCGGTCTGTAAAATCATCTCCCATTGATAATAATTGGCATTGCTTCCTGGGCGGGTACCATTGCCTATAAAAGAATTATAGGCCCCGTTTAATGCTTTCTCAATATTGTCTCCGGTGAGATAGGCATTTTCACTCGTTACCGTGGAGGTAGGCTGAAGATCTAAAAACTTTTTGCAGGAATTTAGAGCTAGAGAAGCCAATAAGGCGATGGCTAATGACGTATATCTATTTGATTTCATTGTTTGTAAGCTAAAAGGTTAAAAAGTTAGGTTTAAACCAACAATAAGAGTGCGTGCCTGCGGCGAAGTACCAAAATCGATGCCCGGCGCCATATTGGAGCTCACGGTTTCCTGGTTAGTTCCCCCATACATGCTTACCTCAGGATCTAGACCTGAGTATTTTGTGAATGTTAACAGATTCTCGCCTGTCACATAAAAACGGACCTTATTGAGCTTCCATCTTTCAAGCACTTGTTTAGGTAGTGTATAGGCCAAGGTCATCGATTTTACCCTGAAGTAGGAACCTTTCTCTACAAAACGGGAAGAAATCTGTGAATTGTAGTTGTCATCTGTATTGTTTAGATCCGGACGCGGCATAGTACTATTTTTGTTATTGACTGTCCATCTGTTTAACACGGCAGTACTTTGGTTTCTCGGTTCCCACATACCCTCTGTATAAATACGTGTCGCATTAAGGATATCATTTCCCTGTACACCCTGTAAGAAAAAAGAAAAGCTGAAGTTCTTATAACTAAAATCATTTGTCATGCCATAAGAGAATTTTGGTGTAGCATTACCAATGATAGCCATATCACTCGTTTGAAGACCTGCTTCAGGGTCTGCCATCTGATAGATCATATCTCCGGTCTCTGGATTGACGCCTTTCGCGACGTAACCCCAGAATGATCCCAATGCAACCCCTTCTTTTGCAATCGTACTATTGCCGCGGCCATCAATATTTCCGTCATAGTAGGTTCCGCCATCAATATTCAGTACTTTATTGCGATTGAGCCCAAAGGTGACTGTTGTATTCCATTTGAAATCGTGAACGAAATTTCGGCTACTGAATTCGAATTCGAAACCTTTATTCTGTAGGTCGCCGAGGTTTTTCAGCGCAGTTCTGTAACCGGAACTATAAGGAACTCTTGAGTTGAGAAGTAGGCCTACAGTTTTTTTTGCATAATAATCTGCACCAAATATCAATCTGGAATTAAAGAAACTGGCATCCACACCAATGTCGGTCTGGTTTGTTGTTTCCCATTTTAGATTGGGGTTGTCCAAGGTAGAGGGTGTATACCCCGGTACAACCTGATCGCCGATATTGTACGATCCCGTGACGTCAACTAAACCAAGATAGGAAAAGGCCGGGATTTGGCTATTTCCAACCTTACCCCAACTAGCGCGGATTTTCAAATCGTTTACCGTGTTTTTCAGCGAACTAAAGAAATCTTCATTGGATAAACGCCAGCCGGCAGAGAAAGAAGGGAAGTACCCCCAACGGTTATTAGGCCCAAATACAGATGACGCGTCAGCTCTCAGATTGGCTGTAAATAAGTACTTGTCGTTATAATCATAACCGATTTTTGCAATGCCGGAGACAGTGGATACAGCAGCATCTATCGCCGTTGGCATCGCCGTAATCATCGAACCTCCATTGACGGTGTGAATCGCTGGATTAGCAAAATTCTGGGTAGCAATATTTGAGATTGTTGTTTGTGTTTTAGTGGTAATATAACCTAATAAACCTGTGAAGTGGTGCTTGTCACTAAAAGTTCTGTCATAGTTTAATGTATTTTCGGACATCCAATACTGATTGTCCTGCTGCTGGAGCGTCGCCATCCCTTTATATTTTCTACCCTCTGTCGTGCGGAACGGATCCACAAAAGTGCGGTACTGGTTGTTAAATTTCTCATACCCAAACAGCGATTTGAATTTTAGTCCCGGTAGGATATTAGCCTCCACAAAGGCATTTCCTGTAAATCTGTTGTTGATATAGCTGTGCTCGTTGCCTGTTGCCAATGCAACGGGGTTGTCAAGATCCGTATAGAATGGATCTACTGTGAAAGCCCCCTTATCACCGTATATGCCGATGACTGGGGAGCCCAGGTAAGCATTCATGATGACCCCATTTCGGGAGTTCTCGTTAATGTCCACATCGTACCAACGGTTGTAAGATAAGCTTGTTCCAACTTTAAAGATTTTATTGATCTGGTGATCCAAATTAACCTTAAAATTGACCTTGTTTACTGTATTTGTGATGACCGTGCCATTATCTTTTTGATAAGATCCAGAGATGTAAAACCCTGTCTTTTCATCTCCACCGCGTACTGAAGCCTGGTATTTTTGGCTGTGGCCGGTGCGGAATAGCTGATCTGGCCAGTTCGTATCAGCGGTATATTTCGACCAATCCAAGGCTTCTCCCATCTCAGTCATTAATTCTCTATACTGTGCAGCATTTAGAACGCTAGGCTTTTTTCTGATGGCTGAAAATCCTTGATAGGTTTCGAAATTTACTTGTGTTTTACCGTTTGTTCCTCTTTTGGTCGTAATCAACACAACGCCATTGGCTCCTGACGATCCGTAGACAGCGGCAGAAGCAGCGTCTTTTAAGACCGAAATGCTTTGAATATCTGATGGATTGAGCTCCGATATATTTTCAGTAGGAACACCATCTACAATGTATAATGGATTGCTACCTGCAGTGATTGTTGAGGTTCCGCGAACTCGAATGGAGAAGCCAGCTTGCGGTTGTCCGGAGGATTTTACAATTTCTACCCCCGCCATTTTGCCTTCCATGGCACTCGCCAATTGGGTCACAGGGCGATCTTCAATATCCTTTGTGCTCATGGTTGCAATGGCTCCAGTGATGTCCTTTTTCTTCTGTGTTCCAAAACCGACCACAACGATCTGTTCCAATTGGTTGTTGGTAGTTTTCATCTGCACGTTGAGGAAGCTATTGGAGCCTACCGTACTACTGATAGTCTCATAACCTATCGAACTAAAGCTGAGTTGATGTGTAGGGGTCGCTTCAATCGAGAATTCACCTTTACTGTCTGTTTCCGTTTGTTTACCTGTTGTTGTATTGCGGATTGTGACCCCTGTTAATGCTTTACCATCGCTATCAGAAACGCGTCCTTTGACAAGCTGTTGTACATTAATCGTGTTTCTTAAGGGTATGTCATCTGTTTTCCTTTTTAGGACAATGGTGTTGTTGACAATTTTATAAGAATAAGATAGCTCTTTTAGGTTGTCATCCAGAATTTCAACAATAGAACCATCTTTATGGTTTATTCGGATTTTTTGGTTATCATTAATCTGTGAGTTATCGTACAGAAACACATAAGAACTCTGACGTTCGATCTCTTTAGCAAACTTCGCCAAAGTGTATTCCTTGTCTTGTAACTTGATTTTAGTTTGGTTTACATTCGCCATCGCCAAATTATTTGCATGGGAAACGCATTGGATCGCAAGTAAAGCAGCAAATAGTTTTGCCTTTTTACCAGCCCCTTGGATGGTTTTAAGTTTATACATAATTAGTTGGGTAAGTTTGTTTTATATTAAATAATTTAGAGTTCAACTTCAATTTTATTGTTTTGCAATCGACATTTTATATCCAGGAAGTTGAGGGTCTCAACCAGTTGCTGGGCCGTTGAATTACGTTTTATTTTTCCTGTCAGTTCACGCTTTTCATTTGTTCCTTTATAGACAATATCTACATTATACCAGCGTTTTATGGCGGCGAGTGCATCTTTTATTTGTGTCGATTCAAAATAGAAAAAGCCATTTTTCCAGGCCATTGCCTCTTCGATATTGGCTTCTGCTACGATAAGATTCCCACCTGAGGTAAATGCTGCTTGACCAGGCTTCAGCATTTTTGACTTGCCGAATTGCGAGACTTGTACAGAGCCCGCTATAAGTGTGGTTTTATTGTTTTCATTTGGATAGGAGCTTACATTAAAATGGGTTCCAAATACGCGGATGGTTTGTTCATTGGATCGCACATAGAATGGTCGCTTACTATCGTGGCTGACTTCAAAATAGGCTTCACCAGATAATTTTACTTCACGGCTATTCGACGCAAAAGATTCAGGAAATGTGAGCACGGAGCCAGCGTTTAGCCATACCTTACTGCCATCGGCCAAAATGATCTTATATTCTGTTCCAATCGGCGTTTCAATGGTATTGGTTCGGCTAGCAGCAGTATTCTTACTGGCTGTAAATTGATATTGCACGGTTCCGGAAGCAGTTGTAACAATTTTCACCTGTTCATCCTGATGAAGAACGCTCTGTTGGTGGGCAGAAAGGTCAATTTTAGTTCCGTCGGCTAAAGTTAATACGGCTGCTTTAATGCCCGGATGAACTTGCTGTTGCGTCTTCACGGCTACCTGTGGGGTATCTCCGGTTGTTCTTTTAACAAGGTAAAGGGGCAATATAAATAACAGTGCCAAAGCAGCAGCTATTCCACCCAATTTCACCCATTGTGGAATTCGCTTGATTTTTGACGCTTGGATTTCCTGCTTTATATTTAAGAATAACAGCTCTTTGAGTTGTTGTTCATCTGTTGCGAGCTCCTCGGGGATAGGGAGAGGTTCGCCATTACTTGTTTCATACCATTGTTGCAGTTCGGCCTCTTCTTCAGGGCTACATGTGCCTTGAAGCCATTTATAAGCCAATTGCTTTATCCGGAATTGATTATGATCAACCATATTTAGGGGTTATTTATATATAGAGTCCCTAAATTGGGCTGATACCCTGACAAGAAGAAAAAAAAATTACAAAGTAATCAGAAAGCGCTGAATACCAGCGCGTATTTTTTTTAAGGCACGGCTTAACTGGGTTTCGACAGTTTTCACAGAGATGTTCATACTTTCAGCGATCTGTTTATAGGAGAGTCCTTCTTCGCGGGATAATCTGAAAACAAGCTGGCATTTTTCAGGCAGTTCCGAAACAAGTTGATCTAGCCGAACACGAAGCTCCTCAAACTGGAGCCAATTTTCCGTCGAATTATCAAAATCTACCCATTCCGTATCATGCTTAAAAGCTTCCTGTTTGTATTGTTGTGCCAGATATTTAAATACTTTGTATTTAACGGCCACAGCGAGGTAGGAGGCGAGATTGCTTTCAATTTGGAGTTGATGGCGTCTCAGCCAAAGTGAAGTAAAGATATTTTGTACAATTTCCTGCGCATCTTCCAGTGAATTTGTTTTGCGGGCAGCCTGGTAATAAAGCTTTTTCCAATAGCGATCATACAAAGCTTCGAAAGCTAAGCTATCGTCTTGTTGAATCAACACGATCAACTCTTCATCTGAATGGCCTCCAAAATCTTTCATGCAAGACAATAATTTGTTTTTCTATGGTTATACGACGTGAAATGCAAATTGCGCTATAAATGTAGGGACTAAATTATGAATAATGCAACTTTAATATATAAAAGCTGGCTTTAAGCAGCTAAACGCATATTTTACAAAAGAAAGCAGCTTCGAATAGACAAAAAAAAAGGAGTATCTGAATCAACAGATACTCCTTTTTCGAAGAAGTACTTCTTAGAAGTTTGGTTTCAACAAGTATTTATCGTAGAATCGGAAAATATGATCAGCTGCTTCCTCGGCTGTATCCACAATTCGAAACAGTTTTAAATCCTCTTCACTGATATATTTGTTTGAAATCATTGTATTTTGAACCCAATCTATTAATCCTTTCCAATATTCAGAGCCGACCAATACGATTGGAAAACGTGCAATTTTACCGGTTTGAATCAGTGTGATTGCTTCAAAAAGTTCGTCCATGGTTCCGAAACCTCCAGGCATAACAATATACCCTTGAGAATACTTCATAAACATGACCTTTCTGACGAAGAAGTACTTAAATTCAAGCAATTTGTCGCGGTCAATATATTTGTTGTGAAATTGCTCGAATGGTAATTCAATGTTTAGGCCGACAGACTTACCTCCAGATTCGTAAGCGCCCTTATTGGCTGCCTCCATAATACCCGGTCCACCGCCGGAGATAATACCATAACCGCGTTCCGTCAATAAGCTAGCAATATCTACCGCCATTTGATAATATTTGTGTTCGCGCGGGGTACGTGCTGATCCAAATATTGAAACACAGGGGCCAATTTTTGCCAATTTCTCAAACCCATCCACAAACTCTGACATCACTTTAAAAATCTGCCATGAGTCTTTTACTTTAATTTCCTGCCATGTTTTGTTTTCAAATGCGCGGATAATTTTATCTTCTTTTGTAATATCCATATATAACGTTATACATTTAATTTCTAAAACCTAATTTTTCAAAAAGGAATACAATATAGCTATTTTTTTAATACTAGCTACTTTTTCTGATTATTCTTACATTTGCATTATGAATTTTTCTTCTAAACTTCTTGAGAACGCAGTGGCCGAATTTGGAAAATTACCTGGCGTGGGACAAAAGACGGCATTAAGACTGGTTTTGCATCTGTTGAAGCAATCCGATGCAGATGTAGCGCGTTTTACGGCCTCTATCGATCGCTTAAAAGAAGATATTCAGTATTGCCAAGAATGTTTCAATATTTCTGACCACAGTATATGTGAGATATGCGCCTCATTCAAACGCGATAAAAATTTGATCTGTGTTGTAGAAGACACGCGAGACGTGATGGCCATCGAAAATACAAATTCCTATCAAGGTGTATATCATGTATTGGGAGGATTAATTTCGCCTATGGATGGTATTGGCCCTGCTGATCTAAAAATCGAAGGGTTAATTAATCGAATCCAAAGAGGTGAGGTAGAAGAAGTTATTTTGGCCCTTTCAGCAACAATGGAAGGGGATACCACCATTTTTTATTTATACCGTAAATTGCGTGAATTTGATGTAAAAATTACAACGATTGCCCGCGGTATTGCCTTTGGTGGCGAGTTGGAATATGTCGATGAGCTAACCCTGGGACGCTCCATTGCGACACGGGTGCCTTACGAGCGCAACGTTGGTTAATTGTATTTCAGATAGATTTGTTTCACGCCTTCGTGTACTTTTCTTCCTTTGTCAATTTGTTGTTGTCGCCATAAGCTGTCGGTAACCATACGATTTGCTTTTTTATTTTTTAAGATATTCACATAAGCAATTTTACCGAGTACCGTCTTCTTTAAACCCAATAGTGAACACGAATAGTCGCCCAATAGATAATGATTGTAGTAGAGATGAATTTCGCGCATGAGCTTTCGTCCCCATTTGTTTGTGGGGTAGGCTGCTTTAATGGGCTCTTCCATGAGTGATTTTGCTAAAGCTAAGCTATCCTGATCTCCTGATTGTTGTGTCATGGTCCAATAATACAAAGCTTCAATGGCTTGCTCCTCTGTGTCGGGGAGAAGTTGCATTGGAATACCCAGCAATGTTCCGATAAACTTCCAGATATGGAATAAACCTTCTACCTCGTTTTTCAATACATTGAATTTCATACGTTTTAGCCCTGTTAGGTAAACAAGAGAAAATCCGAGATTGGTTGCAAGCATATCCCACGTATTTAATGGGATACCCCATTTTTCTGTTTGCCACTGACCGTGCTTTAGGATGTTTAATCGCGCATACGAATGGATACATCGGGTGAGTAGAATGGCCTCTATGCCGATATTACCCTTTTTCAGTGCATCATCGCCTGTGATATCCACCCAAAAGGTTACCGTTTCGGTGAGTCGTTTGACAGCCCCTTTTTTTAACGCACCTGTAAAGATTAAGGGTTTATTGATCGCACTGGACTCATAGCCCCCCATGAGGACATAATCCCGTAATACAATAAGTCCTGATAAACCAGAACGTTGACTGAGCCCAATGCCTTGTTCTATTTTATCCCAATCTAACCAAGAGGGGTTGAGATCTAATGTATTTAAAAAATTCAGCAATACATGTTCGTATGCTGCATCAATAGGCTTGCCTGCAAGTGCATCTTTAAGCAGTTGTTGACCTTGATGGAAGCCAATTTTTAGGTGTAGCTGTTCGACAAGTTGGTCGCAGCTATTGTCAAATTGATAGAGTAAAGGAGTAAATTGATCGGCAGCAGCGATGGAAAGTTTCGTCGGCAATTTGCGAAGCAATTCGACACCAAGACCCTTCGACCAATAAAAAGAAAATGAACTTGTATTAACTTGATAACGTTCGGGTACTCGCATATCTTTTATTGAATTGTCCAAACAGTATAACTTCCAGTTAGTGTGATACTATCATTTGATTGATTAAACTTAAAGTCTATATAATCCATTTGACACGATGAGAGATCACTGCAGCAAAATTGCCGATCAATTTTAAAATGAAGTCTAAATGAACCTTCGGTACTATTTGTATAAAAAGTTAATCCACTTATGCTAAAGTCACTTAAATGTGGTGCGCCGTCTTTATCTTCCAATTGCTCGATAACGTAATCATTGATTTCTTGCTGATGTTTGGCGATGAATGGTATAAGATCTTGATTGCTGAATGGTATGATTAGATCGTCTTTCTTTAGTTGGATTCTGATGTTAATTTCTGTCATCTTATTATGCTGTACTAACAAAGATCTCTCCAGTTTGGAATATATAAACTGAAAATTGCTTCTGTTTCTTTTCGCGTCTTATGAGCAAATTTACAGAAAGCCTTTAGAATAATTAGCTTGATGTGTTCTTTTTCGAAATCAATGAGTCGATTTGAAAAATGAAATCCACCTTCAACGATTCTAAAATCGTTTTTGGATAATTTATGGATGGTTACTGTAGCTACATCATATATATCCAACTGTTCTTCCCAATAAGCAATCTGCTTGATTATTTCATGGTAGAGTAATTCCTGACTCCATTTGTGCAGTAATTTCAATGTATTCGTGCTCTTCTTTTGATATACACATATACTTGTAGCTGTCAGTTCAACGGTTGCTAGCGTTGTGGAAGGATAGATTTTGACCAAATAAGGTTTTCCAAATAGGTAGTAGGGGGCTTCTAGATAGGAATAGGATATACCTTCCGATTTACTTTCTGGCGGGTTTAACTTGATGTACTCTTTAAGGAAAGCAACATCGCAATGTGCTGGAGCATGTACACGATAGGGTGATGAATTACCCGAAATTTGGATATAATCTTTATTCCAGGGAACTATTTCATAAAATATACGACCGATTTCGATTTGCATTTCTCGATTTTAATTAGATATGGGGGCGTCGGCATTCAATATCGCTTGATACCCTAGCAACTGCGTTAAAGTAACATTTTTTTATATTAAATAATAGTTATAATCGTAACAATTTCTTTTATACAGGGAGTCCAAACAATAAGAGTTTCGTTTGAACAAGCTATGGACTACGAGTAATCAACTTCGGACTGTAAGTAGTATGTCTGTACGATGAGTCCATGGTATATGCACCTTAAAAAAGTGGACTCAACGTGGACTTACTGTGGACTCACTGTGCTTACAGGACGAAGCTGGTCATAAGTTAGTCGTAATTTTTAGCATTGTTACCAGCTCTCACTAGCTTTTGTTTTTTGTTTTAATATTTAGATACTATCTTTGGAATACTGTTTATGTATCAACCCAACGACCATTTCCCAATATTAGACCTGCAGAAATTTCAGGAAGGGATTATCGCTGACCGCGATTTACTTTTTCATGAGCTCATTGGCCCTAGAGAAATTAGTGAACCGCACAAACACGATTTTTTTATCCTTTTATTGTTCCAAGAGTCTGTAGGCACACATACAATAGATTTTGACCGTTTTGTACTAGGTGCAAATCAGTTACATCTGGTTTTTCCGGGACAGGTACATCAATGGCAGATGGCCGATCCTACCTATGCACTACAGCTCATGATTAGCAGACATTGGTTCGAAAGCTTATTACCTGCGTTGCGATTCCCTATTTCTTATTATTTTAAGCATTTGGTTATTGATCTTTCAACGGCCAATTTTCAGTCGTTATTGACAGAATTCAAGGCAATTGCAGATGATTTACAGGATGGTGAGATCCTATGGGAATTGATTTACGCACGGGTCAAAGTAATTACGCTTCTGATCAGCAAGATCGTTCAGGATAATTTTGATGATTATGAACAATATCAGGCTAATCCAATTATGGCGAAATTTGTGCAGCTTATCGATGAATGGTATAAAAGTGAAAAATCAGTCGCTTTTTATGCCGAGAAGCTAAATATTTCGGCAAATTATCTAAATGTGTTAAGTAATCGGGTTTTACAGAAATCAGCTTCATTTTTGATTCAGGAACGTGTGTTACTGGAGGCAAAGCGATTGCTTAAAATTTCGGATAAAACGATCAAAGCTATTGTCTTTGATTTGGGGTTTTACGATAATGCAAGCTTCAGCAAGTTTTTTAAAAGCCATACGAATATGACGCCAAGTCAGTTTAAAGCGCAGCCATAATATCTACACAAGCTGTAATAATTCGTACAAAGATCATTGGCTCAAATCACTTAGCTTTGGTGAAAAATGATATAGGCATGAATGAAATCAATCAAAATCAAGATACTTATTTGTTGAAGAATGTATTGCTAGAAACTGGCTTTCTTTATGAGAAGGAAGAAATTGTTGCTACGAAAACGGCATTATTTGATATTCAAATTGAGGCAAATAAAATAAAAAGTATTGAGCCTGCGCAACCGGCGGGGGGCGGAAAAGCCTTTGATGTGAAAGGTAAATTGGCATTGCCGCCATTCCGTGACATGCATATTCATTTGGATAAAACCTTATATGGCCTGCCCTGGAAGGCGGTATTTCCAAAAAATAGGACTGTAAAAGATATGATTGCCAAGGAACAGGTGATTATCCCCGAGTTGTTGAAAACCTCTGTCGAACGGGCCCAAAAGTTAATCGCGCTTTTACAGGGCTACGGAACAAATTTTGCACGTACGCATTTTAATGTAGATCCAACATCGGGAACAAAGTCATTGGAGCATTTGTTACAGGCGCTGGAACATTTAAAATATTCATTTGCTGCAGAACTGGTTGCATTCCCCCAGCATGGCCTATATTATACAGAATCGGCGAAACTAATGGAGGAGGTAGCAAAATGGGGGCAGGTGGATTTTATTGGTGGTTTGGATCCCTTTAGTATTGACGGCAGTATTGAGAAACCGATGGACTTGACAGTTCAACTTGCATTGGATAATAACAAAGGAATCGATATCCACTTACATGAGGGAGGGGAATCAGGTGTTAAGACCATACATTATTTGATTGATAAAGCATTGGAAAATCCGGCATTGCAGGGACGTACATTTATCAGTCATGCTTTCGCCTTAGGTTACATGCCGAAAAAGGACTTAGCACATACGGCCGAACGATTGGCAGAAGCGAAAGTTGGTATATGCAGTTCGGTTCCTTTTCGCAATATGTTGATGCCATTTCAGGAATTGAAAAAAGCGGGAGTGGAAGTTTTTGTAGGAAACGACAATGTTCAGGACCATTGGGGTACTTTCGGTAGCGGTAATATGCTTCAAAAAGCCAATCTAGCTGCGGAATTATATGGTTATGAAACTGAATTCGAGTTATCCCGTTGCCTTCGTTATGCGACCAATGGCAAAATTCCGCTTGATGATCAAGGGAATTCCGTATGGCCGAAAGTTGGAGATGATGCTAACCTCCTTTTTGTCGATGCGAGTTGTTCTGCAGAAGCAGTTTCTCGGATCTCAACCGTCTATGGGCTTATACATCAGGGAAATGTTGTTAAATGGAACAATAGCTTTCAAGCTTAATTGAAAGTAGCAAACAATCATAAATTGAAAATGCCAATTTATCGTCTAGAAAATTGGCATTTTCAATGCTAGGGGGAACGTTTAGTGTAGGAAAGTCGTCTTGCAGTAATCTATTTTATAAGAACCTTGCTCATTGACCAATTGAACTTCATTTTTGGTTCGGATGTCATTACCGTAATCAATAAATACGATAAATTTGCTTTCAGTTACTTTGTCGATTTTGACATCCTTGATATCCAATGCGTCGTCATTACCTCTTCCAAATAACCAGGTTTCCTCCGTATATAAAGGGTAGATTTTCTCCCATTTGGCCTTGTAAGCTGCCTCAGCTTTGGGTAGTTCTTCATCTGTGAGGTTGGAGGGACCGTAAATTTCATTCGCATCTTTTAAAAAGGCTTGGAATCGCTTGGTACATAATGCGTCCTCTTTATCCAGATAGTAACAATATTTTCCAGATGCGGAACCTGTACATTGAAAAATTCCTTTCCACCAAGCTTCTGCTTGTTGATGCTGACCCACTGCCGTGTCTTGCTTCGCTGTCCTTGTGCTGTCTTTGAATGGTATTTGCTTTGCAGGATGATTTGCAGTAGCGCTTTTATGGTCTTGCGCTGAATTTGTACAGCTTGCTAGCATGCAAAACAGCCCTATTGTTGCATATAAACTTTTCATTTTTTGATATCGTCTTAAAACTGGAATAAAATTAGGATATAAATTGGATAACATGATCACGGATTACCACTATATTCAACAGAATATTCATCAAAAAATTTAATTTTCCATTCTTTTTGAAATAATGCAGCGGGCCGTAAGTCTACCGTGTCGAGTAAAGACGCAATGAATCTGCGTAGTTCAGGACTTCTAATTTTTCTCGATACTAATTATTTGTTTTTTATTGTCTATATATCAGTATTTTATATTTTTTTATAAATTTTCTTATTTCTTTTTATTGTTACGCAAATTCCCTGCGTATTAAGCCAACGATATTTGTAATGTCAACAGTGACAAACGTTCTTTGATGGAAATTATAGCGAAAAGCTTTAAGATATATACTTCATTATGAAGTATAAAAGAGCCTTTCTTCTTCAGATGGCATCCTGGTCACCTGTTTCAGTATAGCAGGTTAGTATTGTTCTCTATGAGCTTCAATATACTGATAAAACGAGAAGTTGAAAGGAAAGTGCTCGTGTTAGAGGTTCGAATCCTCTCCTGTAAAAAAGGTAGCTCAAGGGTAGAGCAAAGCAGTTAGTTGTGGGTCGTAGGTTCGATTCCTACTCCTGAGCAATCAGGATAGTTCAGTCTGGTTAGAATAACAACACAATCGTGTGGGTTCGAATCCCACTTCCATTTTCGGATGGAATAGCATAAGGGTATTGCATCGAACTGTCCATTCGGACATTCAAAGTTAAGACTTTCTTCAAAAAGGTCATTTGGTAGAAGCTTGCTATCTTTTATCCTGCTTATGCGCTGTTTCCATGCGATTGAGCAATTGATTGATGGCCTGAGATTCCTAAGATGAGGTGTCTAGATTTATCATAAAAAGCCATGACAATAAGATGGGGTATTTGTTCATCGACTTTTGATTTTAAAAAAGGGTACCAGGACTTTCGAATCCCGCTTGAGGTCAAGGGATAAAAAATAGCAGGTTTTATAATAGAAATGAGGAAAATTTAAAAGAATATACAATGAAAAGAGTACAGCTAACTACAGACGAAATCGGATTGGTTGTTAAGAACAATGCGGTGATCCGTGTTTTGAAATCCGGTAACTACTGGTTGGGATTTGGTGAAAAACTGGAGAAGTACACGACGACTCATCCATTTCCTTCCGGTCGCAATGTCGATGTACTGTTGCAGTTGACAGGTTTTCGCGAATTGGTCGATATCGTTGAAGTAGGTGATGCGGAGATCTGTCTTGTTTTTTTGAATGGTAATTTTGAAAAGACGTTAGCGTCTGGCAGACATGTTTTTTGGAAGGAATTGCGCGAACGCAGATTTCAATTGGAAGACATTACGGAGATTGATATCCCTGCATCTGTTAACCGTCAATTGCTGGAGAAGCAAAGCTTAGGCTATTATGTACGTCAATATATGATTGAACCAAATGAGAAAGCGCTGTTTTTTGTAGACGGTGTGTTTGTAGATATTTTGAAGTCGGGAACGTATTGTTGGTGGAAGAATGCAAAAACCATAGCGATTTCAAAAGCTGATATGAGAGTCTTGACGTTGGAGGTGGTAGGACAGGAGATCTTGTCCAAAGATAAGGCACAGATCAGAATCAATTTCACGCTGCAATATCAGATTGTGGATATTGTCAAAGCGCTATTGGATAATAAAGAATATGAAAAGCAATTGTATTCGTTGATGCAGTTGACCTTACGGTCCTATATTGGCCAGATGACTTTGGACGAGTTGATGGAGCGAAAGACCGAAATACAGGGCTATGTCTTAGAAAATACATTGCCACAAGTCGCGGGCTTGGGTATAACACTGTTGACCTGCGGCGTTAAAGATGTTATTCTACCAGGAGATGTGCGGGACATCATGAACCAGGTGTTGATTGCGGAGAAGAGGGCACAGGCAAATAGCATCATGCGTCGTGAAGAGACTGCTTCAACACGGAGTTTGTTGAATACCGCGAAGCTGATGGAAGAGAACAGTATGTTGTTTAAATTGAAGGAAATGGAATATGTCGAAAAGATTGCTGAAAAGATCAATACGATTTCGGTTTCGGGAAATGGACAGATTGTTGACCAGCTTAAGCAATTGTTTGTGAAATAAAAGATTAATAAGTTGAAAGAGGTGCAGGTAGCAACGTAAAGAGATGTTGTTACCTGCTTTGGAGAAGTTGTATGGCTGCTCCATCAAAAAAGAAAGTAAAAAATGGAAAATAAGAGAATAAATGGCAATGATTTAATTGCATTAGGGTATAAAGAGAATCATTCCTTGGGCGTGGCATTAAAGATCAATAGTAAAAGACACGGTTTTACGCGGGTAGAAATGCTCGAAAAGTTCAAGTCTGTTCTGGAAGATCCGACCAGCTATTCAGAAGATGCTGTTTTCGGAATTTTGGCCCATGCTATACTTGGGCAAGAGGCTGTTGATAAGTCGTTAATTGCATTGAACGAGACTCCGGCGGAATATACGATTTATGGTGCATCTGAAATCGAAACAGGGGCGAAAGCTCAAATGAGTGTTGCCATGAAATTACCTGTTTCAGTTGCCGGAGCGTTGATGCCAGATGCGCATCAAGGATATGGGTTGCCAATTGGTGGCGTACTGGCGACTAATAATGCGGTGATTCCTTATGGGGTCGGTGTTGATATTGGCTGTCGTATGGCTTTATCGATCTTTGATTTGCCAGCCTCATTTTTGGAAGACAATTTAATGACCTTGAAAGACATTATTCTGCGTAATAGTAAGTTTGGTGCTGGCAATGGATATTTGAGACATGAACGTGTAGATCATGCTGTATTGGATAACGAGTTGTTCACTGAGAACAGCTTCCTTTCCGCATTGAAGGATAAAGCCTGGACGCAATTGGGATCTTCAGGTGGGGGGAATCATTTTGTGGAGTTTGGTATAGTCGAATTTGAAGAAAGAGATGAGGTTTTGAACATTGATAGCGGAGCCTATTTAGGCTTATTGACCCATTCAGGTTCAAGAGGAATGGGCGCTACCATTGCGGCACATTATACCAAGTTGGCTAAATCCTTGTGTAAGTTGCCTTACCAAGCTGAAAATCTGGCCTATTTAGACTTAGATACTCATGAAGGGCAAGAGTATTGGCTAGCGATGAATCTCGCCGGCGACTATGCGTCAGCTTGCCATGAAGTGATCCATGAAAAGATTACGGTGGCTTTAGGGGCCGAATTGTTGGCGAAGGTTGAAAATCACCACAATTTTGCATGGAAGGAAACGTGGAATGGTCAAGAGGTTATTGTCCATCGAAAAGGTGCTACGCCAGCTGCAAAAGGGGTTATGGGGATTATTCCAGGCTCCATGGCTACACCAGGATTTTTGGTTCGTGGAAAAGGGGAGTCGAATGCGATACAATCGGCATCTCATGGGGCAGGTCGACTGATGAGCCGTACACAAGCGATTAAAACGCTATCTTCCCATGATCTCCATTCGATGCTTAAAGATAAAGGTATTATGTTGCTTGGGGCAGGGATGGATGAAGCGCCGATGGCCTATAAAGACATCCATACTGTAATGGCTTCACAAAAAGATCTTGTTGATGTCGTGGCAAAATTTTCGCCCAAGATAGTCCGTATGGCAGATGATGGAAGCAGGGAAGATTAAATCATGAAAAAAGCGCATCAAATACATTTGATGCGCTTTTTTATTGTAATTTGATCATGTTTTGTTGATCAATGCGTGAGATTAAAGTGGTTTGGCTGTCGCCACTTCCTTATAGGTGTATACATTATAAGGATATAGTTTTTTTGCCAGCGCTTTCGCAATAAAACTACTGATGAGTAGCGGTGCTAGTAATAAATAGCCTGAAGGAACAAGGCTTGCAATAATAAAGATTGCCGTAAATGGTGCGTGTATAGCCGCAGAAAGCATTGCTGCAGCACCGAAAAGAGCAAAATTTATAACCACCAATTGTGTGCCTAGGTAATGATTACAAAGCTGTGCAAACAAGACGCCTAACAATGCACCGGTAACAATACTTGGGGCAAAAACGCCGCCATCACCACCTGCACCTAACGTCAAAGAGGCTACAAAAGGTTTTAAGAGAACAAGCAGGATCAGCGGAAGAAAGTATAGTAAATTGACAGAATCATGCAGACTGCTTTTTAGAATTTCTCCAAGACCATGATAGCTGTCGCCATACAGTGCCGGCAAGAAAAAGATTAACGTCCCAACAGTGATTGCGCCCAAATTGACACGGATAAAATTACTTTTTATGCCTGCAAAATAGGACTTTGCATAAATAACAATTTTAGTAAAATATAACGCTAAGATCCCGCCAATCAGTCCTAAAATAGCGACAAAAGGGATCGCCTGCCATCGCCATGCTTTTACCTCAAATGTAAATAAAGGACTTGCGTCAAGGTAATAGACAAATACGGACGCCACAGCCATTGAAGTTATTCCACTAATGAGTAAAGTCTTATTATATCTCCGTGCAATAACCTCAAAAGCAAAAAGAAAACCACCCAATGCGCTTCCAAACAACAGTGTGACTCCAGCAATTACGCCTGCGCAGATCAACTCGGTTTTGTAGGCCCAAGCCGGATGTAATCTCTTATATGCTTGGTTACCTACTGTGGCTGTGGCAACAACTGTGGAGACTTCAACACCGGTTGAACCACCAAAAATTACAGTTAGAAAACCATTGATATAATGTGATGGAATCTTAAAAAAAGGCAAATGGTCTTTTCTTGTTTCCAATGTTGTATAGATTTCTTTGATCCCTTTGTTTTTTCTGTTTTGAAAAGCGTATTTCCGTAAGAAATAAATAGCTGTAATACCTATGCTGGGTAGAATAATAAACAGTTTAGGATTCCAGGAAGATACTCTTTCAAACAATTCTTCCTGTACATAACCTGTGCTGTGCTTGAGGCTGTATGCCAATAAGCAACAAATGATACTAACGAGAGCTGAACTTCCAATTAATTTTAAATAGCTATATCGAACAACTTTTTTTCTGTATGTCGTATTGCCTTGCATAATGTTTTTCTTTAAATCGGCACAAAGGTAAGGGTTATTTAGTTTAAAATAAATGATAAATACCTTAAGACATACTTTTTGTTACGGTATACCGCTAATGGATACCTATATATATATCCACCTTTGCATCTTGTGGATTTTGGGCTTTTTCGCCATATATTTCGAAGTCTGCGGCATACGTTCTTGGTAAATCCGAACTCCATATCTTTTGCCAAGTTTCATAAACGATCCCATCTTCTAAACTTCCTTCTGCAGTAAAGTGTTGGTAACGATTTTCAGCGATATGAATACCGTCCAAGTCTTCGGGCACTTCTTCAAGATTGCTCACTTTACAGCCCAAGAAAGTGGTATAAGGTAAGGTGTGATCCTTTTCATATTCGGTATAGATACAGTAGAGTTCGCTGGATATCTTATTGGGAATACGGCTTAATACATCTTCTTTAAAAAAGCGGCTCCAAAGTTCCGGAATGTCCTTAGCTGCCTGTCCATCTTGGTTGCTCGTACGGATGGCAAGGCCAATTATACTGAATGAAGGGATTGTTTTATTTTTCATGACTTTTAGTTTTCCCCAAAGTTAGATCGACAAATGACAGCTGTATGTCACGAACAAACAGCTAATGTTGTTTTTTCCAGATTTTATCTACTTGAGACAGGTATTCTGCCAAAGCAGCTGAACCATACCAAGGGTAAAATGAAGCTTCTAAGAGACCATTCTTTATCGCTGGATCGTTTTCTAAAATATGCTTTGCGGCATCAATAGAAGCCAAGTTATTTAAGATAAAAAGCCCCCGGAAGTTATTGTCATTTTTCCCAAACGGGCCAGCAACAATCAGTTTCCCATTTTTTACGAGAAGATTGATATTTTCCATGTGACCTTTGAAACATGCATTAATAAATTGTTTGTCTGTTGTTTTGTTCTCGCCAGTTTTCAGGAGGACAAAGATGTAGGATTTCATTCCATAATCATCGGCCCCTAATTTTTTTGCGAGTTCCTGATCGTAATTTGGATTCGCTAGGGTCGTTGCGGGTACGATTTTAGTCGCATAAAAAGATCTGACTTTTCCCGATTTTCCTTCCACTGCAATATGAAGTCGGTTTGTAGCGACTCGTGTATATCGAATGTAATTAGGGAAATCATGGGCCTCATTGACAAAAGAATAGGTACTATCCTGATAATTTAGCTCAAAATTGACTTCTTTCCCATTGTTTTGTCCGATGACCAGTGCTGTATATATGATTTTATCCTTTTTTTTGGTCAATTTTAGGTATTCACTGACTATCTTTTGGCCATTTTTCAACGCATAGGAAAGGCCTTTTAATTCATGTTCGTTTATACGATCCCATTGTTCGTATTCCTCTTTATTGTCAACCTTCCACGTCCCTTCTAAGAAAGAAGGAAAAGAGACTTGTGAAAAGAGTGGTTGAGCAGCTCCCAAGCAAAAGAGTAGGGTAGCGATTAAAATTGTTTTCATATAGGTTTTATATTTTGATGGTTAAGTGCTTTTATTTAAAGAAAAAGTATGGCACGAAAGCCCCGTGCCGCATAATAGGAGATCGCGCCATTATGATAGGTGAAAACTTGGTTGTAACGTCTGTCACCGAATAAGGCGCCACCAAGCTTACGAATGGCCTCCGGAGTTTGTATCCAGCTGGAAGTTTTTAAATCAAATTCACCTAACATTTGGAGTTGGCGATATTGTTGTTCAGAAAGCAGCTCGGTTCCCATTTTTTTAGCTTCTTCGACAGCACTTCCAATAGGTTTGTTTTCCTTTCTGTCATCTAAGGCTTTTTGGTCAAAACAGAGGCTTCTCCTTCCTTTGGGACTTTCTTCTGTACAATCCACAAAAGCATACTGCTTTTTGTTTGGATCAATAATAACAAGGTCGGGCTCGCCAGCGCTCTTTTCCATTTGGAACAAGCTCCATAATTTTTGGGGGCTTTCAAGCAATTTATGCACTACTTCGTCCCAGCTGATCTGTGGGTGTCGTTTGGGGAATTTCTGAAACCTTTCTTTTAGCGTTTCAAGTAGCATTGACTGTTCCTCTTGTGTAAGCGAATTTTTCATAATGGTTGTCCTTGTGGTATTAAAATTACGTATTTAATTCAAATGTAATGTAGCTTGATATTGCAAATGGATTAAATTCCTTATTTCAGAATTGAATTAAATTTATATTTTTACGTTCAATTTTTATATAACTATGGCTTCAGGAATATTTGCAATTCTAGATGATATTGCAGCGTTAATGGATGATGTGGCAGTAGCGAGTAAAATCGCAACAAAAAAAACTGCTGGAATCTTAGGTGACGATTTAGCGGTTAATGCCGAGAAAGCGACTGGCTTTTTAGCTTCACGCGAGCTCCCGGTTTTATGGGCAATTACAAAGGGCTCACTGCTCAATAAGTTGATAATTGTACCAATAGCATTATTACTGAATGTCTTTTTTCCAATTGCCATCAAATATATTTTAATCTTGGGAGGCTTCTATCTTGCTTTTGAAGGTGTTGAGAAGATTATTGAATACCTGTTCCATCGCAAACATCCTACGGAGGAAACAAAAGTGGAGACTGTCGTTGCTGAAAACTCAGTTGCCGCTGAAAAAGCGAAGGTAAAATCGGCTATTACTACAGATTTTATTCTTTCTGTGGAAATCGTCATTATTGCTTTGGGAACGGTTCTGGGAAAAAGCTTATCCTTACAAATTATTACGGTTTCGGTTGTTGCTTTTCTAGCCACAGTCGGAGTCTATGGTATTGTAGCACTTATCGTTCGTATGGACGATGCAGGTTATAAATTAATTAAAACCTCCCGTGAAAAAGGTCCTGTTGCGAGCCTAGGTCGGTTTTTAGTCCGTGCGCTACCCTTTGTTATCAAATTATTGGCTGTTGTAGGTACATTTGCTTTAATTCTGGTTTCAGGCGGAATATTTGCGCATTATATTGATTTCTTACACCATGCGCTACCAACTCTGCCAGGAATGATAAAAGAGCTGTTATTTGGCCTAGGAGGAGGTATTATCGTGGTGATTTTATTTACGATCGGCAAAAAGCTGTTTAAAAGGAAAAAATAAACTCCTATTGATCTTTGATGATCGGCAAGCGTATAACAAAAAAGGCAGCAGGTATATCTGCTGCCTTTTTTGGTTTCTGGTTCTTAAATTGTGTCTGTTGCCTCTGCCGCGGCATCCATTTCTACACGTTCACCTTTTGTATTAATCAAAATTACATCGTCCGAATCCGCTAATGAGACAGAAGCTACACCATCACTGAAAGAGGTGGCCCCGCTGTATATAAACGGTATGGCCACTTTTCCCTGGCCATCTAAATAACCATATTTTCCATCTTTACTAGCAAGGAAAAGATTAGGTTCTTCTGTAACTGAAATCAAATCGTAGTCGGGAGCAACGATTTTATTGGTTTTTATTTCGGTAAGATTATACGTGTCGTTTTCAATACTGATGAAATGCGTTGAATTATTTTCAGAAATATAGCTTTAGGTCGCCGGGACAATTATTTTGCCCGCCTGATTCAATATACCATATTTATTTTTCTGCTGAAATACGGCATAACCACCGTTAATGAACGATATCATATCATAATTTGCGGAAATTAAAATTTTGCCAGATTTATCCATGACCCCATATTTTTCGTTTAGTCCAAAAACCAGTTGTCCAAGGTGATCATCGTATCCTAAATAATCGTATTGGAAGGGAATGATTGGTTTACCGGCCAGATTAATGGCACCATATTTTTCATTTTTATATTGAACTATACTAATATCGCCAACAAATGGTGCGATGTATAGATATTGTGCTGGTACAATTGTTTTTTCTTCACCGTCTTGTACCCCTAGGAGATTAGTTGCAGCATCTTCAAATAAATACAGGTTTTCAGCAATCTGGTTGCTTTCTTCCGAATCTTCCTCGTCGTCATAAATGGATGCTACTTGCTCATAATCCTCAGGAACGATAAAATCTTTATCGTCCAGTTGGCTATCGGCGATGTTCTGGGCAATCATATCCATTCCAAGAGGTGTTGTTAACTGCAGCACCGCCCCGGGGATTTTTTTAAACAGATCAAATCCCTCCCAATAGGTGGCTGGCAATTTATCGCTATACCAGATCGATAAGGTGCTGTTTTCGTCATTATCTTCTGAAATAGGAATTTCGACCTGAGCTAGTTTGCAGGGATAACCGGCAATCATTTTCGTCTGGTTTGGGACGAATTTGATTGCATGTGGGCTGAGCGCATTTTCTTTAACGACGTATTTTGCCAGTCCTGGGTACAATATAATTGATTGCTCTTCATTTTTTTTAATGAGAAAGATTGACTCTTCGCCGTCTCCGGAAGCCGATATGACTTTTATTTTATCATTGTTAACATACGCTTCGTACACAGAAACTGGAGCTGCTTGTGCTTCTTCACTGGGATCGACAGGATACGTAATAGCATAGTTGATCTTGAATGCTTTATTGATCTGTGCAAACGACATTGTGCTGGCCGCTAAGATAGCTGCGAATGATAGGGATATTTTTTTCATCTTCTTAAACTTTGAATGACAAATATCCTGATTCAAAGTGGGGAGTTTTATCCCTGAAATCCGTTATTTAACGATAAATCAACATGTTTCAATTGAATACATTGATTTTGGCAGTTAGCTGAACGGCCTTTCCCATATTTAATCAATAATCAGCTGATATTTAAGTAGTAGGCCAGGTAGTTGTTCCGGGCCAAATTTACTTTTTTTCATACGATTGACCTCAGGATCTAGCTGGATATTGATCGAAGACCGAAAATCGCAGCCCTCGAGATTGCATTGTACAAAGCGGGCATTTAGCAAATTCG
Source organism: Sphingobacterium sp. UBA1897 (assembly GCF_002337775.1). Taxonomy (NCBI): domain Bacteria; kingdom Pseudomonadati; phylum Bacteroidota; class Sphingobacteriia; order Sphingobacteriales; family Sphingobacteriaceae; genus Sphingobacterium; species Sphingobacterium sp. UBA1897. Next base: position 129,434 of record NZ_DDGR01000022.1, read on the forward strand.
TTTTTTTAAACAGCACCTGTTGGAGGTTGGCCCGTTCAAAATCCACATGTTGCAAAGAGCATTGTTCAAACTGGAACTTCTTTATATTTCTTTCAAAAAAAGAGGAGTAATCCAGAACCGAGTTGCTGAAATTGGCATGAAAGGAAAATGAACTACATTCATTAAAGTGTATGCCGAGCATTTTGCAGTCATTAAAAACAACATGATCTAATTGTGTGCCCTTTAGACTGACATTGGAAAGATTACATGATTTAAATTCACAATTTGTGAATAGGAGATCTACGAGTTCTGCGTTCTGGAAATCACATTGCTCAAAGGTGCATTTGTAGAATTCCTGAACTTGCTTCAGTTCAGCTGTAAATGTTTGTTTAGAGATTGTTTTTTCGACAAGTTCTTCCATTCTGTATCGTGTTGGCATTGATTTTAGCGAAAATAAGGAATTCTGCCGAATGATTTTACTTTAAAATAAAGTCAAAGGCGCTATTTTCGCTTGCGAACAAAATACCTGATTTCAGGGATAAAAAGTGGGATTTTTTATGGCTATTTTTGGCGTAGCCATAAAACATACTTCTTGGGGTGCTGGGTGTAAGACTGAAGTATTGTAGAACTTTGGTAGGTTTTTATATAGTTGTTAAAGGGCACTGATCAGTGCCCTTTACTATTTTAGGTATTCCGATTCTCTATTTGCACAATGTTAGTTGTTCTTTAAATACTGACGCAGTACATATTGTAGAATACCGTCATTCTTAAAATACTCTATTTCAATGGCTGAATCGAGTCTTGCTTTCACTTGAAAATTGGTTACTGTTCCATTGTCATGTACCGCCTTTACCGAAAGAAGTTTATGGGGTGTTAAATCGGTCTCAAGTCCTGAGATGCTATAGACTTCTGTCCCATCTAGTCCTAATTTCTCTGCGTTTTCGTCATTGATAAATACAAGCGGTGCTACGCCCATACCGACAAGATTACTTCGGTGGATACGCTCGAAACTTTCAGCAATAACCGCACGCACGCCAAGGAGAAATGTTCCCTTTGCTGCCCAATCTCTGGAGGAACCCGAACCATACTCTTTTCCTGCCAGTACGATGAGCGCTGTGTTGTTTTTGCGGTATTCCATTGCGGTTTCATACACCGTCTTCACCTCATTGGTGGGGAAGTAACGGCTAAATCCACCCTCACGATCGGTAATTTTGTTTTTAATACGCACATTGGCAAATGTTCCGCGCATCATGACTTCGTGGTTCCCACGTCTAGATCCATAAGAATTGAAATCTTCTTTACTTACCTGATGTGATCTGAGGTATTGTCCAGCTGCAGTTTCTTCTTTGAATGACCCTGCGGGTGAGATATGATCTGTTGTCACCGAATCACCGAGATAAAGTAATACTCGTGCATTCTGAATATCCTGTATTGGATTAGGAACGGCTTGTAGATTTTCAAAAAATGGCGATTCTTTGATGTAGGTGGACGTGTTGTCCCACTGGTAATTTTGATCAAGATTCACTTCAAGTTCTTGCCAGTCTGTCGACCCGTCGAAGATGACATCATAGACTTCTTGGAAATCCGATTGTTTGACGCAGGCATTGACGGTTTCGATAATATCCTCGCGGCTTGGCCAAATATCTTTCAGATATACGGGCTGACCGTTAGGGTCGTAATCCAATGGTTCCTCCAAGAGATTAATATCCACTCTTCCGACCAGCGCATAGGCCACAACAAGCATTGGCGACATTAAGAAGTTCATTTTGACCTGTGGATGCACACGGGCCTCAAAATTTCGGTTACCAGATAATACCGAGGCAACAATCAGTTCACCTTTTTCTACCGCTTCTGCTATCTGTGGTGGAAGAGGACCGGAGTTTCCAATACAGGAGGTACAACCGTAACCTACAGTGTGAAAACGCAGGGCATCAAGATCAGCACTAAGTCCTGATCTTTCAAGGTATTGTGTAACGACTTTTGAGCCAGGGGCTAAAGAGGTCTTTACCCAGGATTTGGTGCGAAGTCCGCGTTCGATGGCGTTACGGGCCAATAATCCTGCACCGATCATGACAGTAGGGTTCGAGGTATTGGTACAGCTTGTTATAGCTGCAATCGCAATACTGCCATCGCTGACAATATACTCCTTATGATTGTGTTTGATGCGAACGGCATGAATAGACTCTTGAATAACTTCATGCGGTGAATCATGTTCGACAGGTACCTTACCAAAGGTAAACTCTGTGCCAGAGCCGCCGTCAGCAAGCCAGGCAGATTCCGATCGCTGTAAAACAGGGACATATTGTCGATGGTGTTCGCTGTCTAAGAGTTGTGAAAATGTGGTTTTTAAATCCTTCACTAGAATTTTATCCTGAGGCCTTTTGGGGCCAGATACAGTTGGTTCAAGGCTCGATAAATTGAATTCAACAACCGACGAATATTGAATTTCTTCCTTGCCCGTGCGCCAGAGTAAGTTGCTTTTACAATAATCTTCAACAATTTTAATCTGCTCTGCACTTCTATTGGTGCTATGCATGTATTCAAGGGTTCGGTCATCAATCGGAAAATAGGTAACCGTACAGCCAAATTCTGGGGACATATTGGAGATTGTCGCACGATCTGTCACCGAAAGGCTGTCCAATCCATCGCCAAATACTTCAACAAATTTACCCACAACACCTTTATCGCGAAGTATTTTTGTTATCGAAAGGACCATGTCTGTGGCGGTGCATGTCGCTGGTATCTTGCCCATAAGTTTAAGGCCGATAACTTCAGGACAGGTGAAAAAGATGGGTTGTCCAAGCATGGCTGCTTCAGCCTCAATGCCACCAACTCCCCAACCTAGTACACCAATACCATTCACCATTGGTGTATGCGAATCCGTCCCTACTAAGGTATCCGGAAAAAGCCAATTGTCGCGTTCAATTACTCCTTTGGCAAGATATTCCAAATTGACCTGATGGCAGATACCCATACCCGGAGGAACAACAGTGAAATTTTTCAATCCTTTCTGTGCCCATTTAAGGAGTTCATAACGCTCGCGGTTGCGTTCATATTCCAACTCGACATTCTTGTCATACGAGTAGTCTGTGCCAAAGTAGTCGACCTGAACGGAATGATCTATGACTAGATCCACAGGGATAGCGGGATTTATTTTTTGTCCATCCTTGCCATGACGGATGAATTCGGCACGTAGGGAAGCCATATCGACTACAGCAGGTACTCCGGTAAAATCCTGCATTAAAATTCTGGCCGGTTTGAAGGGTATATCTTTGTCAACAGGCTGTGGAGTCCAATGAATCAGGGTATTGACATGCTCGTCCGTGATACTGAATCCATCATGGTTACGCAATACATTTTCCAGTAGTATCCGGATGCTAAATGGCAGGTGCGTGATATTACCTTCAGGAAGATCTTTAATAGCACTATACTGGTAAACTTTTCCGTTAATTTCAATTTCTCGTATTGATTTCTCTTTGCTCATATTCATTTACTTATTTTCATACTATATAATACACATATCCCCGAATTTGTTTGTAATATCTTTTACACATATCTTTCGGCTTTTGTATTCCAAAACGGAATTTATGCCTATATCGGCGCTAAATAATGAATTAAAAAATAGGATAAAAAAAGATTGCTTTTTCTGATTTAGAGACAATCAAATTAGGATGCAAACGTTATGTTAATGTTTATGCTTAGAAACAGTGTTGTATGAGAAAAAGAGTAAATTATACTGTCCTTTTCTTGGTTAGTTTGTTGTTTTGCAGCCCATTTCCGGGTAAAGCAAGTACACTTTCTGTTGCCGAAGGGGAGGACAATGGCTGGACCGAAGGATATGATCTTAGTTTTAGGGACAGTAAAAACAATGTGTTGACCCTAAATCAACTCAAGGGGAAAGTTGTGGTTATTAATTTATGGGCGACATGGTGCCCACCTTGTCTTGCGGAGATGCCTTCATTGGATCAACTCTATAAGGATTTTAAAAGCAACGATAGTATTATTATTTTGTCTGTCGATATTGATGGAAATCTTAGCGCTTCGAGGAAATTTATGGCGAAAAGGAAATATAGTCTACCTGTCTATCAATTAAATTCGGCGTTGCCGAATGGATTGAGTACCACAAGCATACCCACAACAATTATTTTGGACAAGGCTGGTAAGCTGGTCATTAAGCATGTAGGTGGAATGAATTTTGGGTCGCAGAAATTCAGAAAATCCCTATTGGATTTAAGTAAGGAATAGATTTTGATGTTGGAGATTATATTAATATAATGGAAGATAATTTATGTTTCATTTAGCATTTATGGCATTTTCTTGCTAATTTTGCATGCTAATTGTATAAGGAGAAATTATCTATGCCGGTCAAACTTCCTAATAACCTTCCTGCCATTGAGCTGTTGAAAAAGGAGAATATATTTGTCATGAGTGATTTAAGAGCAAATGAGCAGGACATTAGACCGCTTCGCGTTTTAGTGCTGAACTTGATGCCGCTTAAAATTACGACAGAGACAGATTTTATTCGTTTGCTGTCAAATAATCCTTTGCAGGTGGAAATGGAATTTTTGCGACTTGAAACGCATGTGTCAAAGAACACTCCTGAAGAGCATTTGGAAATGTTTTATAAGAGCCTCACTGAGGTTAAGGAGAATTTCTACGACGGAATGATTATTACGGGGGCTCCAGTTGAAATGGTTGCTTTCGAGGAAGTGACCTACTGGGCAGAAATTCAGACCATCTTCGATTGGGCACGAACCCATGTAACATCAAGTTTGTATATCTGTTGGGCATCTCAAGCTGCATTGTATCATTTCTATGGTGTAGAGAAGAAGCCATTAGCGGAAAAGCTTTTTGGTGTATTTAAGCATACTACGTTAAACAAAAGACATCCGCTATTCCGTGGATTTGATGATGAGTTCTTTATACCGCACAGCCGCCATACGACCATTGAGAAGAATGATCTACTGGCGAAAGAGGGTTTAGAAATTCTTTCGGAATCGCCGGAAGCAGGTATTGCTATTGTTTCTTCACGAGGTGGACGAGAATTTTATTTGACGGGACATTCAGAATATGCTCCTTTTACATTGGACGAAGAGTATAAAAGAGACTTAGAAAAAGGGCAGGAGATTGCTATGCCTGCAAATTATTATGTCGATGACAATCCCGAAAATCGTCCTCTAGTGCGTTGGACAAGCCATGCGAACCTGCTTTTCAATAACTGGTTGAATTACTTCGTGTATCAAGAAACTCCTTTTGATCTGAAAGATGTGGTTTACTTAGGCGAAATCAAACAAGGATAATTTAATTCATTTCAAACAAAAACGGCTAAAAAAGCATTCTATTCATGTTAAGTGATTAAATATGAAAAAGACTGCTTTACTAGTTGGTTCTGTTCTTTCATTTTTTGTATTGAAAGCACAGGTTACGCAAGAAGAAAATCAAAAACTGAAAGAAGCGAATGGTACTTTATGGTATGCTAATCCGTGGGTCTGGATCGCTGGTATCGCTTTATTCTTCCTTATTTTTATCCTTATACTACGCAAATCAACCCGCAATAAAGCATAGACCCAGCTATGCTTCTTACTTTTGGTTGTCATTAGAACCATATTTGTTGCATCAACAATAGAAGAACTTTTCTTAAGTTTGTGTATAGCGATAAACAAACTAAATTTTTATATGAAGAAAAATCTACTTTTAGCAGCCTTGTTAGCCTGTGGCTCGTTGGCAAGCCATGCGCAAAACAATGCAATCAATGTGAGTTACATGGATAAGAGTATTCGTCCGCAAGATGACTTTTATAATTTTGTGAACGGGCAATGGATGAAAACGGTCAAAATACCTTCTGATAAAGCACGTTGGGGTTCTTTTGACGAATTGCGTGAAAATACCGATATTGCTACTTTGAAGGTTTTGCAAGAATCATTATCTGGACAGTTCCAAAAGGGTACAGACAATCAGAAGATAGGTGATTTGTATAAATCATTTGTGGATATGAAAACGCGCAATAAACTTGGTTTAGCGCCTGTTAAACCTTATCTCACTAAAATTGCAGCCGTTAAGAATTTCGATGATTTATATAAATATCTTGTTGAGGTAGCACCCATTGGTGGAAATCCTTTTTTTAGTGGCTATGTATATGCACATCTTAAAAATTCCGATGTTAATACGGTATACCTTGGTGGCGGAAGTCTAGGTTTAGGACGTTCATATTATCAAGTAAAAGACAAGAAGAACGAAGAAACCTTAACTGACTATTCAAATTATATTTCTGCACTTTATGCTAAATCTGGCCAAGTTACGAAGGATTTAAAAGGTCCAAAAATTGTTGCTTTTGAAAAGCAGATGGCCGCAAACCTTAAAACTGTTGAGCAATCACGTGATGCTAATGGTCGATATAATCCGATCGCTGTAGCAGATCTAAAAAAGATGGTGAAAAACGTGGATATTGCAAAGTACCTAAAGGATGTCGGTTTTAAGGCTGATACTGTGATTGTGCCGGAAATAAAGTATTATGAGAATTTGGATCGAGTTTTCAATCCTGAAAATCTACCGCTAATCAAAGAGATATTGACATTTCATATTTTAAATAATGCAGCGTCATATACTACACAGGAGCTTAATGATCTGTATTTTGACTTCTGGGGTCGTAAGTTAAAAGGACAAAAGGAGCAGCGTGCTTTAGATAAGCGTGGTGTGGAATTTGTCAATTCGATCGCAGGAGAATTATTAGGGAAATTATATGTGAAAGAAAACTTCCCTCCGAAGGCCAAAGCTGAAGCTGAAGAACTTGTAAGCTATCTTGTTAAAGCTTTCGGGCAGCATATCAAGGGATTAACTTGGATGTCGGATGAAACGAAAGTAAAGGCATTGGACAAACTGGCTAAGTTTAAAGTTAAAATTGGCTATCCGGATAAATGGAAAGATTATAGCAAACTTGATGTTGGTACATCGTTGTATGAAAATGTATTGGCTTCGAGTAAATGGGCATTTTACCAAAATTTGGCGAAGCAAGATAAGCTAGTTGACAAATCTGAATGGGGGATGACTCCGCAGACTGTAAACGCTTATTATAGCCCATTGTTTAACGAGATCGTCTTTCCAGCAGCGATTCTTCAGCCCCCATTCTATGATTATAAGGCTGATGCTGCAGTTAATTTTGGTGGTATCGGTGCGGTAATTGGTCATGAACTTTCGCATGGATTTGACGACCAGGGTGCTAAATACGATGGAAATGGAAACCTGAACAACTGGTGGAGCGACAGTGATAAGGCGAAATTTGAAGCAGCGGCTGATGCTTTGGTACGTCAATTTGAATCCTATGAACCTGTACCAGGTGTTTTTGTGAACGGTCGCTTTACATTAGGGGAGAATATAGGGGATTTGGGAGGCTCATCAGTTGCTTTTGATGCATTGCAACTCTATCTGAAAGATAAGGGAAATCCTGGATTAATAGATGGTTTTACGCAGGACCAGCGCTTTTTCCTTTCCTGGGCTACAATATGGAGAACGAAGACAACAGACGAGTTTGTGGTCAATCAAGTGAAAACTGATCCGCATTCTCCGGCACAGTACCGTGCTTTTGCGCCGATCATTAACCTGGATGCTTTCCATAAAGCTTGGGATACAAAGGACGGCGACAAAATGTTTGTTCCAGTCGATAAGCGTATCAAAATTTGGTAGGTTTCGGCTATAGGTAATGAAAAGCGGGTGTATTTAATTTTAAATACACCCGCTTTTTGTTTATTTAGTTTATACTATTTCATCCATTTCAGAACCAAATAGAACCCGATTGCAGTAGCAGATAAAGTCAATGCAGTTGCCCACCATAGTGTTGTAAAACCAAAGGAGTCAACTATGCTTGTCCCTAAAAGTGGTGAAAATATATTTGCAGCTGAAAAAGCAAGGGAATTGAAGCCCATGTATGCTCCTTGTGTTTTGGGTGTCGAGCGGTTAACAGAGACCGTTGCCATAAAGGGTAATGTCAGCATTTCGCCGAGACCAAAAATAAAGAATGTGAAATATAACCAACCCAGCCCGCCTGTAAAATTTAGCATAGCATAAGAGCTGGCACATAAAAATGTTCCAAAGACGAGCGTGCTAATTAACGAGAATCTTTTTTCAGCGATATGGACGATAAACATCTCCAGCAATACAATAACGAAACCACTCCAACCGAGTAGAAATCCGATTTGATGGTCGTTCAAATGATGAACCTCACGGTAAAAGATAGGTAAAGTGGTAATCAGCTGAAAGAAACAAAATGAGAAAATACAACAAAAGATATTGAATAAGACAAAGGGCAGGTCTGTATAAGGATTTCGTCCTTTTTGAGGTAATTCGTTTTCGGAGATAATCTCTTTTTTTGATTTGATATCGCTTCTTTTTTGTCGTTTATGAAAAAAGACAAAGAAAATGACTGCAGCGCAAAGGACGGCAAAAGAATTTCCATAAAAGATCCAATTGAATGAGATGGTGGCCAAAAAGCCAGCAACCGCTGGGCCGATTGAAAATCCCAAATTTATGGCTAGGCGATTCAATGAAAAAGCACGCGTGATATTTTCTGGTTTAGCGTAACTCGCCACTGACACCGAGTTTGCAGGTCTAAAGGCGTCAAAGATTAAGCTTAACGTAAAAATCATGATGGATAACGACTGCACCTCTTTGAAATGTGGAATCAGTAAGAATAAAGGAGCAGCCAATACGAGACTTCCGAACTGAACCTTGAAGCTGCCAATCCGATCAGTCAGCCAGCCACCGATATAGGAACCACAAACGGAGCCGAATCCATAACTCATCAATACCACACCGACCTGTTTAATGTCAAAATGTAGAACCTGGGTCATGTAGAGACCAAGAAAGGGAATCACCATACTTCCCATTCTATTGATGAGCATAACTATGGCAAGTAGCCATGCGGCTTGAGACAGTCCCTTAAAGGAGTCGAGGTATATCGATAAAATTCTTTTCATTGAATGATGAATCAGCTTGTATAGATCGCATAAGTTTTTTAATTCATACGTCTTCTTGTAGTATTGGTAAAAAAAATGCCAAATTGATTAGTCAACTTGGCATTTATTAAAATTAGATCACATTATGCCAACATGGACTCCGGAATTGAAGGATTGACTTGATAGGTACTTGCGACCATTTGTTTCTTCTCAGACCCCGGTTCCATAATAAAGTCAATTCGTCCCAGATTAATCCCGGCAAAACCGACTTGATTCACAACGGTCTTCGTTCCTTTTAAATTGGTAACCAGTGTTGGTTCATTTAAGAAGGTGTGAGTATGGCCGCCGATAATTAGGTCAATATCTGAGGTTTTAGCGGCAAGGATTAGATCTGACACTTTATCGTTTTCATATTGATAGCCCAAATGCGATAAACAGATGACCAAGTCACATTTGTGTTTTTCCTTCAATATGCGGACCACCTTGTCGGATACTTCAATAGGATCCAAATATTTCATTCCCTTGAAGTTATTGGGGTCAACCAATCCTTCAATATCTACTCCTAGTCCAAACACGCCTATTTTTATTCCACCTTTATGGAATATGGTATAATCCTGGGTTTTCCCCTCCAATACAGTTCCTTTGAAGTCGTAATTGGCCGTTAAGAACGGAAATTTAGCGTGATCCAGATACTTTACAAGGCCGTTAAGACCATTGTCAAATTCATGATTTCCGAATGTTCCCGCATCATAACCCAGCTTTGTCATGAGATCAAGTTCAAGTTTTCCTCCAAAAAGATTAAAATAGGGGGTACCTTGAAACATATCGCCTGCATCTAGTAATAGAAGATGTTCTTCTTCTTTGCGGATTTTATTGATAAGTGTACTTCTGCGCGCAACACCAGCCAATCCCTGATATTTACCGCCGTCCATTGGAAACGGTTCAATACGGCTATGAACATCGTTGGTATGTAAAATTGTAAGTTTTACCTTTTTGCTTTTCGCGTCGACTTGAAAAGGAAGTGATCCCAAAGCAACTGCAGCAGAAAATCCACCAACTTGCTTGATAAATGATCTTCGGTTAATTGATTTTAATTCTTCCATCTAATTCTGCATTTACTTTTTTGCCTTCTTTCGTTAATTCACTCACATATTCAATCAAACCTTCACGCATACGTTGCGGATAATCTGCCCGCGATACAGGTTGTGTCAACAGGGTAAGGTTGTCACCACCATTGGCAAGATAATCATAGGTCACTAGTTTATATAACTTATCGTTTTCAATAGCTTGACCTTTGATCTTGATGTCCTGAACTTTGTTGCCTGTAATTGTCAAAGTCATTCCAGCAATAGGTTGACCATGTGTTGTTGCAATATAGTCAGCGAGCTGACGAATTTGACTACCTTTAAGTTCAAGGATGGTCAATGTATTCTCAAAGGGCATAACCTCAAAAATATGTCCTACGGTAATATCGCCCGCTTTAAGGTCATTTCGAATCCCACCCTTTGTTGCGAACGCTAAATCCGCAGGGTTATGGGCATTATGTTCACTCATCCACAACAAGGCTTCACAAAAAAAGTTGCCCATTAATGTTTCCGCTGTTTTCTCTTTTGTCAATGCCTTGTCCGCATGTCCAATCACACGATTCATTTCCGCTTCCATTTTGTGCTTGAAGGGCTCGTAGATTGATACGACTGCAGGATCAGCTTGCATATCGCTATTGATATGATATTGTTGGAAATCTTTCTGCGTTGGATGGAGCTGTTTTGTACAACCTGTAACCATCAAAAGCGAAGCGACACCAAGGCTACCAATAAAGGCAATTTGCTTCGATATATTCATTCTTTTTAATTTAACCAAATACTTTGCAAAGTTAGCCAATTATATATGAACAAATCTTATCCAATGTTAGCTAATTTTTAAAAACAACAAAAGCTTAACATTGTTACACATTAAGCTTTGTCCATATAATTAGAAAAATAACAACCTAGTGAACTAATTCCGTGTCAGGAATAATATTGGCATCCATTTGGCGATCTGCTGATTTCAAGTTCTCCAGCTTATTACCTTGTTGGATGATCTTTTTCCTTTTGCTGCGCGACGACAGTTTGGTGCGATACGCTTTCCAGTTCATCAACAAGACTGAAAATAGAATAACGGCTAAACCGACAATTTGCAAGGAGGTTACCGCGTGCGAAGTGAAAAAATGACTTAAAATAAGTGCAATAATTGGGTTCACATACGCATAGGTACTTACTTCCATTGCTGGACGCACCTGCAATAACCAAATATAAGAGCTAAAAGCAAGAATTGAGCCAAATGTAATTAAATACCCCAAATTGAACCAATCTACAGGCGCCACACTACGCAGTGTAAATGACGCATATTCGTCGGTAAAAAGCGCCGTGATATTAAAGAGTACACCCGCGGTAACCATTTGCCACGCGGTCTTCACCATAACATGTAGATCCTCTTTTTCTTCTTTCTCAGATTTTTTAAAATACTTGGAAATCAATGAACCTACAGTCCAAGCGATAGAACCCAATACTAAAATCGATAAGGCAATCACCTTAAGGGTGCCATCTGTATTGTCATTGGTCGCCATGATCTGTTCAGCAAATAGCATCACAACACCACAGAAACCTAATGCTACACCAGCAACTGTGCTAATGCTGCTAAAGTTTTCTTTCCATTTTGGTTTGTCCAATAATATAAACCAGATTGCAGCAGCAGCAGCAATAATAGCGGCAACACCACCAGATACATATTGCTCGGCCCAAATAACCCCTGCCATATCGACAAAGAGCAATAAAAAACCTACGATTGCGGCCTCCTGAATAGAGCGCTTGTTAAATAATTTATATCCTTTTATGGCGCAATATGTCATTAGGATTGCACTGGCTGCAACAAATCGAAACGAACCCAAAATAAATGGCGGGAAACTATGCAATGCTTTTTCTATAAAGAAAAAGGTAGAGCCCCATACCACATAAATAATGAAATAAGCAACAACAACCATTAATGGGCTAGCTGCCTTTTTTTGTCCTTGCAACATAATTAAACCTCCTTTCTATTACTCAGGTATCACAACCTGCTGATCTTCCTTGACTGTCTGAAGTACAATTGTTGTTCGCGTTGAAATAATACCTTCAACTTTACTTAAGGTATTTCGCATGAGATCCACTAAACCTGTAGAATCTGCAGTTCTTACTTTAATAAGGTAACCATCATCACCTGCAATGTCATGTACTTCTTGAACTTCAGGGATTTCGGCAAGTGCCAACCCTACACCCTGTTCGCCAATAATATCATTGGCTTTGATAAAAATAAACGATAAAAGTTTTTGATCGACCGCGGCAGGATTGATCTTGGCACTATATTTTAAAATTACATCTTTTTGCTCAAGCTTCTTTACGCGCTCGAGGATTGCTGATGGTGCCATACCTAATTCTCTTGCGATATCGGCATTGTTGATCCGTCCATTATCCTGCATTAAGCGCAAGATTTTATAGTCGACCTGGTCTAAATTATATTCTACTTTTGTCATTTCGACTGCAAAGGTAGGTAAAAAAGTATAATATTCAAAATTAGTTACACAATTCTGAATATTATTCTGATAAATCAGAATGATATGTGAATTTTATTCGAATTCACTGTAAAGAAATCTTAACCATCTGGGTTATGGTGCTGAAAGTAAGTGTATTGCTTTTTAGGTTGCCTAGCGATATAATTCAACAATTATACCTTTTTCTTAATTTCAGAATAATATTTCTTGTAGACAGGATGACCCCCAATCCAATCAGACAACCTAAACAGACACAGCCAAAGCGATCCAAGGCGGCGAAGTAGGAGCGGCTTTGCTGTTCATGAAGGTAGACGATAATTAGTGCGACCATAGATGTTCGCGCCACAGCCATGATGTTGAGTAGCTTACATGTGATCAACGACGCGACAATGCCGATAATCATGGCGTACAGTTGTGAAATAGGTACAAAATATAAACTAAGCCCGATTGCCGAACCTATAAAATTGGATTTAGCGCGATCGATAGCTATTTTTTTTGATTCATTCTCTTGTGGCGAAATAACCAGTATAATCGATATGAGTGTCCAAGAAACAGAATACTGGGGAAAGGATACAAAGAGTGGGTAGCCTATAAGGAAGCCAATCAATACCCGAATGGTGTATATAATAAAATCAGAATGAAGCGTATAGCGAAGGAATAGATTACGCATATAAGGAAGATATCAATCGTTAACTAAATGATGTAGCGCCACAAAAATACACGCATTGTTTGAAGGAACGAAATAAAATTGACTTTTGTGGTAAATTACCCTGTTTTGCGTTTTTATGCGTTTTTTGTTTTTGATTTGTGCGTTTCTTGCATTCATCTCTTTTTCCGATGCATAAATTTGACTAAATTTGTTTCATACATTAAATGCAGATTAAGTGAAAGATCAAAATCAATTAGCCTTATTAGCGTCTCAACTCAAGGGGGAGCTCTTTTATACCAATGAAACCAAGGATCAAACGATGTTGCTTGCCTATTCGACCGATGCGTCTGTTTATCAGGAAAAGCCGTTGGCTGTAGCAATACCAGCTGATATTGATGACATTAAAAAATTAATTGATTTTGCACAGCAGCATAGGATAACTATAATACCACGTACTGCCGGTACCTCTTTGGCGGGACAGGTTGTAGGCCATGGTATTATTATGGATATTTCGCGTCATTTTAAGGGTATTATTGAACTTAATGTCGAAGAGCAGTGGGTTCGGGTGCAACCCGGCGTGATCCGTGACGACTTAAATAGTTATCTTAAACCATTCGGACTGATGTTTGGGCCTGAAACTTCGACGGCAAGCCGTGCCATGGTTGGTGGAATGATTGGCAATAACTCTTCGGGTTTGCATTCAATTGTCTGGGGAGATACACGGCACAATTTGATTTCGGCCAACGTACTTTTGGACGACTGTTCTGAAGTGACTTTTGAGGCGATTGATGAAGCAGCATATTTTAAGAAATTATTATTAGCTGGTCGTGAAGGGGATATCTATCGTAATATGAATGCATTATTGACAGACCCACAGCATTTAAGTGCTATAGAAGCGGGCTACCCCAAACGATCCATCACAAGAAGAAATACCGGTTATGCATTGGATATTCTTGCTGATCGTTCGGCCCCTTTCAATATGTGTAATTTATTAGCAGGATCCGAAGGAACTTTGGCTATCGTTACAGAAGCGAAACTCAAACTGATGTCCTTACCACCTCAGGAACTAGGTTTACTCTGTGTTCACTTTGCAGATATGGTGGAGTGTATGCATGGCAACGTGATTGCCCTGGAGCATAAGCCAGAAGCATCTGAACTGGTAGACAAATACATCATGGATTTCACGGTTGGGCATCCAACCTATAAGTATAATCGTTTTTTTATTGAGGGTGATCCCCAGGCTTTATTAATTGTTGAGTTTAGGGGGCAGACAGCAGCTGAAACAGAATCGAAAGCGATGGCCTTGAAAGCGGATCTAATTGCCCGCGGCTTAGGATATGCCTATCCTTATATTACCGGTATTGAACAGACGAATTTAGTTTGGGATGTGCGCAAAGCAGGACTTGGTTTAATCCGTAATTTGCCTGGGGACAGTCAGCCTGTAAATTTGATTGAAGATTGTGCTGTTTCGCCTGAGGACCTACCTGCTTACGTGCGTGATATTCAAAAGCTTTTGATCGAAGAGGGAGTACATGCATCTTATTATGCGCATGCAGGAGCGGGAGAGCTGCATATCGAACCCTTTGTAAATCTGAAAACTGCAGCGGGGAAACGTACTTTTCGTTCAATCCTCGAAAAAACCAGTGATCTTGTATTAAAATATAACGGTTCGCTAAGTGGAGAGCACGGTGATGGTCGCCTACGCGGAGAGTTTATTGGCAAAGTGCTTGGTGAAAAAGTTTACAAATTACTTGAAGATGTAAAATCCATCTTTGATCCACAGGGTGTTTTTAATGCAAATAAGATTGTCAACACACCGCCAATGGATTCTCATCTGCGTTATGACAACGATAGCAACCGAACAGAAATAAAGACCTATTTCGATTTTTCTAAAGATGAGTCTATTCTTCGGCTGGCGGAGAAGTGTTCTGGTTCGGGAGATTGCCGAAAGACTGAAATTACCGGTGGAACAATGTGTCCGTCGTTTATGGCTACGCGCGATGAAAAAGATACGACACGGGCGCGGGCAAATATGCTGCGTCAGTTTCTAACAAATTCCACAAAGAAAAATCGTTTCGATCATGAAGAGATCAAAGAGGTCATGGATCTCTGTTTAAGCTGCAAAGGCTGTAAAACGGAGTGTCCTTCCAGCGTAGATGTTGCTAAAATGAAAGCCGAATTTCTGCAACACTATTATGATGAGCATGGTGCAGGGTTTAGAACAAAATTAATCGCTAATTTCACCCAGTCTCAGAAACTCGGATCGTGGGTTGCACCTCTTTATAATTTTGTGGTCAAAAATGATTTCTTGTCAGGAATGGTCAAAAAAACAGTCGGATTTGCGCCAAAGCGTTCCTTACCAACAGTCAATGGAACGACTTTAACCCAATGGGTAAAAAAACAAGCAGTGGTAAGAGATGCCAAGCGTCGTGTTTACCTTTTTTCGGATGAGTTTACGGAATATAATGATGCAGAGATCGGTATTACAGCATATAAATTATTGACGGCATTGGGGTATGAAGTAGTCATTCCAAAACATGTGCAAAGTGGGCGGACTTATCTTTCCAAAGGGTTTGTCAAAGAAGCAAAGAAGATTGCGAATCAAAATATCCATTTCCTAAAGGGGTTAATTACGGATGATACGCCACTTTTAGGCGTTGAACCATCAGGAATAATTACATTTAGAGACGAGTATTTGAGTTTAGTAGACGATGATTTACGAGTTGACGCACAAAAAGTAGCCAAAAATGCGTTGATGATTGACGAATTTCTGTTGACTGAAATGAAGGCAGGGCGTATTCATCCGGAACAGTTTACTGGAACAACAAAAAAGATAAAGCTGCATGGTCACTGTTACCAAAAGGCTTTTCACCTCGTGACTGTGACAGAACAGGTTCTATCATTCCCGACGAATTTTAGCGTAGAAACTATTCCTTCGGGCTGTTGTGGTATGGCAGGATCATTTGGTTATGAGGCTGAACATTATGATGTTTCGATGAAAGTGGCCGAGCTGGTTTTGTTACCAACCATACGTAAAACATCATCCGATACGCTAATTGCTGCGGCGGGTACTTCCTGTAGGCATCAGATTAAAGATGGTGTAGGAAGAAAATCTTATCATCCTGTGGAAATTTTATACGATGCTTTATTGAAATAAAATAAAAACATTGATAATAGTTGTTTGTTATCAGTAATAATGGTAATATTATAAGAGCAATATTCATTAATAACTGATAACAAACAATTCAATATGTACAAGATTCAATCTATAGCATTTCTTGCAACCGCTACGGTGCTGATGGCTAGTTGCGGAAATTCCAATCAGAAGAAAACTGATGGAAGTGATACAACAACGGTTAACAAAATTGAAGGTGTAAAAATCGAACAATTTACGAATGGTACACCGGGCGCAGAAAAGAAGAACTTTTTTCTACGTATCACAGATGAGATCTTAACCGATTCAAGTCGGATTTATATCACAAAATCTCTTTACAAACAAGATACTGTTGGAGCGAAGTTTGAGGTTGTAGATTTTATACCCGCAGGTATAATAGACGGCCAGCCGAGTGATGACGTCGGTTTTACCAAAGGTAAAATTAGAATCTCGTCATCGGGTCAACAGTCTGATAATTTAATTAAAGCGTTAGGTGACTTATTTCAGACGCCTACAACTGATTCTTTTACAAAAGATGTAATTCTTCCGAATGTCTTTTCATCCAATAAGGTGAATGCTGACTTGTCCAAAAAAACAGCATATAGCTTTAAACTATTTTTGGACAATAAAAAAGCTGCTCCAGCGGAGCTCTTCTTTAATGTAGACACATATAAGCATTCTATTGAATTTTCAGAGAAAGATCCTTCGTTCCGTGCTGGTTTGTTGTCAGCGTTAACCGGTAAATAGGGAAGCTGTGACATGTGCCGCTACTTCGATGAGCCCTAAGTTGTATGCTCAGGTGTAGTGTATAGATTGATTATAAAATAAAAACGGCTAGAAATTATCTAGCCGTTTTTATTTTATGTGAAAAAGAGATAGATTTGTACTAATATATTTAGTTTACAATGAAACGGTCCGGCACTGCAGATCTCCCATTACATTATGGAAAAGTACCAGCGTGGCTTTACGAACGAATGGCTTCCCTAGGTCGTTCAATAGTTGAAGTTATCCTTATGGATTATGGTAAAGATGAAGTTTTAAGAAGACTAGCGGATCCATTCTGGTTTCAGAGTTTCGGTGCTGTTCTCGGGATGGATTGGCATTCTTCAGGGATCACAACGGCTGTTATGGGGGCATTAAAACGCGCTATTAATCCAGATGCGAAGTCGCTGGGGCTTTATATCTGTGGGGGGAAAGGCAAATTGTCTATGCAGACCCCACAGGAACTACTTCAGTTGTCAGATCGAATTGGGTTGGATGGCAACGGCTTGATTCGCAGCAGTAAGCTTGTCGCTAAAGTGGATAACACAGCCATTCAAGATGGTTACCAACTGTATTTACATAATTTTATCGTAACAGATAGTGGTAATTGGTCTGTTGTCCAGCAAGGTATGCATGAAAAGGATGGCACCGCTCGTCGCTACCATTGGCATTCTGAAAAGGTCAAGTCGTTCGTTGAAGAACCTCATGCTGGCATCAGTGGGCCTTCGCAAGGTATAATCCTCAACTTGACAGCTGCAGAAGCGGCAGCCAATAGAGCCGGTATCATGAATATAGTGGGAGAGGATTCAAGTAAAGTAATGCAAGATTTCGCTAAACTTATTATGCCAGCTCATCACGATGTACGTGCTGCAGATGTTGACTTGAAAAGATTGGGAGCGATGTTGTATGTCGCCCGAGAAAGTCAACCAAGCCATTTTGAAGATCTACTGCTGTTAAAAGGAGTTGGCCCCCGCACGTTACAGTCATTGGCCTTGGTTAGTGAGGTTATCCATGGAGCGCCTTCACGGTTCAACGACCCCGCACGATTTTCCTTTGCTCATGGCGGAAAAGATGGACATCCTTTTCCGGTTCCATTAACTATTTACGATGAGAGCATTCAGATTTTACAAAAAGGTGTTGAAAAATCTAAATTGGGTTATGGTGAAAAGTTAAAATCAATCAACAAGTTGCACCAGATCGTCCTGGATAGCGAAAGAGATTTTCAGCCAAAGTTTGATATTCAGCAAATTATAGCGGAGGAACGGAGGGATTCTTGGCAGTATGGAGGCAGGACAGTCTTTGGAGATGCAGAACCTTTGCGAACAAATGGACGGGGTTTGCAATTATCACTTTTCTAGCGGAAATCAGCGGATTGTAATTGTTTTGTTAAAATGTGTTAAAGATCGTTAAAATTATTTGTACGCTAGTATATTTGCCCCGCAATGAAAGCGGTTATTACCATACTCCTTTTCCTATGCTTCTTATTTATCAGAAGCAGTAATAGCCATGCTGTGCTCATTGAATCCGATCGACCAGCTGTTAGTTTTATGTATCAGCATAATCATGCTGACGTACAGCAGTATATTGATGCATCGGTTGATCACATCGATCCGCTATTTTATGGTAATATACACGGTGATAATCCCGTTATAGAAGAATTTGATGCCGAGAATTTTCAATTGACCAAGGATTTGCAGGTAACCTCTCAATTTGTTGCGCTGCTGCTTTTTGCAATTGTCCTTTTTGTTTTTGTTTTTCGATTTGCAAAGAAGATTCCTTTTTGCAATTTCATAGCCTATCTTTTCCCTCAAAGATATGTTCTTCAACAAAACTGGAGAATTTAAAATATACCCTTCGAAATTTCATATGCTTTGGTGGATATCCTAAGGGATGCTCCATTGCGTTGTAATCGATTTGTACAATCTATTGACAAGTCGGAACGACCATAAACCAAAGTAGAGGTTATTTCACCAACCAGCACAACAAACAATCAAACTTATTTTTTTAATTAGACGCTTACAAATGAAAAGAGTATTTATGCTCGCTAGTTTGGCTATTAGCTTATGCCAAATCGGGTGTACTTCCAAAAAGGAAGAAAAGGAAGAAAAAGAGAAATTTACAGCGACCTCTCCGGTACAAATGGATACAACTATCCGTAAGGATTTTGTCTCCCAGATTAGATCTTTCCGAAATATTGAGCTTCGGGCTCAAGAGAAAGGCTATCTTGAGCAGATTTTCGTGGACGAAGGACAATTTGTCCATAAAGGGCAACTCCTTTTTCGGATTATGCCGAAGATGTATGAGGCCGAATACCGCAAATCTTCTGCAGAAGTTAATGTAGCAGAAATTGAAGTTCAAAATACAAAAACATTAGCTGATAAAAATGTTGTATCGCCCAACGAACTCGCTATGGCTAAAGCGAAGCTTGAGCAAGCCAAAGCCGAGGCAGCGATTGCAAAATTACATCTCTCCTTTACAGAAATCAGGGCACCTTTTGACGGAACCATTGATCGGATTCCATTGAAATTGGGAAGTTTGGTGGATGAAGGTGAATTATTGACAAGTCTGTCCGATAATAGTGAGATGTTGGTTTATTTCAATGTTTCCGAACCAGAATATTTAAGTTATCAAACTAACGTTAGTAAACGCGGGGATACCCATGTGGGCCTGTTACTTGCCAATAATGAGCTATTTGCTCAAAATGGTCTTGTAGAGACCATAGAAAGTGAATTTAACAGTGAAACAGGAAATATTGCTTTTAGAGCGAAATTTCCCAACCCAAACCGTCTATTAAAACATGGCGAGAGCGGCAAGGTGGTGATGAACTTTCCGTTGAAACAGGTTTTAATTATTCCACAGAAAGCGACATACGAAATGCAGGACCGTAAATATGTGTATGTAGTCGATAAGGATGGCAAATTAAAAGCTCGTCATATCACAATCGGTAACTCCCTACCAGATCTGTATGTGGTAACGAGCGGACTTCAAAAAGATGATAAATTTTTGTTGGACGGTATTCAGAAAGCAAAAGAGGATGATAAAATCAGCTACAGCTTTGTGCAACCTAAAGACGCCATTTCAAATTTGAAGTTAAAAACAGAATAGACCCCTTACACTTAAATTACTATGTTTAGTCGTTTTATAAATAGACCAGTACTTTCGATCGTTATATCACTGATCATTGTGTTTTTGGGTGTGCTTTCTATGGTACAGCTTCCTGTAACACAATTTCCATCTATATCGCCACCGAAGGTGAATATCACTGCGGAGTATCCTGGAGCAAATGGTGAGTTGATGATTAAATCAGTTATCATTCCGCTAGAGCGGGCGATAAATGGGGTTCCGGGCATGAAATACATGGCTTCTGATGCCGGTAACGACGGGGAAGCAAGTATCCAGGTGGTATTCAACCTAGGAACAGATCCGAATCAGGCTTCATTAAATGTGCAGAACCGTGTGGCTTCTGTAGTGAATAAGCTTCCTCCAATTGTGGTACGTGAGGGGGTGAAGATTACACGTGAAGAATCCAATATGCTCATGTACATCAATCTCTATAGCAAAGACAAAGAGCTTGATGGAAACTTTATGTATAACTATGCGGACATGAACATTGTCTCCGAATTACGTCGTGTAGACGGTGTTGGGGTGGCTAATATTCTTGGAACGCGCGAATTAGCGATGCGTATTTGGTTGAAACCAGATCGTATGACAGCCTACAAGATCTCTGCAGAAGAGGTGATGAAAGCCTTATCAGAGCAGAGTTTGGAAGCTTCACCCGGTAAAGCCGGGGAGTCGTCTGGTATGACCTCCCAATCTTTCGAATATGTATTGAAATACCCGGGACGTTTTACGACAACTGAAGGTTATGGCAATATCGTGTTACGTGCGGGTGAAAATGGTGAAATGTTACGCTTAAAAGATGTTGCGGACATCAAATTCGGTTCGGCGATGTATGATATCTATTCTACACTGAACGGAAAACCATCCGCAGCGATTGTCTTAAAACAATCCTATGGAAGTAATGCTTCTCAGGTAATCCAAGACGTTAAAAGCAAAATGAAGGAATTGAAGGCATCTTTTCCTAAAGGGCTGGATTACGAAATTAGCTATGACGTTTCAAAATTTTTGGATGCATCCATGGAAAAGGTGGTCCATACTTTATTGGAAGCATTTGTGCTTGTTGCTATTGTCGTCTTTCTATTCTTAGGAGATTGGCGCTCGACCTTGATTCCAACCATTGCAGTGCCGGTTTCATTGGTGGGATCATTTTTGTTCATGCAATTTTTTGGAATTACCATTAACTTGATCACCCTGTTTGCATTGGTGCTCGCCATTGGTGTGGTTGTGGATGATGCGATTGTGGTTATTGAAGCCGTCCATGCCAAAATGGAAGAGCTTCATATTTCGGCCTATAAGGCAACCAAAAAAGCGATGCATGAAATCAGCGGTGCCATTGTTGCGATCACTTTTCTTATGGCGGCGGTTTTTATCCCCGTTGCCTTTATGTCTGGTCCCGTAGGGATATTCTATCGGCAGTTTTCCATTACCATGGCAACATCTATCATCCTATCGGGTGTTGTGGCATTGACACTGACTCCAGCATTATGTGCGATCATGCTGAAGAATAATCATGGCAAGGCAAGAAAGAAATCCATTATCGATAAGTTTCTTGATTCTTTCAATAGATTGTTTGATAAGATGTCCAACAAATATGTTTATTTGTTGAAAGGGATAGTGGATAAACGGGTGTTTACATTTTTAGTATTAATTGGTTTTTGTATTGGAGCCTACTTTTTGAATAATGCTGTTCCTGCAGGTTTTATCCCCAATGAAGACCAGGGGATGATTTATGCCATTATTCAAACGCCGCCAGGATCGACATTGGAACGAACCAATTTAGCAGCCCAGACATTGCAAAAAGAAGCTGAAAACATTGATGGTGTACAATCGGTATCGTCGTTAGCTGGTTATGAAATCCTGACTGAAGGAACCGGGGCAAATACAGGTACTTGTTTGATCAACTTGAAAAGCTGGGAAGAACGTAAAGAATCCTCGCAAGAGATTATTGAGCAACTAGAGGCTGCTGCCAAAAATATCCCAGGGGCGTCTATCGAGTTTTTCCAACCACCAGCCGTACCGGGCTATGGTGCCGCGGGTGGATTTGAGCTTCGTCTTCTGGACAAAGCAGGTTCTGGTGACTACAAGAAAATGGAAACGGTAAGTAAGGATTTTGTGCGTGAGTTGAACAAGAGGCCTGAATTATCGTCTGTATTTACCTTCTACAGCGCGAGTTTTCCGCAGTATATGTTGCATATAGACAATGATCTGGCGCAACAGAAGGGTGTTACCATTGATAATGCGCTGAATACGCTTTCGACTTTGGTTGGTAGTAATTACGAAACGAACTTCATTAAGTACGACCGCCAATATAAAGTTATGGTGCAGGCTTTGCCGCAATATAGGGCTTTGCCGGAAGATATCTTAAAGCTATATGTGAAGAATGAAAAAGATGAGATGGTTCCATTTTCAGCATTTATGCATATGGAAAAGGTTTACGGTCTTTCTGAGATCACCAGACACAATATGTATATGGCGTCCGAAATCTCAGGCTCTGCCGCACCGGGTTACAGTAGTGGTGAAGCCATTCAGGTGATTAATGAAGTCGCTGCCAAAACGTTACCTCGGGGCTATGGCATTGACTGGGCTGGTATCTCCAAGGATCAGGTAGGTCGTGGAAATCAGGCAATTTATATCTTCTTAATTTGTCTTGGTTTCGTTTATTTGATACTTTCCGCTCAATATGAGAGCTTTATTATGCCTTTTGCGGTGTTGCTTTCTTTACCAATCGGGATCTTCGGTGCCTTTCTATTATTGAAGTTATTGGGATTGGAAAGCAACATTTATGCACAGGTCGCTTTGGTCATGCTCATAGGTTTACTTGGTAAAAATGCCGTGTTGATTGTTGAGTTTGCTGCTCAGCGGCATTCGCAAGGATTGAGTATCATCGAAGCAGCCTTGGACGGTGCAAAAGTGAGGTTTAGACCTATCTTGATGACATCATTTGCCTTTATCGCAGGCTTGATTCCCTTAGTTATGGCATCTGGTCCTGGGGCGATAGGTAACCGTACGATCGGTACAGCAGCAGCGGGAGGTATGTTGTTTGGAACAGTGTTCGGTATTTTAGTGATACCAGGCTTGTACTATATCTTTGGAACTATTGCCTCTAGACGTAAGCTTATTAAACACGAGGATGAAAATCCATTAACTGAAGAACTTGATAATAATGACTAATCGCAGAAAAATACAATGGGTCATTGCATTTTCGCTTTCGGCAGCAGTGACGGGATGTAAGGTTCCGAAAGCGACACAAATACAGGAGAATAAATTTGTTCCGCAGCAATTTACAGACGTAGATAAATCTGACACAACAAATTCAGCATCGGTTAAGTGGCGTGAATTTTTTACTGATCCAAATCTAGTTGTATTAATAGATACAGCGTTAAAAAACAATCAGGAACTGAATGTTACTTTGCAGGAGTTGGCAATCGCAAAGAATGATATTCTTTTACGAAAAGGGGCGTTGAAACCTACCGTTGGTTTACGTGCTGGAGGAGGTGTTGAAAAAGTTGGGCGATATACCAGCCAGGGGGCCGGTGATGCCAGCACAGAAATTGCTCCTGGAAAGGAAATGCCGGATCCACTAGGAGATTTGACAATTGGTGCGTATGCAAGCTGGGAAATCGACGTTTGGAAAAAACTTAAGGACTCTGAACAAGCCGCACTCAACCGCTATCTTGCTACGGTAGAGGGGAAAAATTTTGTCTTGAGTAGCCTTATTGCCGAGGTTGCCCGTTCGTATTATGAATTACTGGCATTGGACAATCAGTTGACCATTATCAAACAGAATATCGAGCTACAGGACAATGCACTTGCGGTAATCCGATTGCAGAAGCAGGCTGCTCGTGTAACAGAACTGGCGGTTCAAAAGTTTGAAGCTGAAGTATTGAAAACCAAAGGTATGGAATTTGAGACGAGGCAGCAGATCAAAGAAACTGAAAACCGTATTAATTTTCTATTGGGACGTTTTCCACAAGAGATCAAACGCGACAAAAGCAATTTTGTCGATTTGATCCCGGCGAAGGTTCAAACAGGCATACCGAGCCAATTACTGAGCAATAGACCTGATATTCGTGAGGCAGAGTATGAGCTCGCTGCCGCGAAGTTGGACGTACAGATCGCGCGGAAAGAGTTTTATCCTTCTTTGGAGATTTCGGCGGCTTTGGGTTTACAGGCATTCAAGCCTTCCTATCTATTTAAGATGCCTGAATCAGTTTTATATAATATAATAGGGGAGCTTGCAGCACCATTGATAAATAAAAATGGGCTTAAAGCGGAATTTAATACGGCCAACGCCAAACAAATACAGGCTGTATATAATTACGAGAAGACAATTCTGAATGCTTACTTAGAAGTCTCTACACAACTTTCTAATATTGAAAACCTAGGGCGCAGCTACGATTTCAAAACAAAAGAAGTTGAGGTTCTGAATAATTCCGTGTCTGTGTCAAATGATCTCTTTAAATCAGCGAGGGCAGACTATATGGAGGTTTTGATGACACAACGCGATGTGCTGGATTCGAAACTTGAATTGATAGAAACGAAGAAGCAGCAGCTCAATGCTGTTGTCAATATCTATAAAGATTTGGGAGGAGGCTGGAAATAAGTTGTTTGTTTGAATGGACCCCGCTAGGCGGGGTTCTTTTTTTATAAGCCTATGCAAACTTCTTTCTTGTGGAAATAGAATTAATGCTTATTTTTAATCGTTATTTAATCAATCGTATTTGTTTTATGGAATCACAAGAGTACATTCTTATCAATGATGACGCTGAAAGGGGAGTGTTTTATAAAAAAACCTATCTTCATGTTGCGCTTTCGATTTTAGCATTTATCGTTTTGGAAACTTTGCTGATCAAATTGATCCCTTATGATTTTATCGTTTGGATGGTTAGCGGAAAATTTATTTGGTTATTCTTATTGGGATGTTTTTGGTTAGGGTCCACACTTTCATCAAGATGGACACTTTCGCAAAGCCGTCAAACCCAATATCTAGGACTAGCTTTCTATATTGTACTGGAAGCGATCATCTTCCTCCCAATGATTTTTATGGCGGTGTTTATGACCGAAGGAATTAGTGTCATTTATCAAGCAAGTATAATGACTTTGGCATTGTTTACTGGGCTTACTGTCGTTGCATTTGTATCCAATAAAGATTTTTCATTTCTCAGGAATATCCTGGTAATTGGGGGGGTCTTGTCCTTGGGGGCAATTGTCGCTGGAGCTATTTTTGGTTTTGAACTTGGATTATGGTTCTCGGTTGCAATGATTGCACTTGCTTCCGGAAGCATACTCTACCAAACTCAAAATCTGAAGTATAGTTACGGCAACGAACAATACGTTGGGGCGGCCCTACAGCTATTTTCATCAATAATGTTGCTGTTTTGGTATATTCTACGAATTTTAATGCGCAGAAGATAAATTTTGTTCATTTTAAAAATAAGAAACGGTGGTTAAAGTAAAGTTTATTTTAACCACCGTTTTTTACTTTTGTATAGTCTCTATTTTAGTCTATTTTTTAGATTCTTCAGCCCTTGATCGAAATCTTTGTTCATATTCATGAATAAATTCATAAAGTTCCATGGATAGGGCGATTTTCCTGAAATACCCCAAGTCACTGAGGTTTGATTAGGCGAGATCTCTTTTAAGATGAAATAACCCTTGGCTGGTTCACCCATGCCGAAATCGAGGGATGTTTCGATCGTTTCGCCATCGACTATTTTTGTAATAGTCTGTGAACCTTTACCAACTTTCTTACCATCCCAGCTGGATTTATAGCCAACTTGACCATCTACACCCTGTTCAGTTTTTTTCATTTGGGGATCTGAGAGTTGCCATACACCAAAGTTATCTTGGTTCTTAAGCATTTTTACATAGTTGAACACTTCCTGCTTTGGCTTATCGATCGTGATCTCACTTTGGGCCGAGAAGTCTTTACTGACGAAGATCGCTGTAATTAATGGGATAGCGATGATGATCGCTAAAACAATTAGGATTTTTTTTATAATTTTCATAATCATGTATTTATATAGGTTTTCCTAATAAAGATAAATGATAATTGGGATTTTAACAGGAAAATAAAAGGAAATTATTTGTAAATGAAAAAGCCTTGTCCAATATTGGACAAGGCTTTTTTGCGAAAGCGCCTAAAACTACTTTAATAGTTCCAAATGCGTGCTGATGCCAATTCTATTCCACGCATTTATGGTAATAATTGCCATAATAATCTGTGCAATCTCCTTTTCTTCAAATATTTCTTTTGCTTTTTGAAAAGTGCTTTCTGTCAATCCCTTTTGATGTATCAATGTGATCTCTTCTGTCATCTCCAACAATATCTGTTCTTCCTTGGTGAATAGATCCGTTTCCCGCCAGGCATTTAATAAAAATATCCTTTGTGGAGTTTCACCATACTTCAGCGCATCCTTTGTGTGCATATCTAAGCAAAAGGCACAGCCATTGATCTGTGAAGCACGTATTTTTATGAGTTCCTTTTGAATAGGATTTAAAAAAATATCGTTGAGATATGTTTCCAATCCCATCATCGCCTTATAGGCGGTTGCATCTACTTTTGCAATATTAAATCGTGTGGTCATTGTTTTAAATTTTGATAAGACAAAGTTGCATCAAACATTCAACACAAAAGTTAAACTGGTTTAAGAACGGACTTTTTTAACTGATGAATACAATCAAACATGCGATCGACAAACAAATAAATCTGACTAGGCTGATACAATTAGGTAATAATTGTCGGGGTCACGTAGGATAAATTGATCCTTCAAAGAATTCTCATTGTAATGTATATCTTTCTCTATGACTGCATTTAGCAAAGTAGCGTTTTCGAAAATTTGCTTTAAATTATCTACCCTAAAGAATAATATGAATCCATTCCCTGCATGTATTTGATTCCGCATAGTAGGGTGATCATGTTCACCCCATTTGTGTAAACAGAGAATAACAGTTCCGTTATCCGTGAGAATTTCAAATGTTTCTCCTCCATGTTGACTCGCACAGCCTAAAAGCTTTTGGTAGAATTGTGAGCTTTTGGGAACGTTATCCACTGCGATGATTGGTTCTGTCCGTATCATGTTATAGTTAACTAGAATTTACTAAGGTTAATAAAAGAGGCTCAGTGATTTCTCTTTCACCAAATCTAATATCATGCGATAAGCGGCTACCGAGTTACCGTGTTGATCCAAGGCTGGACTATAGGCTCCTATACCCATTTTATTCGGTACACTTACTGCGATTCCGCCACCAACGCCCGATTTACTTGGAAGTCCCACAGTTCTGGCATATTCGCCGCTAAATTCGTACATTCCTGCAATGAGCATTTGTGATTGAACTAGCTGAGATAGACTTGGATTATTGTATTGCTTATTTCCATCATAGCGCACGCAATGATTGGCAAAAAAGAAACCTATTTTAGCTAGATCCTCTGCGGTTATCTCAATTGAGCACTGCTTAAAATAATTATTTAGTTTATCTTCACCTTCACCATCAATGAGTCCATTGTTGCGCATCAGATAGAACATACCTCTGTTTCGATTTCCAGTCTCCCGTTCCGAATTATATACGGATTTACTATAATCAATCTTTTCATTATTTGTTATAAAACGAATCATATTGAGTATTTTAAGAAAAGGTTCCTCACCTGTTCCTTTAATAAGCGATGTCGTTAAAATGGCGCCAGCGTTCATCATTGGATTGAGCGGTTTACCCGATGTTTCCAAATTCGCAAAATGATTGAAAGGTTTGTCTGTACCAAAGTACCCCATTTTATCAAAAATATTTCGTTCTCCGTTTTCCAATACAGCGACCATTAATGAAACAATTTTTGAAATACTCTGAATTGTAAATCTTTGTTGCACATCTCCGATACTAACGATTGTTCCATCACTATTTACAACCGAAAGAGCAATGGACGATGCGTTGGCTTTACCCAATTCCGGAATATAATCGGCCACTTTACCTTCTTTGAATGACTGTCTATTTTTATCCAATATTTTATCCAATAATGCTTTATCAATAATCGCGGTTTTAGCACCCTGCTGATTTTGAATGCTATTTTGAGCAAAGGCGACAGGAATTGATCCACAACATATCAAGCCTATAACACAGGCTACCAACCTAACATTTTTTCTCATTTTTTAATTATTTGTTCGTTCCAAAGATAGGGAACAGTGTATTAAAAAGAAAAGAGGTGCTAAATAGATAACATTTTAGCACCTCTTCCTAGTAGGTCATCCCTTAGGCTGCATTTGGAGCTGGATCAACATTCCAACCGGAAAGTATACCGCCATAGAAAAAGAAGGTGACGTAAAAATTCTTTTTGCTCACTTTATCAGTAACCAGGTATTTTTGAGTCACATCATATGCATCTATTTTTTTATATTTTGATAATGCTATCGGGCTCGCAGCAGGGTTTTCTGAACGGACCAAATCTTGTATCTTTTGGTTGATTAATTTCATGATTCCTTCTTTTTTGAAGGGATTATTTTCAATTTTCACGTGTGCCAAGCGTGTTAAAGTTCCATTATTTTGAGCTTTTCTCGCTTTCGCAGCAGCTGTATAGGCTCTGAATTTTTCCTTGATTTGAGGATCTTTTAAGCTATGGATGGTAAAAATAGAAATTCCCTGCGCACCATTATTTAGCGCTTCATCCATATCGGTAAATATTTCCTCATTATTTTTAGCCATCAACCCACAATATAGGGTCGTATTTGCACCTTTGTCGCGCACATTTTCTAAGGTACAATCGCTAATAAAGCTTGGATCTTCTGTATAAAAATTGCTGTACACCATCGGAAAAACAACATCTAAATTCCACTTACCCCAATCTTGACGTACCATACGTGAAGCCATTTTGGGGGTCGGGAAAGGGGATGCCGCCATTGTTTTGCCATGAGAATGAACAATTTCTGCAATCATATTGGCGATATCTGTTATCTGATCGCAACGAAATTGGCGCCATTTGAGATCTTTCGATGGATCTTTTTGTGCACGAGGGTCATAGCCATGTTGTTTTTTAAATTTTTCTATAGCAATGGGATGGTATCCGTAATCCCAAGCGGGATACTCGCGATCTTGGACAATATTGTATTTAGGCCAAAGGGTTGTGGGGAGGACAACATCCACATAACGATTGTAGTCAATAGAGATACCCTCCAATCCCTCAACTTCACAATAGGATTCAATTTTCTTTTTGATATATTCTTTTACTCCTGGTACTACAGGCGATAAAAATTTATAATAACCAACGTATGCAGTGGTATCTGCGAGACTTTTTCCATTGCGATTGACACTGAACCAATCTGGATGCTCTTTAAGTATTTTATCTCTGTCGTGTTCCAGATTCATCGTCCAAAGCCAGGCTATAACCTGGATTCCGTATTTTTTTGCAATAGGAATCGCTACACGATACTCATCTGGACTAGCAGCATTTAACATCACGCCATCGATACCTAGATAATTCATCTCACGGCAAATAGAATCAAAGTTTGTTTTGGCGTTGTAATCTAGCCAGGTCCAAAACATAGCGGGTTTTTCTTTGTCTGTAGCCTGAACGCTTGATACTGAAAAGCTTTGGATCAAAAGGAGCGCAAGGCCAATAAAGCATGTTCTGATTAGTTTTTCTTTCATAATATATTTATCGATTCTAAAATGTATTACATATTTAAATGATGAAGTTTTTTTATGAAGTTCAAAATTCATAAAAAGATCAATCTATAGGTTTTAAATTTAGATTGTATTGAAATTCGCTTGTGAAATTACATAAAAACGTGGAATTTATACCTGATCTTTTTTTAATCAGTTTGATTTTCTTACAGTTATTAAATTTTATTAGAATAACAAAACATTTTTTAAAGCTATGTGTTGATAATACAACATTAGATTTAAACGACAAGATTATTAACAATGAGAAGTGAGCTGGGCTACTGGCTAAGAATAAAATTGTTTAAGTATGAAGAAACGCTACATTCCAATTTCAATTGCATGTTTATTGAGCCATACCTTGGTCAAAGGGCAAGAACCAGGTACTGTACAAGAAAATAAAGTTGATTCTGTGCAACAAAAAAAAGATGACACGACTTATCCCAAGCTTCAGGTGAAAGGTTTGTTTCAGGCCCGTTACCTTGTTAGTGCGACAAAAGATGTTGATGTCAATGGGCTACATCACAGTGATGGTTCAGGTACGGATAACAATTTTATGGTGAAATATATGCGGGTACAGATGCGCGCTCAAATTAGTAAGCGTACTGAAGTTGCCGTATTAGCTAACCTCGCAGATTTCAAAAGTGATCCCAAAACAAAAGTGCTCGAAAATGCCTACTTGAAATATACATTTAGTCCCAAATTGGCAATCACAGTGGGCCAATTTCGTCCTTGGTTTGGCATCGAGGAAACTTATCCTATTGACATCATCAAATCTTTGGACTGGTCGAACCAGTATCTTGAATTCGGTAAATTAGGTTGGGCAAGTTTTCAAATCGGGGTTGCTGCGACAGGCGAGACTACGTTAGGTGATATGCCCTTTAGTTATTCCTTATCTGTGGTGAATGGGAACGGGAAGAATCAAGTTGTTGATAACGATAATGGTAAGCAATATGCCACTCGTCTTGTTTTTGGACTTTCAAAGAAGTACGGTGTTAATTTAGGGCTTAATGGTGGCGTTGGCGATGTGATGAAGAAACAGGTACATGCATTGGGGGTAGATCTAACGGGTAATGTTAGTTTTGGCAAACGATGGAATCTTGATATGCAACTGGAAGCAAAACAGGCGATCAATCATAACCTGTATTATTCTTTGGAAGAAAGTGCGCGAACATCCAAGTTGAGTGACTATTTGGTCCGCGGTATCTATTTTCTACCCAACTTAAGATATGAAGTAAATTATTTCAATTTAAGTGCTTTCGAGCTATCTTGTCGATATGAGTATATTGACCCAAATTACAAACTCAATGCAAATGCGCGACAAACATATACACCGATGTTTGGTTTGGAATTTTTAAAAAATTATGGTGCAAGGATACAGTTGGGACTTCAATTGGACCGATATAAAAAGCAGACTGAGAATACCAGCGAATTCAACAAAAATTTATTTATTGTTCAAGTACAAAGTCGATTCTAATCTATTAAACTACGTTTATCATGAAAGAAATCAGTATTAAAAATGTTGCCATTACTTTTCTAGTAGCACTCATTTTATGGTTTATCCCAATACCGAAAGGCGTCAGTCCAGAAGCCTGGCATTTATTTGCAATTTTCGCCGCAACCATTCTTGGGATTATTTTAAAAGCAGCTCCTATGGGTACCATGTGTATGATGGCCATCGCGTTTACGGCCCTGACACAAGTATTAGCCCCTGGAGATGCGGGTAAGTCGATTACTAAAGCTTTGACGGGTTTCGGAGATAAGGTAATTTGGTTGATTGGTATCTCCTTTTTCATTGCCCGGGGTTTTATTAAAACAGGACTGGGAAATCGAATTGCCTTTCTTTTTATTCGAGTTTTTGGAAAGAGTTCATTAGGACTTGCTTATGGATTGGGCTTGGCGGATGTTTGTTTGGCTCCGGCTATTCCCAGTAATACAGCCCGAGGGGGAGGGATTATTTATCCCATCATGAAATCGATGGCAATTAGTTTTGATTCTGTTCCAGATAAGCCAGAGACACATCGAAAATTGGGATCCTATCTAACTTTAAATAGTTATTATATGAATCTAATTGCTTCTTCGATGTTTTTGACGGGAACGGCCAGTAATCCAATGTGTCAAAAATTTGCTGCGAACCTAGGAATTGATATTACCTGGATGTCCTGGGCGATTGCTGGATTTATACCCGGTATTGTCGCATTTTTTGTAGTACCGCTTGTTCTTTATAAGTTATATCCACCTGAATTGAAAAAAACAGGTGATGCACCTAAGATGGCGGCGCAGAAATTAAAAGAGATGGGACCAATTTCCAGGAATGAATGGTTAATGCTTTTGGCGTTCTTTATCTTATTGGCATTATGGATTTTTGGTGGTTCTTTTTCAATTGATGCGACAACCACAGCCTTCATCGGTTTGACACTACTTTTACTGACCTCTGTATTGACCTGGGAGGATGTTAAAGCCGAAAAAGGAGCATGGGATACGATTGTTTGGTTTGCTGTTTTGGTTATGATGGCCAGTTCCTTAAATGAGCTTGGCTTTATCGGCTGGTTTAGCGACCTGATCAAAGTACAGATTGGTGATTTAAGTTGGCAAATAGCCTTTCCGGTAATCATTCTTGTTTATTTCTTTAGTCACTACATTTTTGCGAGTGCTACCGCCCATGTTGCGGCTATGTATGCGGCCTTGTTGGGGGTTGGTGTTTCTTTGGGTATTCCGCCAATGCTGCTTGCAATGATGCTTGGATTCTTGGGTTCCATCTATGGTGTTTTGACACATTATGGCCACGGTCCTGCACCGGTATTTTTTGGAAGCGGATATGTCGATTTAAAATCATGGTGGCTGCGTGGACTGGAAATTGGTATCGTGTTATTGGTGATTTATATGGGCGTTGGTGGATTGTGGATGAAGGTTATAGGCTATTATTAAAATTAAGATCTTATTATGTTATCTACATTGTCAAAGAAGATGCTTATGTGTCTGACGGGTTTATTTTTAGCGTTCTTTTTACTGATTCACTTTCTAGGGAACTTACAGCTATTCTTACCGCAGGAACAAGCACATCTACAATTTAATGCCTACTCCCATTTTTTGGCAGGCAATATCTTGATCAAAATTATTTCTTACGTACTCTATGCCAGCATTATTTTGCATGCGTTGGACGGATTGATCATCACCGTAAAGAATAAAAAGACCGGTGCCCACTATGTTTCAGATCATCGGGGAAGAGCAAGTAAGTGGTATTCGCGCAATATGGGGATTTTAGGGACCCTGATCCTCATTTTTTTAGTTATCCATTTCCAGAATTTTTGGTACGTGTACAAATTTGGCGCTCCTCCACTTGATGAACGCGGTAACAAGGATTTATATGTACTTGTAATCGAGGTTTTTCAGCAATGGTGGTATGTTCTTATTTACGTTTTATCGATGGTTGCCTTGTGTTATCATCTTATTCATGGGATTCATAGTGCGATTCGAACTTTAGGCTTATTCCATCCCAAATTTGTTAAATGGTTTAAGATTATTGGTATCAGCTATTCGGTCATCATCAGCATTGGTTTTGCTTTGATGCCTATTTATATATTTTTTACAGTTAAATAAGGGGGAGAAGTTATGACATTAAATTCAAAAATACCGGATGGACCATTGGATCAAAAATGGACCCGTTATAAAAAGACTGCCAAGCTTGTTAATCCTGCAAATCGTAAAAAACTGGATGTTATCGTTATCGGAACCGGACTGGCAGGTAGCTCCATCGCGGCTTCTCTTGGGGAGATGGGATACCAGGTAAAATCCTTCTGCTTTCAGGATAGTCCGAGAAGGGCACATTCTGTGGCTGCTCAAGGTGGTGTAAATGCTGCAAAAAATTATAAAAATGACGGGGACAGTGTTTATCGTATGTTTGTTGATACGCTAAAGGGCGGTGATTTTCGTGCCCGTGAGGCCAATGTCTATCGTATGGCCGAATGTTCGCTCAATTTAATCGACCAGGCAGTTGCACAGGGTGTTCCTTTCGGTCGTGAATATGGAGGCTATCTGAACAATCGATCTTTTGGAGGTGTACAGGTAAGTCGTACATTCTATGCGAGAGGTCAAACTGGACAGCAGCTTCTTTTGGGAGCGTATCAGGCACTTATGCGTCAGGTCGGCAAAGGTGCCGTACAGCTTTTCTCCAGACATGAAATGCTCGACATCGTCGTAATAGATGGAAAGGCCCGAGGCGTTATTGTTCGAAATCTTGATACAGGGGAGCTTGAACGACACGCTGCACATACCGTTATATTGGCAACCGGAGGGTATGGTAAAATTTATTATCTATCGACACTAGCAATGGGCTGTAATGGCTCTGCCATTTGGCGGGCACACAAGAAGGGGGCATTAATGGCCTCCCCGAGCTGGATTCAGATTCATCCAACTTCGTTGCCGCAGTCCGGCGATTATCAGTCTAAATTAACACTAATGTCAGAGTCGTTACGTAATGACGGAAGGATTTGGGTTCCCTTGAAAGAAGATGAGAAGCGGGAACCAAACGCTATTCCTGAGGAAGAGAGAGATTACTATTTAGAACGTCGTTATCCGGCATTTGGTAATCTTGCTCCAAGGGACATTTCATCTCGAGCGGCCAAAGAACGGATTGATGCTGGCTTTGGGATTGGTCCACTTAAAAATGCTGTTTACCTTGATTTTGCGAAAGCTATTAGAGAACAGGGGAAACAAAAAATACAAGAGAAATATGGTAATCTGTTCGATATGTATGAAAAGATCACGGGATATGATGCTTATAAAGAACCGATGATGATTTCACCTTCCGCGCATTTTTCAATGGGGGGATTATGGATAGATTATGAGCTGATGACAAGCCTGCCGGGCTTATTTGCGTTAGGTGAAGCTAATTTTGCAGATCACGGTGCAAATAGATTGGGTGCCAATTCCTTACTCCAAGCCTCTGTGGATGGTTATTTTATTGCGCCCTATACGATTGCAAATTATTTGGCAAACGATATTCACACGGGAAAAATTTCTACAGACCATATTGAGTTTGAACGTGCAGAGGTAGGTGTTCGTGCACAAATTGATCGATTTTTAAAGATTAAAGGCAGTAAAACCGTGGATTATTTTCATAAAACACTGGGTAAAATACTCTATGACTATTGTGGGCTCGCGCGTAATGAGAAAGGCCTCCGTCATGCTATTGTGGAGATTAATAGGTTGAAGCAAGAGTTTTATAAAGATGTTATTGTTAGTGGTGAAGCCAATACCTTAAATACGGAACTGGAAAAAGCTGGACGTGTAGCCGATTACTTTGAAATTGGAGAATTGATGTGTTATGATGCGTTGACGCGGAACGAATCCTGTGGGGCACATTTCCGGGAGGAATATCAGACTGCAGATGGGGAGGCATTACGGAATGACGCTGAATACCAGTTTATTTCCGCTTGGGCCTGGAAGGGAGAGGGGCAAGAACCTGAGCTAATTCGGGAACCATTAATTTTTGAAGAGATACAACCAACTGTAAGGAGCTATAAATAAATAGAACGATTATGGATTTACACCTTAAAATATGGCGGCAAAAAGATCGCAACGCTACAGGAAAATTAGTTACTTACACCTTAACAGATCTCAATCCACATATGTCGTTTTTGGAGATGTTGGATACCCTGAATGAACAGCTTATTACGCATGGAGACGACCCTGTAGAGTTTGACCATGATTGTCGTGAAGGGATCTGTGGGCAATGCGGTATGATGATCAATGGCATCGCACATGGACCTCTTAAGCATACGACCACCTGTCAGCTACATTTACGTTCATTCAAAGATAATGATACGATTCTTATCGAACCTTTTCGATCAGCAGCATTTCAGGTTAAAAAGGATTTGAAAGTGGACCGTTCGGCATTTGACCGAATTATTTCTTCTGGGGGATTTGTATCCATCAATACTGGTCAAGCCCCAGATGCTACAGTGATCCCTATTTCTCATGAGTTAGCTGAGTCAGCATTTGACTCAGCGGCCTGTATTGGTTGTGGTGCTTGTGTTGCAACGTGTAAAAATGGTAGTGCTGCATTATTTACCTCCGCAAAGATTACCCATATGGCTTTGCTTCCACAGGGAAAAGAAGAGCGCAGTGAACGTGTTTTAAATATGGTGAAGCAAATGGATTTGGAGTCATTTGGTCACTGCACGAATACAGAAGCCTGCGAGGTGGAATGCCCACAAGGTATATCAGTTTTGAATATAGCGCGCATGAATTTTGAATATAACAAAGCACTATTTTTTAAAAAGAAATAGGACCAACTGTCGA
Source organism: Sphingobacterium sp. UBA1897 (assembly GCF_002337775.1). Classification (NCBI taxonomy): domain Bacteria; kingdom Pseudomonadati; phylum Bacteroidota; class Sphingobacteriia; order Sphingobacteriales; family Sphingobacteriaceae; genus Sphingobacterium; species Sphingobacterium sp. UBA1897. The sequence continues at coordinate 165,559 of NZ_DDGR01000022.1, forward strand.
AAAAAGTGGCACGATTGTTTCTTATATCGGATTTATAATAAAAACTGAAGCCATAAAAAGAGGTATACGGGATTGTTGAAGGTTACTAACCTTATCCCTGAAAGTAGGGATTTGTAAGATTTTATGGTTAATAAATAGGTTTTTGTAGTAATTTTGAAAAAAGAAATTCATTAAAGTTATAGCGATTGATATGAAGTGTAGTAGGTTGTTTGTGGTACTTTTCATTTGTAGTACAATGTTTAGTGTAACCGCATGTAAGGATTTTTCAAACAAAGTCTTGGGAAAAGGCGAGCTGAAGGACACACTTACGGAAAAATTGGTTGTTAAGGAAAAAATACCACATTTGTTAAATAGGTGGGATTCACTTCAGAAAAATCAGATTCAATTTACAGTAGATAGCTTGCATCCTGTTCCGATCAAACAACAAAAACGTGAACTTAAGGATTCCCTGCGGAAAGCATTTAATGCGTATCCAAAACATATCTACCTGACTTTCGATGACGGACCATTGATTGGTAGTGCCTTTATTGATTCTATTGCGAAAGAAAAAAACATTAAAGTGAGTGTATTCTTGATTGGTAAGCACGCTAATATGAGCAAAGGGAGGAAACGCGATCTTGCCCGTTATGAATCCAATCCGCTTATAGCCTGTTATAATCATAGCTATACACATGCAAACAATCAGTATTCTCGATTTTATAATAACCCCCAAAATGCATTTGCTGATTTTGAAAAGAATGAAAAAGATCTCAATCTAAAACATAAGATCGTTCGACTTCCGGGCAGGAATATTTGGATATATGATGATGTTCGTAAGATCGACCTTAAGAATGGATCCAGTACCGCCGATCTATTGCATAAGAACGGATATACAATTTATGGTTGGGATGTCGAGTGGCGGCTTAATAGCATCACTGGTGCACCTATACAAAGCCAGGAGTCTACTTTGTCACACATTCGGAATTACATGAACAATAAAAGCTCAATGGTGCCTAATAATGTTGTTTTCTTGATGCATGATGATATGTTTCAAACGCAAAAGGGACAGCAGGAGTTGTCTTCTTTAATAGATGCATTGAAAAAAGATGGTTATCAGTTTGAATTTATGCAAGACTATCCGATTAAATATTAAATAGAATTGTTAATTAGCATCAAATCATAATGAAGAGTTTGGTTTATGAAATAACACCAAACTCTTCTGGATAATGGACAGTGCCCTGTATACCTTTTAAGGAATTGTCTGTCAGTTCTTTTATCATACAATTTTCATCAGGAACATCAAATGGAAATTTTATACCATAGACTGATGCAGGTACATATCCAAATTTAGGATAATAGTCTGCATGTCCGAGCACAACTACCGATCCAAAACCCAATTTTTTTGCAATCTGATGGGCGCCAAGAATTAATTTTCCGCCAATTCCTTTTCCTTGAAACAGAGGCAGCACAGCGACAGGAGCCAAGGCAAGAGAATCGAAAACTTTTTGATTCTCTTTATCAATAATCTGCACCTTTGTCAGGAGGATGTAGCCTAATATTTCTCCCTCAACCTCTGCTACCATGGACAGTTGTGGTATAAATTCCGCTCTCTTTCTCAGTTTTTCTACTAGAATGTGCTCTTGATGATCGCTATACTGTTCGTTTTCAAAAGCGAGTCGGATCAGTTCGAATACAATAGTTGGATCACTTGACTTTTCTTGCCTGATTTTTATGTGCATAGTTTTGTTCGTAGATATAACTATTTCTTTGCTATTAATAGATCCGTATTGAGCTCCATTGTTTGTACACACATAGTTGTTTTAAAACAATCAATTATAGATCTAATTATAAGGAATAAAGATGCATATTATTATTTAAAAAATTGATAATATACTTTCGATTTACTAGAGTATACTTTTCTGTCAGAAATTTCTTTTAAAGACGAGCAGTTAGCGTTTTTGTACAAGGTATCATCCTAATAAGGTTGTTTTATACCTGATCGAAAAATAAGGCGAACCATTTTTATTTTTGCAAACTATTTATTTTCAGCTTATTAAAGTTAAAGTGTTAAATAGTGTAAAATTAACACTTGCTTTGTATATTTATTTTCGTATTTTCATGTTAGATAAACAATTATAAACCACTTCTGATAAGACGCCTAAACCGATATGTCTTTAAGGAGTAAAAAAATAACTAATTAAACACAAAATTTAAACAATTAAACAGTTTTTATGATTAACTGCCATTATTTCTCAAATCAATGGAAGAGAGCGTTTTGGACTGGATCGTTGTGCTCTTTAGTGGCCCTGAGTCCTCAAATCGTTGATGCTGCAACCCTCGCAAGCTATGGAATTCTCTTTCAACAGGAGCAAAGCGTTTCCGGAACTGTACATGATGAAACAGGAATTCCTATTCCTGGAGTAACAGTATCTGTAAATGGAACGAACCTTGTAACAAAAACCGACAGTCAAGGTAAGTACAAGTTGGATAAGGTCCCTATGAATGCGATCATTAATTTTAGGATGGTGGGTAAGCAGTCTATGGATGAATCTGTTAAAGGACGGCATGCGATAGATGTCACGCTTTTGAATTCGGAATCCAATCTCGAAGAAGTCGTTGTTGTTGGTTACGGGAAACAACGTAAGGAAACGGTTACAGGTGCTGTAGCTACTGTCAAGGGAAGTGACCTTGCTCAATCTCCGGCGTTGAACGTTTCCAATGCATTAACAGGACGAGTACCGGGAGTTACAGCGACCAATGGAAGCGCTGAGCCTGGATACGATGGTTCCAATATCAAAATACGGGGTACGAATACATTAGGAAATAGCAGTCCTCTGGTCGTTATCGATGGGGTTCCTGCACGGGAAGGCGGAATCGACCGGATCAATCCCCGCGATATAGAAAATATCTCGGTTTTAAAGGATGCATCCGCTGCTATTTATGGTGCCCGGGCAGCAAATGGGGTTATCCTTGTGACGACAAGAAGAGGAAAGACAGGAAAGCCTCAGTTTTCTTATACTTTTAATCAGGGATATTCTCAGCCGACTGTAATACCTAAATTGACCAATGCAGCTCAATTTGCTGAGATCCGTAATGAGTTGGAGATTTATAACCTACCTGTTGAAGAATGGTCTGCGGCTTACACCGCTATCAATGATAAAGGTAGTTACAATAAGCAGGGGGGCGGAGTATTAGATGCGCCATTTAAACCGCAAGATATCCAAAAGTTCAAGGATGGATCAGATCCTTGGGGACATCCGAATACGGACTGGTATAAGGCGACATTAAAAGATTGGTCACCCCAACAACGTCATAATTTGCAGATCAACGGTGGTACTGAAGATGTTAAATACTTGATGTCTCTGGGGTATCAAAATCAAGATGCCTATTATAAGAACTCGGCTACAGGATATAAACAATATGATTTAAGGATTAATCTAGATGCTAATATCAGCCAGTATATCAAAACACAATTTGGTGTTTTAGGAAGACAGGAAAATCGGAATTTCCCTACTAAGAGTGCTGGTACTGTCTTTAGGATGTTGATGCGGGGAAATCCGACACAACCAGCAATTTGGCCCAATGGAATGCCAGGACCAGATATCGAAAATGGCGAAAATCCGGTGGTAATTACCACTAATGCGACAGGCTACGATCACGATAAACGCTACTATTTTCAAACAAATGGGCAGGTTGAGATTACAAATCCATGGATAGATGGCCTTAAATTAACATTGAATGCCTCTGTTGACAAATATGTAAAAAATCAAAAAACATGGGTTACACCCTGGACATTATATTCTTGGCAAGGGGCCTATGAAGCGGATGGTACTACACCACAACTGGTTCCGGGAAGACGCGGTCCTGCCGACCCAAATTTAAATCAAAGTAATGAAGATCAGCTAAATATCTTGCTTGGAGGGATCTTGAGCTTTGACCGAAAATTTGGTGACCATCAAGTGAATGCTATTGCTGGTATCAACAGAGAAACAATCGATAATGATAAATTTAGTGCATATCGTCGCTATTTTCTTTCAAATGCCATCGATTATCTTTTCGCGGGTGGAGAACAGGAAAAAAATAATGACGGATCTGCATGGAAAAGAGCAAGGTTAAATTACTTTGGTCGATTCGGCTATAATTACAAAAGTAAATACATCGCGGAATTTCTGTGGCGTTATGACGGCTCGTATATGTTCCCTGAAAGTGAAAGATTTGGATTTTTCCCAGGTGCTATGGCGGGCTGGGTCGTATCGGAAGAAAATTTCTGGAAGGAAAATGTACCTGTAATTAATTATTTCAAGATACGTGCCTCCTATGGCCAGATGGGGAATGACAACATCTATTATGATGACAAGTTACAAGAATATCAGTATTTTTCAACCTATTCTTTTGGAACCTATATCGTCAACGATAAACTAGCTAAGACTCTTTATGAAAGCCGCGTTCCGAACGAAATGATTACTTGGGAGGTCGCCAATAATTATAATCTTGGATTTGATTTTCAGTTTTTGCAAGGAAAGTTAAATTTCGAGTTTGACATCTTTAAAAATCGTCGCAATTCTATTCTATGGCGGAAAAATGCTTCCATACCGCAAAGTACAGGGATGACATTGCCAGCAGAAAATATTGGTAAAGTGGATAATAAGGGCTGGGAGTTTAATTTAGGTTACCGTGGTAAAGTGGGAGATTTGGGCTATACTGTAGGTGTCAATGGTGGTTATGCGAAAAACAAAATTATCTTCTGGGATGAAGCTCCTGGCGCGCCAGCATGGCAACAAAGCACAGGTAAACCTATCAAAACGGATATTTATTATGTTTATGATGGCGTATTCCGTGACATGGAAGACATTGCCAACAATAAGTTGGATTACAGCGCCATTACAAAAACTTTACGTCCAGGAGACATGAAGTATCAAGATTTCAATGGTGATGGAAAAATAACACCAGATGATAAAGTTAGACGTGACAAAAATAGTGATCCTACGTTCCAGGGCGGGTTCAATTTTAGCTTAACTTATAAAGACTTTGATCTATCGGTACTATTTCAGGGAGCTACAGGTGGAGAGATACGTGTAGGCACGGATGAATCGGGTTCTATCGGAAATTTTGTAGAAGAGTTCTACGATAAACGCTGGAGCATTAGTAACCCGAGCAGTGTATACCCCCGTTTGACAGATCGTGGTAATCAATATTATTCCTATAACAACACCTATTGGATGCGCAGTACAGATTATCTAAGGTTGAAAAACGTAGAATTGGGGTATAATTTAGCCTCAAGTATTTGTAGCAAAATTGGTATTGATTCATTACGTCTCTATGCAAATGGGATGAACCTCATTACTTGGAGTAAGATAAAAATGTACGATCCAGAAGCTGTGAATGCGTTGGGCCAATATTATCCGCAGGCGAGATTGATTAATGTCGGCGCATTATTATCGTTCTAACCAGCTGTTATCGCAAGAACTTAACTAAGAAAAAAAAATGAAAAAAATTAAGAATATATCACTTATACTATTTGTACTTTCTGCTTCATTACAAGCTTGTAATGACGATTTTGTAAGTACAAAGCCACTCAGTGAAGTGCCACAGGAGATTGTTTGGTCGGATGCTGGGTTGTCTGAGGCTTTCGTGACAGAAATCTATAACGGCTTTGGAGTAGGAGGCTTTTATGAACAGGAAATGGCGTCCATGACAGATGAGGCTTTATTTACACACCCTAATCGCGGGATAAATACTGTCACCGAATCTCGATCAAATCCAGCTGATCAAGGCTATATAATGGATACTTATGAATATGGACGTATGTATACGCGTATACGGGCAACAAATATCGCCATTGCTAATTTAAGCTCACCCAAGTTTGACAAAGCAAAGGCTGGCAAGCTTTTAGGCGAGGCGTATTTCCTACGTGGGTATTATTATCAACAGCTGTTACGTTTTTATGGAGGTATACCGATTGATAATAAGATCTATACATTGAATGATAAAGACTATATGGTGCCAAGAAACAGCTATGAGGAGTGTGTCAATGCGATCGTGAAAGATCTCGATAGTGCAGCTCTTTTGCTAAAGGGTATTTCATCGGCAAAGGGACGTGCAAATGAAACCGCTGTATTGGCCTTAAAGTCAAGAGTGCTATTATATGCTGCCAGTGACCTCCATGATGGAAGTAAAGCAAAAGCAAAATCTACCTTATTAGCAGCATATAAAAATCCCGAGTATCTAATGTATACCAATGGTAGTCAAATGGAACGCTGGACTAAAGCAAAAACTGCAGCAAAAGCCGTATTGGATCATACAGAATTCGCCTATAAGTTAGACTTGACTCAACCAGCGTCACCTAGTGAGGGAACGGCCAACTATATGGCTGTATCATTAGGAGGGGGTAGTAAGACCGTTGATTTTACAGCTGGAAAAGATATAATTTTAGGTCGATTCTTTATTGATGAAAAAGACGAGCGAGGTGGTTGGGTAGGACGTGACAACGGGCCAAATGGTTATCATAACTGGGCAGGAAATACACCGATTCAGCTATTGGTAGACGACTATGAGACTAGTAATGGCCAAAAATTTGATTGGTCCAATCCTTCTATGGCCGCAAGCCCCTATCAAAACCGCGACCCACGTTTAAAGGCAACGATTTTATATGATGGTGCAGATTGGAAGCCCAGGACAGCAGATGTTGCTGAAAGAGATAAGGCAAATCAAATTCAAACTGGACAATACGAAGTAATTAATGCGAAAGGACAGAAGGTTATTCAATTTGGTCTCGATACAAGAAAGAGTCCAATTGAAGACTGGAATGGTTCGAGGACGGGGTATTATATTCGTAAATTTACAGATCCAGATCCTACAATGGAAGATCAAAATACACGACAACGTATTCCTTGGCCAATGTTTCGCTATACGGAAGCGATATTGAACTATGTAGAAGCATGTATTGAATTAGGGGAAGAGAATGAAGCTAAAATATGGTTAAATAAAATCCGATTCAGAGCAGGAATGCCCGCAATATCCACAAGCGAAACGGGTATGGCATTAAAAGCACGCTATAGAAACGAGCGCCGGATTGAGCTAGCTTACGAAGAACATCGCTTTTTTGACGCTAGGCGTTGGATGATTGCTTCTGAGACATTAGGCAGAAAGGCGAACATTATAAATATCACGGGAACCCTTAAGGCTGGTAAAAATGTGACTCTTTACCAATATAATCCAGAGAATTACACCTATACCTATGCTGTTTCAAATATTGATCCAGGAATTGAAAATAGAAGTTGGGACGACAAAATGTATTTTACCTCTATACACAGAGATGAGATAAATAGAAATACTAAACTAATTCAAAATCCAGGTTATTAATAAGAAAAAGCCC